>NZ_JBFODC010000031.1:0-20326 GCF_040908105.1 Aeromonas sp. R7-2 | reverse complement strand
GCTACAACACCAGCACCTACGGTACGGCCACCTTCACGGATGGCGAAACGCAGGCCGTCGTCCATCGCGATCGGGGCAATCAGGGTAACAACCATCTTGATGTTGTCGCCCGGCATGACCATCTCTACGCCTTCCGGCAGTTCGATGGTACCGGTCACGTCGGTAGTACGGAAGTAGAACTGCGGACGGTAGCCCTTGAAGAACGGAGTGTGACGACCACCTTCTTCCTTGGACAGCACGTACACTTCAGATTCGAACTTGGTGTGCGGCTTGATGGTGCCCGGCTTGGCCAGTACCTGACCACGCTCTACGTCTTCACGCTTCACGCCACGCAGCAGTGCGCCAACGTTCTCACCTGCACGACCTTCGTCCAGCAGTTTGCGGAACATTTCAACGCCGGTACAGGTGGTCTTGGTGGTATCTTTGATACCAACGATTTCCACTTCTTCACCAACCTTGACGATACCGCGCTCTACACGACCGGTAACTACGGTACCACGGCCTGCGATGGAGAATACGTCTTCGATAGGCATCAGGAACGGCTGGTCAATGGCACGCTCCGGCTCCGGAATGTAGGTGTCCAGGTGGCCAGCCAGTTCCAGGATCTTCTCTTCCCACTGAGCTTCGCCTTCCAGCGCTTTCAGTGCGGAACCACGTACTACCGGCAGGTCATCACCCGGGAAGTCGTACTCGGACAGCAGTTCGCGAACTTCCATCTCGACCAGTTCCAGCAGCTCTTCGTCATCTACCATGTCGCACTTGTTCATGAACACGATGATGTACGGAACGCCTACCTGACGACCCAGCAGGATGTGCTCACGAGTCTGCGGCATCGGGCCGTCAGTCGCTGCTACTACCAGGATTGCGCCGTCCATCTGGGCAGCACCGGTGATCATGTTTTTAACGTAGTCGGCGTGACCCGGGCAATCTACGTGAGCGTAGTGGCGGGTAGCAGTGTCGTATTCTACGTGGGAGGTGTTGATGGTGATACCACGCTCACGCTCTTCCGGTGCCTTGTCGATCTGGTCGAAGGCGAAAGCTTTACCACCGAAGTGCTTGGCCAGCACGTTGGTGATGGCGGCGGTCAGGGTGGTTTTACCGTGGTCAACGTGGCCGATGGTGCCGACGTTTACGTGCGGTTTATTACGCTCAAATTTTTCTTTAGACACGACGTAGTCCTTCTAGGTTAAACCCGCCTACCGTCGTAGGCGGGGAATCTTAAATTACTTGGATTTGCGCTCTTCGATCACGGCCTGGGCGACGTTGGTCGGGGCATCGTGATACTTGGCGAATTCCATGGCGTAGGAAGCACGACCCTGGGTAGCAGAACGCAGGGAGGTGGCGTAACCGAACATTTCGGCCAGCGGCACCAGCGCACGTACGATCTTGCCGGACGGGCCATCTTCCATGCCTTCGATCAGGCCGCGACGACGGTTCAGGTCACCGATCACGTCGCCCATGTAGTCTTCCGGAGTCTCGACTTCGACCTTCATGATCGGTTCGAGCAGTACCGGGTTGGCCTTCATGAAGCCAGCCTTGAACGCCAGAGAAGCAGCGATCTTGAACGCCAGCTCGGAAGAGTCGACATCGTGGTAGGAACCGAAGTGCAGACGTACACCCAGATCCATTACCGGATAGCCTGCCAGCGGGCCGGACTTCAGCTGCTCGCGGATACCCTTGTCAACACCCGGGATGAATTCGCCCGGAATCACGCCACCCTTGATGTCGTTGACGAATTCGTAGGCTTTGCCTTCTTCCAGCGGGTACATGTCGATAACGACGTGACCGTACTGACCACGACCACCGGACTGCTTGGCATGCTTGCCTTCAATATCCTTGACGGTGTTGCGGATGGTTTCACGGTAGGCAACCTGCGGCTTACCTACGTTGGCTTCTACCTTGAACTCGCGACGCATACGGTCAACGATGATGTCCAGGTGCAGCTCACCCATACCGGCGATGATGGTTTGGCCAGATTCTTCGTCGGTCCATACGCGGAAGGACGGATCTTCCTGAGCCAGACGGCCCAGAGCCAGGCCCATCTTCTCTTGGTCAGCCTTGGATTTCGGCTCAACGGCGATGGAGATTACCGGTTCCGGGAATTCCATACGCTCCAGGATGATCGGTGCGCTTTCGTCACACAGGGTGTCACCGGTGGTGACGTCCTTCAGGCCGATGGCAGCAGCGATGTCGCCTGCGCGAACTTCTTTGATCTCTTCACGCTTGTTGGCGTGCATCTGAACGATACGGCCGAAACGCTCGCGCTTCTCTTTAACGGAGTTCAGCACGGAGTCACCGGAGTTGACCACACCGGAGTAAACACGGAAGAAGGTCAGGTTGCCCACGAACGGGTCGGTAGCAATCTTGAATGCCAGAGCAGAGAACGGCTCGTCATCGGAAGCGTGACGCTCGTCCTTGGTCTCGCCATCCAGCTTCAGACCGTCGATAGCAGCAACGTCGGTCGGAGCCGGCAGGTACTCGACCACGGCATCCAGCATGGCCTGTACGCCCTTGTTCTTGAACGCGGAGCCACAGGTAACCAGGATGATTTCGTTGTTCAGAACACGCTGACGCAGAGCTTTCTTGATCTCTTCTTCAGTCAGTTCTTCACCACCCAGGTATTTTTCCATCAGGTCTTCAGACGCTTCAGCAGCGGCTTCAACCAGGTTCATGCGCATTTCTTGCGCCTGTTCCAGCAACTCAGCCGGGACGTCTTCGTAGTCGAAGGATACGCCCTGGTCAGCTTCGCTCCAGTTGATGGCTTTCATCTTGACCAGGTCGATAACGCCCTTGAAGTTCTCTTCGGAACCGATGTTCAGTTGCAGAGGAACCGGGTTACCTTTCAGACGGGTCTTGATGTGCTCAACGCAGCGCAGGAAGTTGGCACCGGTACGGTCCATCTTGTTGACGAACGCGATACGGGGAACCTTGTACTTGTTAGCCTGACGCCATACGGTTTCAGACTGGGGCTGTACGCCACCTACGGCACAGTACACCATCACGGCGCCATCCAGAACACGCATGGAACGCTCTACTTCGATAGTAAAGTCAACGTGGCCCGGGGTATCGATGATGTTGATACGGTGCGGTTGGAACTGTTTACCCATACCGGACCAGAAAGCGGTGGTCGCGGCGGAGGTGATGGTGATACCACGCTCTTGTTCCTGTTCCATCCAGTCCATGGTGGCGGCGCCATCGTGAACTTCACCGATCTTGTGACTTACACCGGTGTAAAACAGAACGCGCTCGGTAGTAGTAGTCTTACCGGCGTCGATGTGAGCGGAGATACCGATATTACGATAACGCTCAATGGGGGTTGTACGAGCCATTGTCATCCTCTTACTAGGGCGCTTGTCCCCAGATAATTAAAGGTGCGCAGAGTCATAAGACCCTGCGCAAGCGGATTACCAGCGGAAGTGAGCGAAGGCCTTGTTCGCTTCAGCCATACGGTGAACGTCTTCACGTTTCTTGACAGACGAACCCTTATTGTCAGCGGCATCCAGCAGCTCGCCAGCCAAACGCTGAGCCATTGATTTTTCACCACGTTTACGAGCGGCATCAACCAACCAGCGCATTGCCAGAGCATTGCGACGTACCGGACGAACTTCTACCGGCACCTGATAGGTTGCACCACCGACGCGACGAGATTTAACCTCGACCGCCGGACGAATGTTGTCCAGAGCGACTTCGAACAGGGCCAGGTGCTCTTTGCCAGATTTGGTGGCAATGATGTCCAGGGCGCCATAAACGATGGCTTCTGCAACAGATTTCTTACCGTCAACCATTACTACGTTGACAAATTTAGCCAGCAGCTCAGATCCGAACTTGGGATCCGGCAGGATTTTACGCTGACCAACAACACGACGTCTTGGCATTTCAAATTCTCCGTAACTTCAGGGGTTACCCAAAACTAGAAAGTTATCTAACTAGAAACGAATTAACGTTTGGCCTTACTTAACGGAGAACCATTAAGCTTTCGGACGCTTCACGCCGTACTTGGAGCGAGCCTGCTTACGGTCTTTAACACCGGCACAGTCCAACGCACCACGAACGGTGTGATAACGAACACCTGGCAAGTCTTTTACACGACCGCCACGGATCAGAACAACAGAGTGCTCTTGCAGGTTGTGACCTTCACCACCGATGTAGGAGGTGACTTCGAAGCCGTTGGTCAGACGTACACGGCATACTTTACGCAGTGCAGAGTTAGGCTTCTTCGGGGTGGTGGTGTATACACGGGTGCATACACCACGCTTCTGAGGGCACGCTTCCAGCGCCGGCACGTTGCTTTTCACAACGAGCTTGATGCGTGGCTTGCGAACCAACTGGTTAATAGTTGCCATCAAAAGGCTCCTGATAATGACTTCATAAACGTGTGAAAAATCCTCCCCGCAGATACGGGGACGCGAAATTTTATGCCCTGTTGTCTGGGGAGTCAAGATTTATACAATTTGCACACCGAAATGGCAAATGACAGTCGAATGACATTATGCTAAGCAACTGAGATAAAAAGGAAAACCAAGTCTAACCGCCCCAGGTCTGCGGTGATCCGTGCTCGGCGATCAACCTGATCAAACCCGGCATATCGAGTTCCATCCCGATCCCGGATGACAAGCCTCTCGCTTGCAGGTCTTCCTTCATGACGTAAAGGGGGACGTCTGCCAAGCGCTCGCACCACCCGGGGGCAGCCGCCGCCATCACGGCATCCTGCATCAACACCACCAGATCCCCTTCCATGCGGTAACGCAACGCCAACTCGAGATCCTGGCTCATGAAGGGAGAGTTCAATATCAGCTGTATCACGGACACCTCAGAAGCAGATGTGGGTGGTGAAACCCGCCCAGCTACGGCGAATTTCCGCAGGAGAGAGCGGAATAACTGGGATTAGCAGATCCGCCGCCGTCAGTCCTCGCTCAGCCAGTGACACCGCACAGACATAGATCTCCTCGATGTCATACAGTTCCAGCATCTTGAAGGTCGGGGCGTAGTGACGCTGCAATATGGCGTGTGGTGATTGCTCCCTCACCAGTTGCATTACGCCATCCCCCACCAGAAAGAGTGCCAGGGACTCCGTCAATGCAGAGGTGGCCAGCAGAGCATCCAGCCCCTCCCGACCACTCGCCGAACCATGGGGACCACGCCGTGAGATAAACGCTATTCTGGTCATTTTGTCCCCCTAGAACTGAACGAAGCGATCAGCGGTCAGTGCGGCTTCCGCCAACTGACCGAGCCCGCTCAGGCAGAATGGTGCTTCCAGATTGAAATGCTCCCGTCCCATTCCCTTGGCCTCCTGCTCATCCAGCACGCCACGGCGCATGGCCGCAGCCACACACACATCGATACGGATGCCCTGCTGGATGGCCAACTCGCGCCACAACGCCACCAGGTCGGTCTCATCGCTGGCTGGCGTATGGAGGCCATTGGCATTGCACACCCCCTCCTGATAGAAGAAGAGGTGGGACAAGCGGTGTCCCTGCTCGACCAGACTCAGGGCAAAACGATAGGCCGTGCTGGCCGTCTGGGTGCCATAGGCGGGCCCGGTGACCAGCAGAGCAAAATTCAGACTCATGATCGCACTCCTGCACAGCGGTGCATCCATTCTACCTCATAGACGCAAAAGCCCCTCCTGGGAGGGGCTTTTGCAATGAAACAGGCTCAGACGTAAGCGATGGCTTCGACTTCGACCAGCACATCCTTGGGCAGACGAGCGACCTCCACGCAGGAACGTGCCGGAGCGGATTCGCCAAAGTAGCGGGCATACACCTGGTTGAAGGCCACGAAGTTGTTCATGTCACTCAGGAAGCAGGTGGTCTTCAGTACCTTGCTGGTATCGGCCCCTGCGGCTTTCAAGACTGCGACCAGATTCTTCATCACCTGCTCTGCCTGAGCCTCGATGCCACCGGCAACGATGTCCATGGTGGCCGGATCGAGCGGGATCTGCCCGGAGGTAAAGACCAGCTCACCCAGCTTGGTAGCCTGGACATAAGGGCCAATTGCGGCAGGCGCCTTGTCGGTTGCAATCACTTCTTTAGCCATTGTTATCTATCCCCTATCTATGGCGCTTACTCGCTCTCTTCTTCACCCTGCTTGCGCTGTCGGATGTAGAGATACACGGTATGTTTGGAAATATTCAGCTTGTCGGCGACCAGGTTGATCGAATCCTTGATATCAAATATGCCCTTCTCGAACAACTGGGTCACGATAAAACGGTTCTTGGCATTGTTGGCCACGGAGGGATCACGATTGATCTCGTCGATGGTGTTGTCCACCGTCTGGGCAACCAGCTCTTCGACGCTGTTGGCGAAGGTCTCCGGTGATTGCCGCTCCACCTGCTGTGGCGTCGGGAAGAATTCGGCCACGAACTCGTGGAAAGGTGCATTGATGTGCAGGTTGATGCAGATAAGGCCGATCACCTGCTTGTCGCGGTTACGGATGGCGATGGTGCTCGACTTCATCAAGGCACCGGTCCGACTGCGGGCAAAATAACTCTGGGTGTGATCCTGACCCGTGCTCTCGATATCCTTGAGCATCCGCAGGGCGAGATCGGTGATCGGCGCCCCCAGAGTTCGACCCGTATTGAAACCATTCGCTATTTGGATCACGGACTCATGCAGATTTTCCAGGGAGTGGAGCACCACCTCGCAGTGCTTGCCGAACAGATCGGCCAGGCCTTCGATAAGGCCCCCATATGAACGCAACAGCTCCCTGTCTTCGTCTGTAAAAGCGCGACCGCTCAGTTGCTCTTCGGGAAGCAGTACTTCCTCGATACCGACAGCCATGTTCTACCCCTGTAATACCCATTCAACTTTCCCGAGTTTTCAGTTGCGACGGGGCAATGTCAACTTTTTTTGATTTTTTGCTCTATAACCTTGCACTGGATCATCCCCCTGCCCCAGCCCAGTGCACGCTGGGCGCCGGATGGGAAATAAAAAAAGGGCCCCTAGAAGGGGCCCTTTTCGATCACTGCAGCGGAAGATTACTCTTCGTCAAAACTGCCGGCTGCGTTGAGCAGATCCGCCAGGTTTTGCTGAGCTTCATCGGCAGTCACCTGCGGCACACCGACAGCACGGGCTGCGGCGGCACGCTGGTTGATGCGGCTGTGGTGGTAGGCAAAGCCGGTACCAGCCGGGATCAGACGACCCACGATCACGTTCTCTTTCAGGCCGCGCAGTTCATCACGCTTGCCACCCACGGCCGCTTCGGTCAGCACGCGGGTGGTCTCCTGGAAGGACGCCGCGGAGATGAAAGACTCGGTGCTCAGAGATGCCTTGGTAATACCCATCAGGATATGACGGTAGGTAGCCGGGGTCTTGCCTTCGGCAACCAGTTTACGGTTGGCAATCTTCACACGGGCCACTTCAACCTGCTCACCTTCGATCAGGTCGGTGTCGCCAGCGCTCAGGATCTCGCACTTGCGAAGCATCTGACGCACGATGACTTCGATGTGCTTGTCGTTGATCTTAACGCCTTGCAGACGGTAAACGTCCTGCACTTCGTTGGCGATGTAGTTGGCGACCGGGCTGATACCGCGCAGACGCAGGATGTCATGAGCAGACTCGGGACCGTCCGCCAGCACTTCACCCTTCTCAACTTTTTCACCTTCGAACACGTTGAGGTGACGCCATTTCGGAATCATCTCTTCGTAGATCTCGCCACCATCGGTCGGGGTGATGACCAGACGGCGTTTGCCCTTGGTCTCTTTCCCGAAGGAGATGGTACCGGAGATCTCGGCCAGGATGGCCGGCTCTTTCGGCTGACGTGCTTCGAACAGATCCGCAACGCGCGGCAGACCACCGGTGATGTCCTTGGTACCGCTGGACTCTTGCGGGATACGCGCAACCGCATCACCCACGCCCACGTTGGCACCATCTTCCAGGTTCACGATCGCCTTGCCCGGCAGGAAGTACTGGGCGGGAACGTCGGTGCCCGGGATCATCACATCCTTGCCGTTCAGATCGACCAGTTTCACGGTCGGACGCATCTCTTTACCGGCGCTCGGACGCTCGTTGACATCCAGCACGACGATGGAAGAGAGACCGGTCAGCTCGTCGGTCTGACGAGTGATGGTCACACCGTCGATCATGTGTTCGAAGTGCAGGCGACCCGCCACTTCGGTGATGATCGGGTGGGTGTGCGGGTCCCAGTTCGCGACGGTATCACCGGCGTTCACCGCTTCGCCATCCTTCACTTCCAGCACGGAACCGTAAGGCAGCTTGTGGCTTTCCTTGGTACGGCCCATCTCGTCCATGATGGTCAGCTCGGTAGAACGGGAGGTGATAACCAGCTTGTCAGAGTTGTTCAGAACGAACTTGGCGTTCTGCAACTTGATGCTACCGGTGTTCTTCACCTGGATGCTGCTCTCGGCAGCCGCTCGGGATGCGGCACCACCGATGTGGAAGGTACGCATCGTCAGCTGGGTGCCCGGTTCACCGATGGACTGAGCGGCGATAACACCGACAGCCTCACCCTTGTTAACCAGGTGACCACGGGCCAGATCACGGCCGTAGCAGTGAGCACAGTTACCGAAGTCGGTCTCACAGGTGATGGCAGAACGTACCTTCACGCGGTCGACGGAGTTGCGCTCCAGCAGGTCACACAGCTGCTCGTCGAGCAGGGTGTTGCGCGCTACCAGCACTTCATCCTCGGTACCCGGCTTGATCACGTCTTCGGCCACCACACGACCCAACACGCGCTCACGCAGCGGCTCGACCACGTCGCCACCCTCGATCAGCGGAGTCATCCACAGACCGTCGGTAGTGCCGCAATCGTCCTCGGTGATCACCATGTCCTGGGCCACGTCAACCAGACGACGGGTCAGGTAACCGGAGTTCGCTGTCTTCAGCGCGGTATCCGCCAGACCTTTACGAGCACCGTGAGTGGAGATGAAGTACTGCAGTACGTTCAGACCTTCACGGAAGTTCGCCACGATCGGCGTTTCGATGATGGAGCCATCCGGCTTCGCCATCAGGCCACGCATACCGGCCAGCTGACGGATCTGGGCGGCGGAACCCCGCGCACCAGAGTCGGCCATCATGAAGATGCTGTTGAAGGAGGCTTGCTCTTCCTCATCGCCCAGGGAGTTGACGTTACGCTCCTTGGAAAGGTTGTCCATCATGGCCTTGGAGACGCGATCGTTCGCGCTGGCCCAGATATCGATAACCTTGTTGTAGCGTTCGCCCGCGGTCACCAGACCGGACAGGAACTGGTCCTGGATCTCGGCGACTTCGGCTTCTGCAGCAGCGATGATGTCTTTCTTGGCATCCGGGATGACCATGTCATCGATACCAACAGAGGCACCGGACAGGGCCGCGTAGTGGAAACCGGTATACATCAGCTGGTCAGCGAAGATGACGGTATCCTTCAGGCCCTGCTTGCGATAGCAGGTGTTCAGCAGACGGGAGATGAGCTTTTTGCCCAGCGCCTTGTTGGAGACGCACTTGATCCAGTTCTGCGGGTTGGCGTCCAGATCAGCCTGCTCTGCAGCAGTCAGTACCTTGGGCTCGTCAATCAGCGCGTACTCCATGCCTTTGGGCAGGATCAGGCTCAGGATCGCACGACCAACGGTGGTGTTCTTCATCTCGGTCTTGGCAACCAGCTCACCGGCTTCGTTCTTCACGTACTCGGTGATGCGGCACTTGACGCGAGCATGCAGGTCGGCCAGACCGGCACGGTAGACCTTCTCGGCCTCTTTCGGACCGGACAGCACCATACCTTCGCCCTTGGCGTTGATACGGGCACGGGTCATGTAGTACAGACCCAAGACCACGTCCTGGGAAGGAACGATGATCGGCTCACCGGAGGCAGGCGACAGGATGTTGTTGGTGGACATCATCAGGGCGCGCGCTTCCAGCTGGGCTTCCAGGGTCAGCGGTACGTGGACCGCCATCTGGTCACCGTCGAAGTCCGCGTTATACGCAGCACAAACCAGCGGGTGCAGCTGGATGGCCTTCCCTTCGATCAGGGTCGGTTCAAACGCCTGGATACCCAGACGGTGCAGGGTCGGTGCACGGTTCAGCAGAACCGGGTGTTCGCGGATCACTTCGTCCAGGATGTCCCAAACGACGGCTTCTTCGCGCTCCACCATCTTCTTGGCGGCCTTGATCGTGGTCGCCAGACCGCGGGATTCCAGCTTGCCGTAGATGAAGGGCTTGAACAGTTCCAGTGCCATCTTCTTCGGCAGACCGCACTGATGCAGACGCAGGGTCGGACCTACGGTGATAACGGAACGACCGGAGTAGTCGACACGCTTACCCAGCAGGTTCTGACGGAAACGACCTTGCTTACCCTTGATCATGTCGGCCAGGGATTTCAGCGGGCGCTTGTTGGAACCGGTGATGGCACGACCACGACGGCCGTTGTCCAGCAGGGCATCCACGGACTCTTGCAGCATGCGCTTTTCGTTGCGCACGATGATGTCCGGCGCAGCCAGATCCAGCAGACGCTTCAAGCGGTTGTTACGGTTGATCACGCGACGGTACAGATCGTTCAGATCGGAGGTCGCGAAACGGCCGCCGTCCAGCGGTACCAGCGGACGCAGGTCCGGCGGCAGCACGGGCAGCACTGTCATGATCATCCACTCCGGCTTGTTGCCGGATTGCAGGAAGGCTTCCATCAGCTTCAGACGCTTGGTGGTCTTCTTGCGCTTGGTCTCGGAGTTGGTCTGATCCAGCTCCTCACGCATGGCTTTGACTTCACCTTCCAGATCGATGGCGCGCAGCAGGGCCAGAATGGCCTCGGCACCCATCTTGGCGTCGAATTCGTCGCCCCACTCTTCCAGTGCGTCCAGATAGTTCTCTTCGGACAGCATCTGGCTGCGCTCGAGGTTGGTCATGCCGGGTTCGATCACTACATAGGATTCGAAATACAGCACGCGCTCGATGTCACGCAGGGTCATGTCCAGCAGCAGACCGATACGGGACGGCAGGGACTTCAGGAACCAGATGTGGGCAGTCGGGCTGGCCAGCTCGATGTGGCCCATGCGCTCACGACGGACCTTGGTCTGGGTCACTTCTACACCGCACTTCTCGCAGATCACACCACGGTGTTTCAGGCGCTTGTACTTGCCGCACAGACACTCGTAGTCCTTCACCGGTCCGAAGATACGGGCGCAGAACAGACCATCACGCTCCGGCTTGAAAGTCCGGTAGTTGATGGTCTCAGGCTTTTTGACCTCACCGAATGACCAGGAGCGGATCATGTCAGGAGAGGCCAGACCGATCTTGATACTGTCAAACTCTTCGGTCTTGGTCTGAGCCTTCAAAAACTTGAGTAAGTCTTTCACGTGTTTCCCCTGTCAGGAGTCTAACCTCGGCGCCCCGGCTGCCGAAACAGCGGGGCGCCCACGTCAATTCTCGAACAATAAGAGCGAGCTCTTACTCTTCGTCCAGCTCGATGTTGATACCCAGAGAGCGGATTTCCTTCAGCAATACGTTGAAGGATTCGGGCATGCCCGGCTCCATACGGTGGTCGCCATCCACGATGTTCTTGTACATCTTGGTACGGCCGTTCACATCGTCAGACTTGACGGTCAGCATTTCCTGCAGGGTATATGCCGCACCGTAAGCCTCCAGGGCCCACACTTCCATCTCACCGAACCGCTGACCACCGAACTGCGCCTTACCACCCAGCGGCTGCTGGGTAACCAGGCTGTAGGAACCGGTAGAACGCGCGTGCATCTTGTCGTCTACTAGGTGGTTCAGCTTCAGCATGTACATGTAACCCACGGTGACCTTGCGCTCGAAGGCGTTACCGGTACGACCGTCGAACAGGGAGATCTGACCGGATTCCGGCAGATCGGCCAGCTTCAGCAAGGCTTTGATTTCGCGCTCTTTGGCACCATCAAAGACAGGTGTAGCCACCGGCAGACCCTTACGCAGGTTACCCACCAGGGTACGCACGTCGTCGTCAGACAGTTCGGCAATGTTCACTTGCTGGGAGTCCTTCTCGCCCAGGTCATAGACCTGTTGCAGGAACTCGCGCATCTCGTGCAGCTCGCGCTGTTCTTTGATCATGCGGTCGATCTTCTCGCCGATGCCCTTGGCCGCGAGGCCCAGGTGCACTTCGAGGATCTGACCGATGTTCATACGAGACGGTACACCCAGCGGGTTCAGTACGATGTCGACCGGACGGCCGTACTCGTCATGGGGCATATCCTCGACCGGACAGATCTTGGAGATAACACCCTTGTTACCGTGACGGCCCGCCATCTTGTCACCCGGCTGGATGCGACGCTTGACGGCCAGATAGACCTTGACGATCTTCAGTACGCCCGGCGCCAGGTCATCGCCCTGGATGATCTTGCGACGCTTGTTCTCGAATTTCTTGTCGAACTCGGCCTTCAGCTCAACGTGCTGTTCAGCGATCTGCTCCAGCTCGATTTGCTTGGCTTCATCTTCGATGGCCAGCTCAAACCACTTGGAACGATCGAGCTTGTTCAGACGATCTTCGCTGTAACCGGCGGCCAGCAGCAGGTTGCGGGAACGGCCGAAAATGCCGTCTTCCAGGATCTTGAACTCTTCGGTCAAGTCCTTCTTCGCTTCCTTCAACTGCATCTCTTCGATTTCTTTGGCGCGCTTGTCTTTTTCCACGCCATCGCGGGTAAAGACCTGCACGTCAACCACGGTACCGTACACACCGTTCGGTACACGCAGGGAAGAGTCCTTCACGTCGGACGCCTTCTCACCGAAGATGGCGCGCAGCAGCTTCTCTTCCGGAGTCAGCTGGGTTTCACCTTTCGGCGTTACCTTACCGACCAGAATGTCGCCACCCTTCACTTCGGCACCCACGTAGACGATACCGGACTCGTCCAGCTTGGACAGAGCGGCTTCACCCACGTTCGGGATGTCAGCAGTGATCTCTTCCGGACCCAGCTTGGTGTCACGGGAGATACAGGCCAGTTCCTGGATGTGAATGGTGGTCAGGCGATCTTCCTGAACAACACGCTCGTTCACCAGGATCGAGTCTTCGAAGTTGTAACCGTTCCACGGCATGAACGCGACGCGCAGGTTCTGACCCAGCGCCAGTTCACCAAGATCGGTGGACGGGCCGTCAGCCAGCACGTCGCCCGCCATCACCGGCTCACCCAACATCACGCACGGACGCTGGTTGATACAGGTGTTCTGGTTGGAACGGGTGTATTTGGTCAGGCTGTAGATGTCGATGCCGGCTTCGCCAGGCAGCAGCTCATCTTCGTTGACCTTGATAACGATACGGGAGGCATCGACGTAGTCGATCATGCCGCCACGCTTGGCCACTACGGTCACACCGGAGTCAACGGCCACTGCGCGTTCCATACCGGTACCTACCAGCGGCTTGTCAGCGCGCAGGGTCGGTACAGCCTGACGTTGCATGTTTGAACCCATCAATGCGCGGTTCGCGTCATCGTGTTCCAGGAACGGGATCAGGGCCGCTGCCACAGAGACGATCTGCTGCGGGCTCACGTCCATGTACTGGATCTGGTCGGCGTTCATAAAGGTGGATTCACCTTTGTGACGGCACGGGATCAATTCATCTTTCAGACGGCCATCTTCGGTGGTCGCGGCGTTGGCCTGTGCGATCACGTACTTGCCTTCTTCAATCGCAGACAGGTAATCCACTTCGTCGGTGATCACACCGTCGATCACCTTGCGGTACGGGGTCTCGAGGAAACCGTACTCGTTGGTGCGGGAATACACGGACAGCGAGTTGATCAGACCGATGTTCGGACCTTCCGGCGTTTCGATGGGACACAGACGACCGTAGTGGGTCGGGTGTACGTCTCGAACTTCGAAACCGGCACGCTCACGGGTCAAACCGCCCGGGCCCAGCGCGGAGATACGGCGCTTGTGGGTCACTTCGGACAGCGGGTTGTTCTGGTCCATGAACTGGGACAGCTGGCTGGAACCAAAGAACTCTTTGACCGCTGCGGAGATCGGCTTGGCGTTGATCAGATCCTGCGGCATCAGGGTGTCCAGATCGCCCAGAGACAGGCGCTCCTTCACCGCACGCTCGACACGGACCAGACCGACACGGAACTGGTTCTCGGCCATTTCACCGACGGAACGAATACGACGGTTACCCAGGTGGTCGATATCGTCCACTTCGTCGTTACCGTTACGGATGTCGATCAGGCGCTTCATGACCTCGACGATATCGTCCTTGGTCAGCACGCCAACGCCAGTCTCGTCTTCACGACCCAGACGGCGGTTGAACTTCATCCGACCTACGGTAGACAGGTCGTAACGCTCGGACGAGAAGAACAGGTTCTCGAACAGCTGTTCGGCCGCTTCGCGAGTGGGCGGCTCGCCCGGACGCATCATGCGATAGATCTCGACCAGAGCTTCCAGGCGGCTGGAGCTGGAGTCGATACGCAGGGTCTCGGACATGTAGGCACCGTGGTCCAGTTCGTTGGTGAACAGAACCTCGAAGTGCTTGAAGCCGGCTTGGGACAGGTTGGCAACTGCTTCCAGGCTCAGGGCCTGGTTGGCAGTCACGACCATTTCACCAGTCTGCGGATGTGCATAGTTCTTGGCTGCAACTTTGCCAACAACATACTCTACCGGCACCTCGATCTGAGTGATGCCGTCTTTTTCCAGCTGACGGATGTGACGGGCAGTGACACGACGACCGGTCTCGACCACCACGGCGCCATTGGCAATGATGTCGAAGGTCGCGGTCTCGCCACGCAGGCGCTCGGGCACCAGATCCATCATCAACTTGCCATCTTTCACTTCGAAACCGATGGTCTCGAAGAAGGTGGCCAGGATTTCTTCGGAGCTGAAGTCCAGGGCGCGCAGAATAATGGAGGCTGGCAGTTTACGACGACGGTCGATACGGACAAACAGGTTGTCTTTCGCATCGAACTCGAAGTCCAGCCAGGAGCCACGGTAGGGGATAACGCGAGCGTTATAAAGCACCTTACCGGATGAATGTGTTTTGCCTTTATCGTGGTCGAAGAAGACGCCCGGGCTGCGGTGCAGCTGGGAGACGATGACCCGCTCGGTACCATTGATGACAAAGGTGCCGTTTTCGGTCATGAGCGGAATTTCGCCCATGTAAACTTCTTGTTCCTTGATGTCTTTGACGGTGCCGGCAGCTGCTTCACGGTCGTACAGAACCATACGAAGCTTGACACGCAGCGGCGCGGAGTAGGTCACTCCACGGATCTGGCATTCTTTTACGTCAAATACCGGCTCACCCAGGCGATAGCTGACATACTGAAGCTCAGCACTACCGGAGTAACTGGTGATCGGGAAAACGCTACGGAAGGCGGCTTCTAGGCCGTACTCACCTTCCGGGTCAGCCTCGATGAACTGCTTGAAGGAGTCCAGCTGAATGGACAACAGATAAGGCGTGTCCAGTACCTGGTCTCGCTTACCGAAGTCCTTACGTATGCGTTTTTTTTCGGTATAAGAGTAAACCATAGGGTTCCTCAGCTCGCTGATAAGTGACCCACTCTGTCCCCACGGGACAGCTCTGTCTCAACACCGTTTTGTGTTGGCCCGGACGATGAGGCGGTCCGGATTGCTGGTGCACCGAGAGTCGTGAACGGTGTGAAATACTCTCAGTCTACAGCGCAAAAAGGCTGGTGAATAAAGATTCACCAGCCTTAGCCTGTTTTATCAGGCTAATCTACATAAATGCAGATTATTTGATCTCAACAGAAGCACCGGCAGCTTCCAGCTCTTTCTTCAGAGCTTCAGCTTCGTCCTTGGACACGGCTTCTTTCAGATTGGTCGGAGCAGCTTCTACCAGGTCCTTGGCTTCTTTCAGGCCCAGACCGGTAGCGCCACGAACGGCCTTGATGACGGCAACTTTGTTGGCGCCAGCAGCAGTCAGAACTACGTCGAACTCGGTCTTCTCTTCTACTGCTTCAGCAGCAGCCGGGCCGGCCATGACGGCAGCAGCGGCAGAAACACCGAACTTCTCTTCCATAGCTTCGATCAGCTCAACAACTTCCATTACGGACATGGAAGCAACGGCTTCGATGATTTGGTCTTTAGTGATAGACATGACAAAAATTCCTGATGTTGAATAAACTCAAACAGCCTAGATAGGCGAGAATCAAGCAGCAGCTTGTTTCTGGTCGCGAACAGCAGCGATAGTACGAACCAGTTTGCCAGCAGAGGCTTCCTTCATGGTAGCCATCAACTTCGCAATTGCTTCTTCGTAAGTCGGCAGCGTGGCCAGACGATCAATTTGTGCTGCGGCGATAAACTCACCGTTAAAAGCGCCAGCCTTGATTTCGAACTTTTGGTTCGCTTTGGCAAACTCTTTGAACAGACGAGCGGCAGCGCCCGGGTGTTCGTTAGAGAAAGCAATCAAGGTAGGACCGGTAAATGCGTCGTTCAGGCACTCGTATTCGGTACCTTCTACCGCGCGACGCAGCAGGGTGTTACGCACAACGCGCATGTACACACCAGCTTCACGAGCGGTCTTACGCAGGACGGTCATCTTCTCTACAGTGACGCCGCGAGAATCGGCTACAACTGCAGAAAGAGCGCCTTTGGCAGCTTCGTTGACTTCAGCAACAATTGCCTTTTTGTCTTCGAGTCCCAATGCCATTGGCTTAACTCCTGGATTGAATCCGGGTCTGTTGACCCAGTACTGACACATCCCCCCTACCTTTACAACAGAGGGGAACGATGCGGTAGCAGGATTCCAGAAGAGAAAGAATCTTTCTCGCTGGGTTTCCGGCACCGTCTACGCAGGAAGAATTAAGGCTTTGCGGCCTCCTGCGGTCTTGGACGGAGGTCGAAACCCCCAACCAATCAAGGCGCAAAATTATAGATTAAATTTTGCGCCTTGTAAAACCCATCAATTAGGCCTGAGCTTCCAGGGAAGCTTGGTCTACGGCAACACCGGCACCCATGGTGGTGGAGATGCTGACTTTCTTGATGAATACACCCTTGGCGGAGGACGGCTTGGCCTTCTTCAAGGCAACCAGCAGCGCTTCCAGGTTTTCTTTCAGCTGAACTTCGTTGAAAGAGACCTTGCCCAGAGTGGTATGAATGATACCGTTCTTATCGTTACGGTAACGAACCTGACCAGCCTTGGCGTTCTTGACGGCTTCGGCTACGTTCGGAGTGACGGTACCCACTTTCGGGTTCGGCATCAGACCGCGCGGGCCCAGGATTTGACCCAGTTGACCAACAACACGCATGGCATCCGGGGATGCGATGACGACGTCGAAGTTCATCTCGCCTTTCTTGACCAGCTCGGCCAGGTCGTCCATACCAACCAGTTCAGCACCGGCAGCCTTGGCGGCTTCGGCATTGGCACCCTGGGTGAACACGGCGACACGGATGTCACGACCGGTACCGTGCGGCAGTACAGTTGCACCACGTACGTTCTGGTCGGATTTACGAGCATCGATACCCAGGTTAACGGCAACGTCAACGCTTTCAACGAACTTGGCGGTAGCCAGTTCTTTCAGCAGGGCAATGGCTTCGTTGATGGAGTACTCTTTGGTACCGTCAACTTTTTCGCGAATAACGCGCATACGCTTGGACAGTTTAGCCATTGTCTTACTCCTCCACTACCAGGCCCATGGAACGAGCGGAACCGGCGATGCAACGTACTTTTGCATCCAGATCGGCACCAGTCATATCCGGCTCTTTGGTCTTGGCGATTTCTTGCAGCTGAGCCACAGTCACCTTACCAACCTTGTCTTTGTTCGGCTTGGCGGAACCAGACTGGATACCAGCGGCTTTCTTCAGCAGGAAGGAAGCGGGCGGAGTCTTGGTTTCGAAGGTGAAGGAACGGTCGCTGTAAACGGTGATCACGACCGGAGTCGGAGAACCTTTTTCCAGCTTTTCTGTACGGGCGTTGAATGCCTTACAGAATTCCATGATGTTCACACCGTGCTGACCCAGAGCAGGACCAACGGGAGGGCTGGGGTTAGCACTGCCAGCCTTAACTTGCAGCTTGATATAAGCTGTGACTTTCTTAGCCATTACAAAAATACCTCAAAAATGGGTTCTAACGCCTCGGAGACATGCTCCTGCAAACGGCTCCCCAACAAATAAAGGGGCAGCGAATTATAGAGATAATCGCTGCCCCTGACAACCGTTAAACGTACAGAGATTAATCAGCCTTTTTCGACCTGACCAAAATCCAGTTCTACCGGCGTTGAGCGGCCGAAGATCAGTACGGAGACCTTCACGCGGCTCTTTTCGTAGTCCACCTCTTCAACGGTACCGTTGAAGTCGGCGAACGGACCATCGGCAACCCGGACCATCTCACCCGGTTCAAACAGGGTTTTAGGACGCGGCTTGTCGTGGGCATCTTGCAGACGATTGAGGATGGCGTCCGCTTCCTTATCGGAGATAGGAGCAGGGCGATCGGAGGTACCACCGATGAAACCCATTACACGTGGTACATTGCGTACCAGGTGCCATGTGGTTTCATCCATCACCATCTGGACCAGGACGTATCCCGGGAAAAATTTGCGCTCACTCTTGCGCTTCTGGCCAGCACGCATCTCGACCACTTCTTCGGTCGGGACCAGCACTTCACCAAACAGCTCTTCCATGCCATGCATCTTGATATGTTCACGCAGGGATTTGGCAACACGGCCTTCATAGCCGGAAAATGCCTGCACGACATACCATCTCATACGCTGTTCACGTTGTTCAGTCATGGCTTATCCTTACACACCGGTAATCAGGTTGACCAACCAGACCAAGGCGCCGTCCAACACGAACAGCAGCAGCCCCATCACGGCAGTCACCGCCAGCACAATCAGGGTTGTCTGAATGGCTTCCTGACGGGTCGGCCATACGACCTTGCGGACTTCCAGGCGAGACTCACGGGCAAACGCCAGTGTTGCCTTGCCCTTGGTGGTTTGCAGGGCCACTGCACCGGCAGCAGCGATGACAACGACCACACCCAGGGCGCGGACGGCAGCAATAACGTCGCTCAGCAGGTAATTGCCCACTACAGCGGCCGCCAGGATGATGAAAACCAGGCCCCAAAGCAGGGTATCCTTGCTTCCGCCCTGACCCTCAGAACTAACACTCATACAACCCACCTGTATCTGACGTAACCAAAGACACAAAAGCCCCGTACGAGACGAGGTATATGGCAGGGGCGGCAGGACTCGAACCCGCAACCATCGGTTTTGGAGACCGCTGTTCTACCAATTCGAACTACGCCCCTGCATAAGAAAGCCCCTATTATAGGGGCTTTGCTTTATTTATGTAAGCCAAGATTAAGCGATAACTTTGGCTACAACACCAGCACCTACGGTACGGCCACCTTCACGGATGGCGAAACGCAGGCCGTCGTCCATCGCGATCGGGGCAATCAGGGTAACAACCATCTTGATGTTGTCGCCCGGCATGACCATCTCTACGCCTTCCGGCAGTTCGATGGTACCGGTCACGTCGGTAGTACGGAAGTAGAACTGCGGACGGTAGCCCTTGAAGAACGGAGTGTGACGACCACCTTCTTCCTTGGACAGCACGTACACTTCAGATTCGAACTTGGTGTGCGGCTTGATGGTGCCCGGCTTGGCCAGTACCTGACCACGCTCTACGTCTTCACGCTTCACGCCACGCAGCAGTGCGCCAACGTTCTCACCTGCACGACCTTCGTCCAGCAGTTTGCGGAACATTTCAACGCCGGTACAGGTGGTCTTGGTGGTATCTTTGATACCAACGATTTCCACTTCTTCACCAACCTTGACGATACCGCGCTCTACACGACCGGTAACTACGGTACCACGGCCTGCGATGGAGAATACGTCTTCGATAGGCATCAGGAACGGCTGGTCAATGGCACGCTCCGGCTCCGGAATGTAGGTGTCCAGGTGGCCAGCCAGTTCCAGGATCTTCTCTTCCCACTGAGCTTCGCCTTCCAGCGCTTTCAGTGCGGAACCACGTACTACCGGCAGGTCATCACCCGGGAAGTCGTACTCGGACAGCAGTTCGCGAACTTCCATCTCGACCAGTTCCAGCAGCTCTTCGTCATCTACCATGTCGCACTTGTTCATGAACACGATGATGTACGGAACGCCTACCTGACGACCCAGCAGGATGTGCTCACGAGTCTGCGGCATCGGGCCGTCAGTCGCTGCTACTACCAGGATTGCGCCGTCCATCTGGGCAGCACCGGTGATCATGTTTTTAACGTAGTCGGCGTGACCCGGGCAATCTACGTGAGCGTAGTGGCGGGTAGCAGTGTCGTATTCTACGTGGGAGGTGTTGATGGTGATACCACGCTCACGCTCTTCCGGTGCCTTGTCGATCTGGTCGAAGGCGAAAGCTTTACCACCGAAGTGCTTGGCCAGCACGTTGGTGATGGCGGCGGTCAGGGTGGTTTTACCGTGGTCAACGTGGCCGATGGT
>NZ_JBFODC010000030.1:0-1600 GCF_040908105.1 Aeromonas sp. R7-2 | reverse complement strand
TCACGGTCAGAATGGTCTTGCCGCCCGCATCCAGCAGGGTGATGACGTTGCCGTTGACCTGATAGTGGGTCGGCTGGCCGCCGCTGGTGAGGCCATTCAGGCCGGGCTGGCTCGCCTCGAAGTTGAGCGACACCAGGCGATCGCTGCCCACGCTCACCGGCAACTGGCCATCCAGGGTCTGGCCTGAGGCCCCTTCCTGCAAGGTGACCCCGCTGTCGATGCCAAGGTGAGGGTCGGCGGCATCGATGATCACCGCCGTGGTGCTGCCGGTGATCACACTGCCATCGCTGTCGGTCACCTTCACCGGCAGGCTCAGGTTGAGCTTGTCATCCGCCCCGTGATCCAGGTTGGTGTGTACCGTCACCTGATAGTCCAGGGTTGCCTGGGTATGGGCTTCGATGCGGCCCGGCACGCTCGGCAGGGTCACCGTCAGCACCAGGGTGCCGCTCGCAGTCACTGCCTGGAAGCTGTGGCCGTTGCTGCCCGGCACCTCCTGCCAGGTGAGGGTCTCACCGTTGTGGGTGATGGCCTTGCCGCTCGCATCCAGCACCTGACCACTCAGGGTCAGCCGCACGTCCACCACGGGATCGGAGTCCGCCGTGATGGTCAGGGTGCCAGTGGCATGCTGATCATCGCCGGTCTGGTTGTTGCCGGCGCCATCGAAGCACCCTTCACTCACCGTCACGCCGGTCAGGGTGAGGGTCGGGTTGGCCCCTTCCGAAATGCGGATGTTGAGGGTACCCGTGGTGCTGTCGTTGTTGCCGCTGCCCTTGTCGCTGTCGACGATGTTGAGCTTGAACGGCAGGTCGGTCGCGGTGTTGCCGCTCTGGTGAACCCCCTCGAACAGGGTCACCTTGTAGTCAAAGCCGTTGCTGGCAACGTTGTCCAGCTTGCCCACCAGTTCGACCTGAAGCACCTCGACGCGCTGGCCATTGACTTCCACATAGCCTTTCAGCACCTGGTTGCCCGGTATGCTGGCATCGCCGTCCACCAGCTCGTATTTGACGCTCTGACCCAGGGCGGTCAGGGCAGGCTGCTCGCTGATGTCGGCAAACGACACCTCGCTCACCCGATCCGAGCCCGCATTGACCTGGAAGTGGCCGGTGCCAGTCAGGGTATTGCTGCCGTCGAGCCCACGCTCATCCAGGCTCACCCCGCTGCCCGCCACGAAACTTGGCGCATGGCCATCCTTGATGGTGAGCGGCAAGTCGGTGGAGACCCTGTCCCCATCCTTGTCGGTCAGGGTGACGGTGAGCGGCAGGTCGAGGGATTCGCTGCCCTGGTGATCCAGCTCGGCCCCCAGGGTCACCTTGGCGGTGACGCTCCAGTTGCCGTTGTTCTCAACGAGGCTCAGCTCGGCCCGCAGCACCTCGCGGCCGTCGCTACTGGTCCCCACCAGCTCGCCGTTGGCATCCAGGGTGAAGGTAACCGGGCTGCCGTGGCTGCTGTACTTGCCATCCAGGCTCTGCTGAATGGCGGCGATATCGAATTTGAGGCTGCTCGTATCGAGCGCATCAGCCCCGTGGCTCACGGTGAAGCTCATGTGGCTCACCACATCCTTCGCCCCCTGGTTCGCCTCCGTCATCTCGGTGCCGGTCAC
>NZ_JBFODC010000003.1:0-158062 GCF_040908105.1 Aeromonas sp. R7-2 | reverse complement strand
ACTCGGAGCGGACGTGCATTGGTTGATGCGGTCTGCTGGCTCAGCTTTGCAGCAGCTGGCTGCGGATAAACTGCCACTGATCTTCAAACCCGGCGGTGGGCTTGATTTTGAACTCCGAGCGGACGAACTGGCTGATGCGGCCCTCGGTATAGGCCAGCAGCAGGTTGGCCAGCATGGTCTCGTCGAGCTGGAAGCCCTGGCCTTCCCGCAGCCGTTTCTCGCGCAGTACCTGCTTGATCTGGGTCTCCAGCTTGTCGAACAGAATGCTGATGCGATCCCGCAGCCGATCGTGTTCGCCCAGCAGGGCATCGCCATTGAGAATGCGGGTGATGCCGGGGTTGCGCTCGGCGAACACCAGCAGCAGCTGCAGTATGTGATGGCAGCGGGCCATGGTGTCCTTCTCTTCGGCCATGATCAGGTTGACCCGTGACAGCAGGGAATCCTCGATAAAGTCGATCAGCCCCTCGAACATCCTCGCCTTGCTGGGAAAATGCCGGTAGAGGGCCGCCTCGGACACGCCCACCTCGGCCGCGAGGCGTGCCGTGGTGATGCGCTGGCCCGGGCTGGTTTCCAGCATGTGGGCGAGTGCCTGCAGGATCTGATCGCGCCGACTCTGTTTCTGGTTACTGCTTGCCATGGATTCCCCTAAAAAAACAATGGCTTGATTCTATTATTTGGCACGTGCCCCAGGGGGCCGTGTGGTCTTGTTATTGGCGACCAGAAGAACCAAACCCGCCTTCACCCCGTTCACTCTGATTGAATTCGTCGACCAGCTGGAAGCTAGCCTGTACCACCGGCAGGATCACCAGCTGGGCGATGCGCTCGCCAGGCTGCATGGTGAAGCTGTCGTTGCCACGGTTCCAGACCGAGACCATCAACTGACCCTGATAGTCGGAGTCGATGAGGCCGACCAGGTTGCCCAGCACGATGCCGTGCTTATGGCCGAGGCCGGAGCGGGGCAGGATGGTGGCGCACAGACTCGGATCCTGGATGTGAATGGCCAGCCCGGTTGGCACCAGCGTGGTGTCGCCCGGGGCCAGGGTCAGCGGGGCATCCAGCAGGGCGCGCAAGTCCATGCCAGCGGAGCCCGGTGTGGCGTAAGCGGGCAGCGGGAAGTCGGTGCCGATGCGGGCATCCAGGATTTTCAGTTCAATTTGTGTCGTCATGAATCTTTTTCAATTGGATCGCCTGGCGATCGGGTGGTACTGCAGGAGCCTGGGGCTCCCGGCATGTTCAATGGGCTCAGGGTCGATAATGGCGTGCAATCAGGGCGACAAGATGACGGGCGAGCGTCAGCTTATCGGCCAGGGGCAGGGCGGCTTGACCCCCTTGCCAGAAGACGGTCAGGGCGTTGTCATCGGCATTGAAACCCTGGCCTGCACGGGACACATCGTTGGCTGCGATCATGTCCAGCCGCTTACGTCGAAGTTTGTCGAGGGCGTATTGTTCCACATCCACGGTTTCGGCGGCAAATCCGACGGTGAAGGGTTTGTCTGACAACGCCCCCACATCGGCGATGATGTCGGGGTTTTTGACCAGGGTCAGCTGCATCTGGTCGTTGTCGCCGGTCTTCTTGATCTTTTGCTCGGCCACCTGGGCGGGACGGTAGTCGGCGACGGCAGCGCAGCCGATAAAGAGGTCGCACTCACCGACCCGGCTCATCACTGCTTCGTGCATCTGCAGGGCACTCTCCACATCGATGCGGGTAACGCCGGCCGGGGTGGCCAGTGCCACCGGGCCGCTCACCAGGGTCACCTCCGCGCCCGCTTCGCGCGCGGCGCGGGCGATGGCGTAGCCCATCTTGCCGGAGCTGTGGTTGCTGATATAGCGCACCGGATCCAGCGCCTCGCGGGTCGGCCCGGCTGTGAGCAGCAGCCTGACGCCTGCCAGGAGCGGTTCGGCGGCGAGCTGCTGGCAGCAGCGTTCCACCAGTTCCAGGGGATCCAGCATCCGGCCCGGGCCCACATCGCCGCAGGCCTGGCTGCCGGAATCCGGCCCCCACAGCTGAATGCCGCGCTCGGCGAGGGTCTGAAGGTTGGCCTGGGTGGCGGCGTTGCGGTACATCTGCTGGTTCATGGCTGGCGCCAGGGCGACAGTCGCCGGGGTGGCAAGGCAGAGGGTGGTGAGCAGCTCGTCCGCCATGCCGGCGGCCATGCGGGCCATCAGGTTGGCGCTGGCGGGGGCGATCAGCACCAGATCGGCCCACTTGGCCAGTTCGATGTGGCCCATGCCCGCCTCGGCAGCCGGGTCCAGCAGACTGTCGGCCACCGGGTGGCCTGAGACGGCTTGCAGGGTCAGCGGGGTGATGAACTCCTTGGCGGAGCGGGTCATCACCACTCGCACCTCGGCCCCCTGATCTTTCAGGCGACGTACCAGTTCGGCACTCTTGTAGGCGGCGATCCCGCCACTGACACCCAACAGGATGCGTTTATCGGCCAATCTCATCTGCTGCTTCTCTTCCGGCTCACTCTGACTGGTCGGCTAAGATAGCACAGGCAATGGGTGGCGACAGAGGCTGACATGGGGGAGTTGTGGTCGGGCTCGCGGGATTCTTTGCTATGTTTTCTCTCAATAGCCATGAGGGAGAGACAAATGAGCATCAAGGAGTGGCCGGAAGAGGAGCGCCCGAGGGAAAAGCTGCTGCGCCGAGGGGCGGCGACGCTCTCCGATGCCGAACTGCTGGCCATCTTCCTGCGCACCGGGGTCAGCGGGTTGAGTGCGGTGGATCTCTCCCGCCAGTTGTTGCAGCAGTTTGGTTCCCTGCGGGCACTGCTGGGGGCCGAGCAGCAGGATTTTTGTGGCGCTCACGGGCTGGGACCTGCCAAGTATGCCCAGTTGCAGGCGGTGCTGGAGATGGGGCGGCGCCATCTGGCCGAACAGTTGCAACGGGGAGAGGCGCTCACCTCGCCAGGGCTCACCCGTGACTTTCTGCAAGCCCAGTTGCGGGATCGGGGGCGGGAGGTGTTCGCCCTGCTGCTGCTCGACAACCAGCACAGGGTCATCCGGTTTGTCGAACTTTTTTACGGCACCCTCGACTCGGCGAGCGTCTGGCCCAGAGAAATCGTGCAGATCGCGCTCAAACATAATGCAGCCGCCGTGATTCTGGCGCATAATCACCCGTCCGGCGTGGCCGAGCCCAGTCGGGCGGACCGCCAGATCACGGATCGGATCCTGGCCGCCCTGGCCCTGGTCGATATCAGAGTGCTTGATCACCTGGTGATCGGTGATGGCATCACGGTTTCTTTCGCAGAGCGTGGTTGGTTGTGACTGGGCTCTGGCACTGTATTAGTTGATCTTTGATCACGGATGCTGTATAAAATGCCGCCTTCTGTTTGCCCCGCAATCGAAGGCCAGCGGGGCAGATATTTGCTCGAGCAATGAAGTAAGATTTGGAGAGACTGACATGTCTAGAGTATGCCAAGTAACCGGCAAGCGCCCGGCAGTTGGTAACAACCGTTCGCACGCTAACAACGCTACCAAGCGTCGTTTCCTGCCGAACCTGCACACTCACCGTTTCTGGGTTGAGAGTGAAAAACGCTTCGTGAGCCTGCGCGTATCCGCAAAAGGCATGCGTATCATCGACAAGCGCGGCGTTGAAGTGGTTCTGGCTGAACTGCGTGCCAGCGGCGTTAAGGTATAAGGAATTAGATCATGGCTAAAGGTATTCGCGATAAGATTCGCCTGAACTCCAGCGCCGGTACTGGTCACTTCTATACCACTACCAAGAACAAGCGCACCATGCCCGAAAAAATGGAGATCAAGAAATTTGATCCCGTGATTCGTCAGCATGTGATCTACAAAGAAGGCAAAATCAAGTAATTACTTGGTTTCGCTGCAAAAACCCGGCCTCGTGCCGGGTTTTTTTATGGCTGGAATTCAGTACACTGCCGATTCGAAGGGAGGCTAGCCATGTTCAAACTGAGCCGCAAAGGCTGGAACAACGTGATCATCGTGGTCGTGTTGATCGTCATTACCCTGTTGCACCGGCTGGAGCAGGCCCAGCAGGAGAACAGTGCCAAACGCGCGCGTCCGCTGTTGCCGGAGAGTGCCGTGGTGCTGACCTGGCAGGGGCCGAGCTGGCAGATAGAGCGTATCGGCCAGGGCTGGCGCAGCGCGCCGGATCTGGGGCTTGGCAGCACCCAGCTGGCGGCCCGCATCGAGGCGTGGCAAGGCTGGCTGCTGCCCCCCGGCGAGCCCGTGCGCGGCACCCCGGTGACCCTCAAGATCTGGATCGCCGGACAGAGCGATCCTGTGGAAGTCGGGCTCTATCAGGACGACGGCAAGTTTGCCGCCCTACTGCCCTCCTCGACCTGGCTCAGCTTGAGTCAGGCGCAATACCGTGACCTGATGCGCCCCATTCCCTGAACGAGAGATCGCCCATGCCTGAATTACCGGAAGTCGAAGTCAGCTGCCAGGGCATCTCCCCCTGGCTTACCGGCATCAAGGTGACCCGCGTGGTGGTGCGGGACGGCCGCTTGCGCTGGCCCGTGCCCGGCGAGATCCAGGAGCTGGTGGATCTCGTCATCCACCGGGTCAGCCGCCGCGCCAAATACCTGTTGCTGGAGACCGACTTCGGCACCGCCATCCTCCATCTCGGGATGTCCGGCAGCCTGCGGGTGCTGGACATCGGCACCCCGGCCGAGAAGCACGATCACGTGGATATCGAGCTGGCCAACGGCAAGCTGCTGCGGCTCAACGATCCGCGCCGTTTTGGTGCCCTGCTGTGGACCCGCGAACCGGCCGAGGCCCATGCCCTGCTCGCCAAGCTGGGGCCGGAACCCCTCACCGATGCCTTCCATGCCGATTACCTGCGGGAGCGGGCGAAGGGACGCAGCACCGCCATCAAGCAGTTCCTGATGGACAACCACGTGGTGGTCGGGGTGGGCAACATCTACGCCAACGAGGCGCTCTATGCCGCCGGCATTCATCCCAGGCGGGCGGCGGGCAACATCAGCGCCGAGCGGCTGGGCACCCTGGTGAGCGAGATCAAGCGGGTGCTGGCCGAAGCCATTCGCCAGGGGGGCACCACCCTCAAGGATTTCACCAGCGCCGACGGCAAGCCGGGCTATTTCGTGCAGCAGCTGCAGGTTTACGGCCGTGGCGGCCAGCCCTGTTTCCACTGCCACACCCTGCTCACCGAGGTGAAGATGGGCCAGCGAACCACGGTGTTCTGCTCCCACTGCCAACGCTGAAAGTGGGATTTTTGAGCCGGGATCGGCCAAGTTGTAAGAGAGTATTTCCGGTCTGTTGAAGCGGCGTCAGCCCATGACTACTATCTCGCCAGTTCAGGCTGCGAGGTAATAAAATGACAGCTAAATCAATAGACTGGGAACATTTATCCCGGCAGGGGCACTATTGTGCCCACGATATGGCCCGCTTCCTCTATCCCGAAGACAGCGCCCGCAAGACTTTCAATCGCGGCAAGTTTTTGCTGCGCAGTCTGCTCTACCGTGCGCAGTTGAACCGGGTGTTCGAGCTGTTCCAGAGCGCCCCCCTGCGGGCGCTTCCCGCCCGCCACCCCGAGCTGCTCGACAAGCCGATGCGCCCCTATCGCTTCGCCTGCTCGACGGTGAACCAGCGGGTCAAGATGGTGGAGGATCACTACCGCCTGCTGCTGGGCCTGTACCCCGAGCTCATCGACCCGCTCTATCTGGGGGAGGGGATAGTGCTGGGCCATTATCCCGATGGCGGCTGGCGCATCGTGCTGCGTCACGACGGCACCTTCCGCCGGGAGGCGGAGCTGGCGCTCTCCATCGTCAACGCGCGGGGGGAGCGACTCTACAGCTGTGCCTTCTCCCTGGCGGGCAACGAACAGGAGCTGGCCCTGGTGATCGGGTCGGTGCAGGGGCCAGAGCCCTGTGTCGAGCAGCCCCAGGAGCAGGTGCGGGCATTGACCCGGGCGGGTCAGGGTCTGAGACCCAAGTCGCTGGTGGTGATGCTGGTGATGGCGCTGGCCGGGGCCATGGGGGCCCACCGGGTCTGTGCGGTGCGCATGAAGGCCCACATCTTCCAGGCAAGACGGTACAGCAAGAAGAAGAAAGCCTGCCTGCAGGCGGACTACGACGAGCTGTGGCAGGAGTTTGGCGCCCTCGATCAGGACGCCAACTTCGTGCGGCTGCAACCCGTGGTGCGCAAGCCGCTGGAGGAGGTGGCCGCCAAGAAGCGGGCCATGTACCGGCGCCGTTACGAGTGGCTCGATCAGCTGGAGCTGGCGATCCGCCAGCAGTTTGCCCGCAGCTAGGCGTGCAGTGCGTTGATGCAACAAGGGCTACCCGCGGGTAGCCCTTGTTCGTTTCTGCCCATCAGGGGAGGGGATTAGCGCTGCTGTCTGGCGGCAATGGCCTGAGCCACCAGGGGGTCGACGAACTGGTGGATGTCACCTCCGTGCAGCGCCACCTCCTTCACCAGGGTGGAGGAGATGAAGGAGTTCTCCTCCGCCGGGGTGAGGAAGACGCTCTCCAGGGTGGGCATCAGGCGACGGTTCATGTTGGCGAGCTGGAACTCGTATTCGAAGTCGGAGACGGCGCGCAGGCCGCGGATCAGCACGTTGGCCTGCTGCTCCCTGGCAAAATCCACCAGCAGGCCGGAGAAGCCCACCACCTTGACGTTGGGCAGGTGAGCCGTCACCTGCCGGGCCAGCTGAACGCGCTCCTCGAGATCGAACAGCGGCCGTTTGCTCGGGCTGTTGGCCACCCCGACCACCACCTCGTCGAACAGTCTGGCGGCGCGGCCAATGAGATCGGTATGGCCGTTGGTGATGGGGTCGAAGGTGCCGGGATAGATTACCTTGTTGGTCATGCTGCTGATTCCTGAAACCGGAAAACTGGTCGCATTATAGGGGCTGTTGCCGGTTTGTCGCGACCGGGATGGCGCGGATTTCTGGCGCTGATCGGCGGCCGGGGTCGCACAAATCAAGGCCCCGTGGCGTCTTCGCTTGAGAATCGCCCTGCATCAGGCAAGAATACCCGCATCGCGCATCAAGCCTCCTTCGCTGGTGACAGGGAGCATAGGGATTTTTTATGAAACGTATTCTGGTAGTCCGCAATGACAAGATTGGTGACTTCATGCTGGCGTGGCCGAGCTTTGCCATGCTCAAGCGCTCCATGGAGTGTCATGTGACTGCCCTGGTTCCCGCCTACACGGCGCCCTTGGCCCGCCTCTGCCCATGGATCGACGAGATCATCCTGGATCCGGGTGCCCGGGCCGACAAGGAGCAGCAACGCGCCCTGCTGGCGCGCATCAAGGCGGCCGCCTTCGATGCCTCCATCTGCCTCTTCTCCAACACCCGCAATGCCAAGCTGGTGTGGAAGGCGCACATTCCCTACCGGCTGGCACCAGCCACCAAGCTGGCCCAGGTGCTCTACAACCAGCGCCTGGTGCAGCGCCGCTCCCGCTCCCAGAAGCCGGAGTACGAATACAACCTGGATCTGGTGCGCCGCTTCCTCGCCGATCAGCATCAGACCGTGGTGGAGCCACAAGGCCCCTACCTCGGCTTTGACCCCGAGAGCCTGCTGCAGGTGCGCGAGCAGGTCGCCGCCCGTCTCAGGCTCGACGCCAGCCGCCCCTGGCTGATGGTGCATGCGGGCAGCGGTGGCTCGGCCAACAACCTTTCCATCGAGCAGTACTCGCGCCTCATCATCAAGCTCAACCAGGCCTGTCCCGAGTTGCAGTGCGTGCTGACGGCAGGCCCGGGGGAGGAGGGGAAGGCGGAGCAGTTGGCGGCCGAACTACTGGCCCATGGGGGCAACGGCTGGATCTATCGCTCCGACGAGGGGCTGCCGAAGTTCTGCCAGGTGATGGCCAACGCCGCCCTGTTCGTGGCGGGCAGCACGGGGCCCCTGCACATCGCCGCGGCCATGGACGTGCCGACGGTCGGCTTCTTCCCGGCACACCGTTCGGCGACGCCGCTGCGCTGGCGGCCGCTCAACGGCGAGGGGCGCCATCTGCCCTTCAGCCCGCCGGAAGACAGCGACCACCCGGAGGACATGAGCCAGCTCGATCCCAAGGCCATGGCGGCAGAGATCGCCCGCTGGGCGCCGCCCTTCTGGCGCGCCGAGCGCTGAGAGCGCACACAGAACATACAGACAGGGCCCCGCGGGGCCCTGTCTGTATGGGGATGCGCCCTGCTGGCAGACCGGCCGACCGGGCGTGGCTCCCGACAGCCCCTTTACGGGCCTGCCCGGGCTCCGGGCAGGGGAAACCTGTCGGTATAAGCCGGAGTCGGGTCATGTTGCCAATATTCATGCATTCGGCTTATAGCGGCCAGTTTTCGTCCGTGGCGCCCAGGTTTGCGCCGTGAGCGGCCCCGCGAGGGCTGCGCCCGCTCCATGGCAATGGGGTTTGCCCCTTGTTCCGCTGGAACAAGGGGTGAGTGATTAATGGGATGTTTGAGGCGCGATGCCCTATTTCGGCTGCTGGGGCTGCTGGCGAACCCAGAGATCGGCGTATTTGACGAAGGTGGAGTGGGCGGAGAGGATGGCCAGCAGCAGGCCCTGCTTGCCGTCGAGGAAACCGGCCTTGAGCAGGTACATCTTGAGGAAGCAGCCGACGGCGTGGACCAGCCCCTGGCCGAGGGATCCCTTCTTGCCGCGGGCGGTGCGCTGATCGGCCCAGGCGCGGGCGTAGCCGGCGGATTTGACCAGGTAGTGTTCCAGATCCCGGTAGGTGTAGTGGAGGAGGTCGCCCTGCAGGTTGACGATCTTCATGTTGGCGCGCACCTCCACCTTCTCGTGTACCAGCGCCTCGTTGTAGCCGGTCAGCGCCTTGGGGTAGAGGCGCAGCACCCGATCCGGGTACCAGCCGCTGTGGCGGATGAAGCGGCCGAACACCCAGGAGAGGCGCGGGATGGAGTAGATGGTGTCGCTGGCCGGGTTGGCCATGACCCCCTGGATGGCTTCCCTGAGTTCCGGGGTGAGCCGCTCGTCCGCGTCCAGCCACAGCACCCATTCCGACTGGACATGGGACTGGGCGAGGCGGCGCTGACGGCCGAAACCGGGCCAGGTGGTGTTGACGAAGAAGCGGGCGCCAAATTCGGCGGCGATGGCCGGGGTGTCATCCTGACTGCCGGAGTCCAGGATGACGATTTCATCCGCCAGGCCTTCGAGGGAGGCGAGGCAGGCACGGAGGTTGTCGGCTTCGTTCTTGACGATCAGGACGGCCGCCAGGGTCGGTTTTTTCACAGGCAAGGGACTCTTGTTGGTGCCCGGCGGGCGGGTCATGCTCGGATTGGCGCCCATTCTAGCCTAAAACCCCGCGCGGGGCATGACCCGAGGGCCCGGTGGGCCCGCTTTTGAATGCGGGGGAAGGGGGATCTCTGCTACCCGGCAGTCGGTGGCCCAGGGCACGCCGTGTCCGGGTGGAAGAGGGCCTCAGGAGGGGGGCGCGGGGGAGCAGATCCTGCCAGGTAGGCGTTTTGCGGGGGCAGACGGGTATCTTCTGTTATTTCTTCGGCCTTTCTTGGGGCATAATCTTGCCCAGTAATGATCAACAGCCGGGCCAGTCCCGAGAGAAGACGCGCGATGAAGATATTGGTGATCGGCCCCTCCTGGGTCGGCGACATGGTGATGTCCCAGAGCCTCTACAAGGCGCTCAAGAGCAACCACCCGGGCAGCGAGCTCCATGTGATGGCGCCGGCCTGGTGCGTGGCGCTGCTGGAGCGCATGCCCGAGGTGGACAAGGCCATCCCCATGCCGCTTGGCCACGGTGACTTCAAGCTGGGGGCACGCCGCCGCCTTGGCAAGCAGTTGGCCGCCGAGCAGTACGATCAGGCCATCATCCAGCCCAACTCCATGAAGTCGGCCCTCATCCCCTGGTTTGCCAGGATCCCGGTGCGCACCGGCTGGAAGGGGGAGCACCGCTTCGGTCTGCTCAACGACATGCGCAGCAACAAGCAGGCCTTCCCGCTGATGGTGGAAGGCTATGTGGCTCTGGCCTACCCCAAGGGGCAGATGAAGAGTCGGGACGACATTCCCGCTATTCCCCATCCCTCCCTGCACGTGGATCTCATCAACCAGGGCAAGGCGCTGGAGCGGCTCGGCCTGAATCGTGCCCGCCCTGTGCTGGTGCTCTGTCCGGGGGCCGAGTTCGGCCCGGCCAAACGTTGGCCGGAAGGGCACTACGCCGTGGTGGCGCAAAAGCACCTCGACGAGGGATGGCAGGTGTGGATCTTCGGTTCGGGCAAGGACGTGGACGTGGCCAACACCATCCGCGATCGGATCAACCCCCTGTCGCGCCCCAACTGCCACGTGCTGGCGGGCAAGACCAGCCTGCACGAGGCGATCGACCTGATGGCGCTGGCCGGTCGGGTCATTGCCAACGACTCGGGCCTGATGCACGTGGCGGCCGCCCTCAACCGGCCGCTGATCGGCGTCTATGGCTCCACCTCGCCCCTCTATACCCCACCGCTGGCGGACAGGGTCGAGATCGTCCACACCGACATCGAGTGCCGCCCCTGCTTCAAGCGCACCTGCAAGTTCGGCCACCTCAAGTGCCTGATCGAGCTGATGCCGGAACAGGTCATCGAGGCGGGAAATCGGCTGGAGCGTGGTGAAACGGCAGATCTGACCATAGTGCAGCATCCGGTGGAATCCTCTGCTGCTGAACCAGGTAATAGCTAGCATGATCTACCGGTTGCTCTACAACCTGCTGATCCACCTGGGGTTGCCCCTGGCGCTGCTGGCGCTCTACAAGCCCAAAAAAGGCAAGCCCGGCTTCGGGGCGCGCTGGGCCGAGCATCTGGGACGATTGCCGCCGACCGGACAGGAGGCTCCCCTCTGGATCCATGCGGTGAGCGTGGGGGAGACACTGGCCATCACCCCCTTCATCCGCGCCCTCAAGGCCGAGCGCCCCGAGCTGCCCATCCTGCTCACCACCACCACCCGCACCGGCGCCGAACAGGCGGCCAAGCTCGGGGAGCTGGTGGTGCACCGCTATGCGCCTCTCGACTATCCCTGGGCCGTCTCGGCGTTTCTGAGCACTGTCAAGCCCCGCGCCCTCTGGGTGATGGAGACAGAGCTGTGGCCGAACTGGCTGGCGGCCTGCGAGGCACGCCACCTGCCAGTGACCATCCTTAATGCCCGCCTCTCGGAGCGATCCTGTCAGCGCTATGGTCGCTTCCAGGGTGCCTTCGATGCCCTGAGCCGCCCGCTGACCCACCTGCTGTGCCAGCATCAGGACGATGCGGATCGCTTCCATCGGCTGGGCATAGCGCGCAACCGGCTGGCGGTGACCGGATCCATCAAGTTCGACATCCAGTTTGGCGACGAGGTGCAGGCCAGGGGCCGTGCCCTGCGCCAGCAACTGGGGGAGGCACGACCTGTCTGGATCGCCGCCAGCACCCACCAGGGGGAAGACGAGCAGGTGCTGGCCGCCTTCGATCGGGTGCTCAAGGCCCATCCCTCCGCCCTGCTGATCCTGGTGCCGCGCCATCCCGAGCGTTTCGATCGGGTGGCCGAGCTGTGCGCCCCCTACGGTTGCGTGCGGCGTACGGCGGGTAGTGCGGTCGGCGAGAGCGACAAGATCTACCTGGGTGACACCATGGGCGAGCTGCCGCTGATGCTGGCGGCGGCGGATCTCGCCTTTGTCGGTGGCAGCCTGGTGCCCGTGGGCGGTCACAACCTGCTGGAACCGGCGGCGCTGGGCAAACCCTGCCTGACCGGCCCCGTCTATTTCAACTTCAGCGACATCACCCGCCAGCTGGTGGCCCAGGGGGGCGCGGCCGTGGTGGCGGACGCCGAGGCGCTCGGCCACCGGGTGAGCACCCTGCTCGGCGATGCCCCTGCCCGCCGCGAGATGGGGGAGCAGGCCCGCGCCGTGGTGCTGCGCAACCAGGGGGCGCTGGCGCGCACCCTCTCCCATTGCCTCGCTAGCCTGGAAAGTGACGACTGAGGCGGGGCGGCGTGGTGGCCGCCCCGCCAGCATGTCTGCCAAACCCCGGGAGACAATCCGCGTCCCTTTCCTTTATGCTCTGCCCTTTGCCCCTGACCCTGTGATGCCCCGATGAACCGCGCTCCCCTGCTGTTGATGATACTGGTCACCCTGCTGGCCGCCGCTGGCTGGCTCTTCTCGAAAGAGGCGATTCGCGAACTGCCCACCGCCGCCTTTATCGGCAGCCGCTTCCTGCTGGCCGCCCTGCTGCTGTTGCCGCTCGCCTGGTTGCGCGAGCCGCCCCCCAGTGGCTCACAGCTGCTGCGCGCCGCCGGGTGCGGCACCTTGCTCGGGGCCAGCCTGCTGTTCTGGGTTACCGCCATCAGCCAGAGCGATGCGCTCGGCAGTGGCGCCTTCATCATGAGCGTGGCCACCCTGATGGCGCCGCTCGCCGCCTGGGCCGCCTTCAAGGCCAGACCCGGCCGCCACTACTGGCTGACTCTGCCCGTGGCCGTCGCGGGTCTGCTGCTGCTCTCCAGCAGCACCCACTGGGGTGTGTCGCTCTCCCTGTTCTGGTTTCTGGCGGCGGCCGCCACCCTGGGGGTCCAGCTCGCGGTGCACCGCCACTTCGCCCAGTCCATCCCCCCCACCTGGCTCACCTGCATCCAGTTGGCGGTGACCGGACTGCTCGGCACCCTGCTCTCCCTGCTGACCGAGCAGTGGCCCGCCAGCATCGGCACTGGCATCTGGGGCTGGTTTGCGGCCAGCGTCCTGATCGCCACCACATTGCGTTACTGGCTGCTCACCCACGCCCTGAGCCGGATGACCACGGCCCACGCCGCCCTGCTGATGCTGCTGGAACCGGTCTGGACCCTGATCTTAAGCACCCTCTTCTATGACGAACCGCTGGGCCCCGCCAAGCTGGCAGGCGCCGGCCTGGTGCTGGGCGCCCTGGTGCTCTACCAGCTCCCCCTGCTGCTGCGCAGCCGAAGGCTGAAGTCACCGGTCTAGCCTGCACGGGCGGGGGATGGATCAAAAAGAAGGAGAGGGTCTGCATGGCAGACCCTCTTTGCGTGATGGCACATGTCGGGCTCCCTTTGCTAGGGGTTGCCATCAGTCAAGCGGCTGAGCGCTGCGGGAAACGAGCATAAAAAAGCCCCCGGGTGGCGGGGGCTGGTGCATCGATGAGGGGGATCACTCGATGTTCTGGATCTGCTCGCGCATCTGCTCGATGAGCACTTTCAACTCGACGGCGGACTGGGTCACCTCGGCGTTGATCGACTTGGAGCCCAGCGTGTTCGACTCGCGGTTGAACTCCTGCATCATGAAGTCGAGGCGACGGCCGCAGGCGCCACCCTTCTTCATGATCTTGTTGGTTTCGCTGATGTGCATCTCCAGGCGATCCAGCTCTTCGGCCACGTCGATCTTCTGGGCCAGCAGCACGATCTCCTGCTCGATGCGGGCAGGATCCAGCTCCACCTTGGCCTCGGCCAGGCGGTCGGTGAGCTTCTGGCGCTGCCACTCGATGATCTGCGGCAGGTGCTCCCGCACCTTCTTCACTTCTACCTGAATGCCGGCCAGACGCTGTTCGATCAGCGCCTTGAGGTTGGCCCCTTCGCTGGCGCGGGAGGCGAGGAAGTCTTCCATGGTCAAGTCGAAGCCGGCCATCAGCTCGGTGGCGACCACGTCCATGTCCTGCTCGGCGGCAGCCATCACGCCCGGCCAGCGCAGCACGTCCACCGGGTTGAGCTGACCCTGGCCCGCCTCTTTCATCACCCAGTTGGCGCTCTCGATGATGAGTTTCGCCAGCTCTTCATTGATGTGCAGCTGGCTGGCAGCGGCCTGGGCGGCCTCGAAGCGCAGGTTGCACTCCACCTTGCCGCGCTGCAGCTTGGCGCGGAAGCGCTCACGCAGAACCGGCTCCAGGCTGCGCAGTTGTTCCGGCAGGCGAATGTAGGTCTCCAGATAGCGCTGGTTGACCGAACGAATTTCCCAAACGGCTGTGCCCCAGTCGCCCTTGAGTTCCTTGCGGGCGTAGGCGGTCATGCTGTGAATCATTGATTGTTCCGGGCTTGATGAAGTGTGCGGCCAGTATACTCAGCCAGGCCTGCTCCGTCAGCCGACGAGGTGGTTTTAGCGGCTGATATTTGAGTAGCGATCGCTTATACTCCTGCGCCAATTCAGCCAGCCCAGAGGTCAGTCCCATGTCCCGTCCCAGCGATCGCAGCGCCGCCCAGGTGCGTCCGGTAACCATCACCCGCCACTTCACCAAGCATGCTGAAGGGTCCGTGCTGGTGGAATTCGGCCACACCCGTGTGCTCTGCACCGCCAGCGTCGACACCAGCGTGCCGCGCTTCCTCAAAGGCAAGGGGCAGGGGTGGGTCACTGCCGAGTACGGCATGCTGCCGCGCTCGACCCACTCCCGGATGAACCGCGAAGCGGCCTCCGGCAAGCAGAGCGGCCGCACCCTGGAGATCTCCCGTCTGATCGCCCGCTCCCTGCGCGCGGCGGTAGACTTGAGTGCCCTGGGCGAGCACACCATTACCGTTGACTGCGATGTGTTGCAAGCCGACGGCGGTACCCGTACCGCCGCCATAACCGGTGCCTGCGTGGCGCTGGTGGATGCGCTGAACTGGATGGTGGAGAAGGGGCTGATCAAACAGAGCCCGCTCAAGCAGATGATCGCGGCCGTCTCCGTCGGTATGTTCGAAGGGGAGGCCATCTGCGATCTGGAGTACATCGAAGACTCCGCCGCCGAGACCGACATGAACGTGGTGATGACCGAAGATGGTCGCATCATCGAGGTGCAGGGCACCGCGGAGGCCGAACCCTTCACCCACGAGGAGCTGCTGGAGATGCTGGCCCTCGCCAAGGGCGGCATCGCCGACATCATTGCGCTGCAGAAGCAGTCACTTTCCTGATACCAGGACCTGTTGATGTTTCGGCACAAGTCGCGTTGCAGTGTCAAAGGATGCCAGGCTAGGCGCAGGATGCCGCCAATGGTTATTCCCTTGGCAAGTCCTGCAACAACGCATGGCATCCTTTGCCACGCAACCCGTAGGGACGGGTCTGTTTTTGTGCATAACGTCGTTATTCGATGCCTCGTTTGGATTACCAAACTTCGCATCTCATGCCTAGTTCTGCGCAAAAACCGACTCCGTCGCGGCTGTGACGAAGCGTCAACAGATCCTGCAAACGCGGCATTGACCGCGTTTTTTTATACCCCCACACCAGTAAACGACAAGCCAAGCAAGGAGCCAGAATGAAAGCCTACCAGCGTCAATTTATCGAGTTCGCCCTGGAGAAACAGGTCCTCAAATTCGGTGAATTTACCCTGAAATCCGGTCGTAAAAGCCCCTACTTCTTCAACGCCGGCCTGTTCAATAGCGGCCGCGATCTGGCCCGTCTCGGCCGCTTCTATGCCGCCGCCCTGATGGATGCCGGCATCGAATTCGACGTGCTGTTTGGCCCGGCCTACAAGGGGATCCCCATCGCCTCCGCCACCGCGGTGCAGCTGGTGGAGCAGCACGACGTGGACGTGCCCTGGTGCTTCAACCGCAAGGAGGCCAAGGATCACGGCGAGGGTGGCAATCTGGTGGGCAGCCCGCTCAAGGGGCGCATCATGCTGGTGGACGATGTCATCACTGCCGGCACCGCCATCCGCGAATCCATGGATCTGATCCAGGCCAACGGCGCCTCCTTGGCTGGCGTGCTGATCGCGCTGGACCGTCAGGAGAAGGGCAAGGGCGAGCTCTCCGCCATTCAGGAAGTGGAGCGTGACTACGGTGCCCACATCATCGCCATCATCCAGATGAGCGATCTGATCCAGTATCTGGAAGAGAAGCAGGCCGAACAGCCGGAGCTGGCGGCGCAACTGGCCGCCATGAAGGCTTACCGCGCCCAGTACGGTATCTGAGTCGCCGCGCATACCGCGCAATAGTTGAAGGCGGCGCCCGTTTGTTCTCTGGCAGCAAACGGGCGCCGTTTTTTCATCTGCAAAAAGTGGATCATGTGGCTTGAGCTTACCCTTACAGTAAAGGTTAGGGTTTGCCAGTCGGCGTTTTGTGGTGCCGACGGGTTCCTGGGAGGAACAACATGACCACTCATCTTCAATCACCCATTCATCTGCAGTTGCCGCTCAGCGGCATGAGCTGCGCCAACTGCGCCGGCCGCATCACGACCGCCCTCAACAAGCTCGACGGGGTATCGGCCACCGTCAACTTCGCGCTGGAGCAGGCGGCCATCGAGCTGACCAGCCCCGACCGTCTGCCGGCGGTACTGGAGAGCATCCAGGCGCAGGGTTATGACTACGGCAGTGAGACCATCCTGTTTCAAATCACCGGTATGACCTGTGCCGGTTGCTCGGCCCGCCTGAACAAGATGCTGGCGGCGCTGCCCGGCGTCATCTCCGCCGACGTCAACTTTTCCATCGAGCAGGCTCGTATCGTGCTGGTACCCGGGGTGCAGACGCCCGCGGCCCTGCGCGAGCAGATCGAGGCCCTCGGCTTTGGCGCCCAACTGGCGCAGGGCTCGGCCAGCGGCCGCCGCCAGCAGTTGCTGGAGCGGGAAGCGCAGGAGGCCGCCAGCGCCCGTCAGGCGCAAACCCGGGTCATCGTCTCGGCTTTGCTTACCCTGCCGCTGCTGGCGGGGATGCTGGCCATGGCCGGGTTGTTCCCCTGGCATCTGCCCGCCTGGCTGGAGCTGCTGCTCGCCACCCCGGTGCAGTTCTGGATTGGGGCCCGCTTCTATCGCGGCGCCTGGCTCGCCATCAAGAACCGCTCCGCCAACATGGATGTGCTGGTGGCGACCGGTACCAGTGCGGCCTACTTCTACAGCCTCTATCTGCTGCTTAATCTGGGGGTGGCCGCCAGTGGCCAACTCTACTTCGAGGCGAGTGCCATCATCATTACCCTGATTTCCCTCGGAAAACTGCTGGAAGCGCGAGCCAGACGCAGCACCCAGTCCGCCATTCGCGAGTTGATGGCGCTGCGGCCGGAAACCGCCACCGTCTGGCGCGGCGAGCGCTGGCAGAGCGTCGCCATCGACGAGGTGCTGCGCGGCGACAGGCTGCGGGTGCTGGTGGGGGAACGGGTACCGGTGGATGGCAGAATCGTGAGCGGTGAGAGTGAGCTGGACGAGTCGATCCTCACCGGCGAGAGCCTGCCGGTGCCGCGCGGTGAGGGCGACAAGGTGCTGGGCGGTGCCATCAACCGCTCCGGCGTGCTGGAAATTGAAGCCACTACGGTGGGGGAGGATTCCAGCCTCAGCAAGATCATCGCCCTGGTGGAGAGTGCCCAGATGGGCAAGGCGCCGCTGCAACAGCTGGTGGACAAGGTCTCTGCCGTGTTCGTGCCGGTGGTGATGACCATTGCCCTGTTCACCCTGCTGGTGTGGTACGCCATCAGCAGCGACTTCGGTCAGGCGCTGCTGGCGGCGGTGGCCGTGCTGGTGATCGCCTGTCCCTGTGCGCTGGGGCTGGCGACGCCGGCGGCCATCGTCACCGGTACCGGGGTGGCGGCGCGCCACGGCATTCTGATAAAAGACGTGGATACCCTGCAGAAGGCCCACGCCATCAAGGCGCTTATCTTCGACAAGACAGGTACGCTCACTCAGGGCAGGCCCGTGCTGGCGAGCTGGAGCGGCACAGCCGAGCAGCTGCGTCTGGCCGCCGCCCTGCAGCAGGCGAGCGAACACCCGCTGGCGCTGGCCATGCGCGAGGCGGTCGGCAAAGAGGCGATGCTGCCCCAGCCGGAAGCCGTCGAGGTGCGGGTCGGTGCCGGTATTGTCGGTCAGGTGGCGGGCCATAGGGTCGCCATCGGCAATGGCTCTCTGCTGGCCCAGCTCGGTATTGAACCGTCACAACACGATGAACAACCCGCCGACGGCGCGACCCGGGTCTGGGTGGCCATCGACGGCGTGGTGGCTGGCATTGCGGCGCTGGCAGATACCCTGCGCCCCGAGAGTCCGGATGCCATCGCCACCCTGCGTCAGCGCGGCATCGCCAGCTGGCTGGTGAGCGGTGATGGACCGGCGCCGGTGGCCCATATCGCCGCCAAGCTGGGGCTGGACGGGGCCTTTGACTCCGTGCTGCCAGCCGGCAAGGTGGAAAAAGTCGAGGCGCTGCGGGCGCAAACCAGCGGGCTGGTCGCCATGGTGGGAGACGGCGTAAACGACGCCCCGGCGCTGGCGGCGGCGGATGTGGGTATCGCCATGGGCTCCGGCTCCGACGTGACGATGGAGACCGCCTCCATCACTCTCATGCGATCCGACCCGCGGCTGGTGGCCGATGCCATCGACATCTCGGCGGCCACCTGGCGCACCATCCAGCAGAATCTGTTCTGGGCCTTCGTGTTCAACATCATCGGTATTCCGCTGGCGGCGCTGGGTTACCTCAGCCCCGAGCTGGCGGGGGCGGCCATGGCCCTTAGCAGCATCACCGTCTTGAGCAATTCCCTGTTATTGAAGCGCTGGCAGCCCCGGGCGGGCAGCCTGCGTGCATCTGAATCCCAAAGGAGTCATTCATGAACATCAGCAAGGTCGCCAAGGCCACCGGCCTGACCGCCAAGACCATCCGCTACTACGAGAGCATCGGCCTCATCTCGTCGCCGGTCCGCAGCGACAACGGGTATCGCAGTTATACGGATGCCTCCCTGCGGGAGCTGCGCTTCGTCAAGCGGGCGCGGGAGACCGGCTTCAATCTGGAGGAGTGTCAGGAGCTGCTGGCGCTCTATCGGGACGAGCACAGAACCAGTGCCCAGGTGAAGAAGCTGGCCCAGGAGAAAATCGTCGATCTGCGCTCCCGCATCGCCGGTTTGCAAGCCATGCTCAGCGCCCTCGAGGAGGTGGTGAGCTGCTGTCACGGAGATGCGAATCCCCAGTGTCCCATCCTCGACGAGCTGGAGAAAGGGTGAGGGAGGGCTGCGCCATTCGACCCTGCAGAAAAGGGTCTGTCGGGGCCTGTGCGGGAGAGGACGCGCTGAGTGGCAGCTTAATAGCGGTCGATTGATTGTTGAGCAGGAAAGGGGAGTGTTAAACTGTGCGGCTCTTGTACAGGGAGTACCCAGTTGACACAGAGTGTGAAATATCAGGTGCGGCGGGCCATCATGGTCCAGCTCTATACCCATGCCTCCTTCAGCCTGCCTTGCCTGGGGCTGCTGGCGATCAGCTGGAGCCTGCTGTTCCACGATTACCTGCCGGCCAGCGAGTCGCTGGGCTGGCTCGGTCTGGTCCTGCTGCTGTTGCTGGGGCGCTGGTGGCATCTGCGCTGGCGCCAGCCCAGGCTGGCGGAGCTTCCGCTGCCGGTGCTCGAGCGCGAGCTCTTTGTCGGGGTGACCATCACCTCCATCGTCTGGGCACTGGGCGTGCTGCTCTACATGGACAAGCTGCCCGACACCTATCGTGCCGCCATGATGATGCTCTCCAGCCTGATCCTGACCGGCAGCGCCATCATGCTGTTCGGCAGCCGTCGTACCCTCTATGGGGCCGTGCTGCCCCTCGGGTTTGCCATGTTGTTCGAGCTCAGTGGCGGCAACACCCAGGAGCGTATCGTCTCCTGCATGCTGGCGGGGTATCTGTTCGTCTTTCTGCCGACCCTGCTGCGGCGCCTGCGGCGGGATCAGGTGGCCTCTCTCTACCACAGTTTTTCCAATGCGGATCTGGTGGCCGAGCTGAAGGCGGTCTCCGAGCACCTCAAGCTCACGTCCCGCCTCGACGGTCTGACCGGCATCGCCAACCGGGCCCATCTCGACGACTCCCTGGCGCGCGCCTGGCGTCGCTGCCACCGTGCCAGGGCGCCTCTCTCTCTGGTGCTGGTGGATGTGGACTACTTCAAGCAGTTCAATGATCACTATGGTCATCAGGTGGGGGACCAGTGCCTGCAACAGGTGGCGAGCCTGCTGGCCGAAGTGCTGCGGCGGGAAGACGATCTCGCTGCCCGTTACGGCGGAGAGGAGTTCGCCCTGCTGCTGCCCTGCACCACCTTGCAGGGGGCCATGCAGATCGCCGAGCAGGTGCGTACCTCGTTGCGAGCCCTCGGCATTCCCCACCACAAATCCCGGGTCTCGGGGCGGGTCAGTTGCAGCTTCGGGGTGGCGACCCTGGTGCCGGATCAGCATCACTCCATTGCCGAGCTTATCCAGAAAGCGGATGCGGCGCTCTATCAGGCCAAGCATAATGGCCGGGATCGTATCGAAGTAGCCTTGATGGGTAAGGTTGCCTGAGTTTCACAAGACAGATTAAAGAGGTCGTCTATGCAATGTCATCGTATCGAAGAGCTGCTGGAACTGCTGCAGCCTGCCTGGATCAAGGAGCAGGATCTCAGCCTGGTGCAGTTTGTTGCCAAACTGGCCGAGGAAGCGGGATTTGACGGTCCGCTGTCCGCACTGACCGACGACATGCTGATCTACCACCTCAAGATGCGGGAATCCGACAAGCAGGCGATGATCCCGGGGCTGGCCAAGGATCACGTGCCCGACTTCAAGGAAGCCCTGCTCAAGGCCCGCGGCATCAAGTAATCCGGGCGTCACATCGCCATCAGAGAAAGGTTTCAAGAGAATCTGTGAAAAGGCGCATAGTCAACTGGCTATGGGCCTTTTTTGTTGCCTGAAATTGCGACGGGACTCGAACTATAGATACATTTAACCCACACAATTAGCAGGTTGTTTAAGATATAATCGCTTTCATAACAATATGAGTGGAGCGATGTGTTGCAATGGCCGACAAGGACAAGATCGACATCAAGGATGTGACCGGTGACGTCACCGGGACTTTCAATCCCAACACCTTCAAGGCGGGAGATGACAGGTTCAACCCCGGCAACCGCATCTATGTCCGCTCCCAGACCGGCTACTGGCAGCGGGTGCGCAAGGCCATGGGCTGGTTCTTCGTCGCGCTCTTTGTCCTCCTGCCCTGGCTGCGTTATGACGGCCGTCAGGCGGTGCTGTTCGATCTGGAGCACCAGCAGTTCCATATCTTCGGTGCCACCATCTGGCCGCAGGATCTCACCCTGCTGGCCTGGGTCTTCATGATCGCGGCCTTCGCCCTCTTCTTTGTGACCACCTTCCTGGGCCGGGTCTGGTGCGGCTACCTCTGTCCCCAGACGGTGTGGACCTTCCTGTTCATCTGGTTCGAGGAGAAGCTGGAAGGGGCCGCCAACAAGCGTCGCAAGCTGGATGCGGCGCCCTGGAGCGGCGAGAAGCTGGCCCGTAAGGGCGCCAAGCACCTGGCTTGGATCCTGCTGTCGCTGGGCACGGGGCTGACCTTCGTCGCCTACTTCCAGGATGTCTTCCACCTGGTACCCGATTTCTTCACCCTGCAGGCGGGAGGCTGGGTCATCTTCTGGGTGCTGTTCTTTGCCGCCTGCACCTATGGCAACGCCGGCTGGATGCGCGCCATCATGTGTATCCACATGTGCCCCTATGCCCGCTTCCAGTCCGCCATGTTCGACAAGGACACCTACATCGTCGGCTATGACAGCCAGCGTGGCGAGACCCGCGGCGCCCGTGGTCGCAAGGCCGATCCCAAGGCTCTGGGGCTGGGGGACTGCATCGACTGCGACCTCTGCGTGCAGGTCTGCCCGACCGGTATCGACATCCGTGACGGTCTGCAGTACGAGTGCATCAACTGCGGCGCCTGTGTCGACGCCTGCGACCAGACCATGGAGCGGATGGGGTATCCGAAAGGGCTCATCAGTTACACCACCGAGCACAAGCTGGCCCACAGTGAAACCCAGGTGGCGCGGCCCAAGCTGATTGGCTATGGCCTGGTGATGGTCGTCATGCTGGGGGTCTTCGTCTATAACGCCATGTCCATCATGCCCATGGGGCTCGACATCCTGCGGGATCGCAACCAGCTGTTCCGGGAAAACAGTGAAGGGCTCATCGAAAACACCTATACCCTGAAGATCCTCAACAAGACCCTGAACTCCCAGACCTACCGGCTGGACGTGGAAGGGCTGCCGGAGTACCAGTGGTTCGGTCCTCGCGAGGTGACCCTGAAGGCGGGCGAGATCTATACCCTGCCGGTGAGTCTGGCGGTGGATCCCTTCAACCTGAAGCGCCCCACTCTGGACGTCCAGTTCGTGCTCAAGCGGGAAGGTGCGGCGCCGGATGACAGCAAGGGGACCTTGCGCCAACCGAGCAAGTTTATCAGCAGGTTGTGACGGCAAGGCGCACCGCCATGCACGGCAACGGCAGACAGTGGTGATAGAATGGGGCGCAACAGCGCCCCTTTTCTATGGTGGATGACATGCGTTTCAACTATTCCGACCTCAATCCCGATCTCATCATGGATGCCATCGATCTCAGCGGCTTGCGCATCGACTCCGGCCTTATCGAGCTCAACAGTTACGAGAACCGCGTCTATCAGTTTCAGGATGAGGATCGCCGTCGCTACGTGGTGAAGTTCTACCGCCCCGGTCGCTGGAGCCGGGCCCAGATCCTGGAAGAGCACGCGTTTGCCGCTCACCTCTGTGAAACTGAGATCCCGGTCGCCGCTCCCATTGCCTTTGCCGGCGAGACCCTGCTGGAGCATCAGGGCTACCCGTTTGCCATCTGGCAGAGCGTCGGGGGGCGTCAGTTCGAGGTGGACAACCTGGACCAGCTGGAGTGGGTGGGGCGTTACCTCGGTCGCATCCACAGCGTCGGTGCCAGCCATGCCTTTCATCACCGGGTACGGCTCGATGTGGAGAGCATGCTGCACGAGCCGCGTCAGTTGCTGGCGGCAGGCGAGTGGTTGCCGAGCGGGCTGGCCAAGTCCTTCTTCGGGGTGCTGGACGAGCTGATCCGGCACGTATGCGACGCCATGACCCTGGATGTGGCGCGCATCTCCCTGCATGGGGACTGCCACCCGGGCAACATCCTGTGGCGTGACGGCCCCCTGTTTGTCGACCTCGACGATTGCCGCACCGGCCCTGCCATCCAGGATCTCTGGATGATGCTGAACGGGGAGCGTCATGAGCAGCAGATCCAGCTCGATACCCTGCTGGCGGGGTATGAGGAGTTCATGGAGTTCGACCCGCGGGAGCTGGCGCTCATCGAGCCGCTGCGTGCAATGCGCATCGTCCACTACATGGCCTGGCTGGCAAGACGCTGGGAAGATCCCGCCTTCCCCCGCCACTTCTCCTGGTTCAACACCGAACACTACTGGCGCCAGCAGATTGCGACCCTGCATGATCAGCTCGAGGCATTGAAGGCCCCGCCGCTCAGCCTGATGCCGCAGTGGTAGGGGCGTGAACCCGGCAGATCGCCACACCACGGGGCGTCCGCTGGTGGTGTTGCCCGCACCATTGCCACAGCGGCAAGGTGCCCGTGGGAGGCGGGATGGCGGTCCCGCCTGTCTGCCTTTGCCATTGACGGCACGAGGGTGAGGCAATAGGCTTGGACTGCTTCGGTTCGCCGGGCGTGCCTCACAGTGATCCCTTAACAGGAAACGTCATGAAAAAAGTACTATTTTTCCTCGCTGCCATGCTGATGATCCCCATGGTTCACGCCGCCCCGCAATTCAAGGAAGGTGTCAACTATGACGTGGTCAGCCAGACCGGCAGCGCCCAGCCGGAAGTGATGGAGTTCTTCTCCTATTTCTGCCCGCACTGCGCCAAGTTCGAGCCGATTGCCGAGGATCTGAAGAAGAGCCTGCCGGAAGGCGTGCCGATGAAGAAGAACCCGGTGGCCTTCCTGGGCCGTGAAATGGGTCCCGAGATGCAGCGTGCCTACGCCGTCGCCAATCTGCTGAACGTGGAAGGCAAGCTGACCCCGGCCATCTTCGACAAGATCCACACCCAGCGCCAGATCCCCCAGAGCCGCGCCGACGTGAAGCAGGTCTTCGTGGACAATGGCGTGCCGGCCGAGGAGTTCGACGGTGCCGTCGACAGCTTCGCCGTCTCCGGCATGGTCTCCCAGTTCGATCGCAACACCGAGAGCTACAATGTGCGCGGTGTGCCGGCCTTTCTGGTCAACGGCAAGTACATGGTGAAGATTGAATCCATCACTTCCCAGGAGCAGTTCAACCAGCTGGTGAAATTCCTGCTGGCCAAGAAGGACTGATCATTCCTGAGTCGATACAAAAGCCCGCCGGTGCAAACCGGCGGGCTTTTTGTTTGGCGTCTCGCGGGCCTGACTCAGACCCCGACGTGGAAGGCCTGTTTGAGGTTGCGAATGAAGTCCGCATCCCGGCAGAGGGTCTTGCCCGGGCTGTCGGAGATCTTGGCGACCGGGCCGCCGTTGCACTCCATCAGCTTGAACACGATGTTCATCGGGCTGACGCCGGGCAGATCGCAGGTGAGCTTGGTGCCGATGCCGAAGCTGGTGTTGATGCGGCCGCGGAAGTGGCGCAGCAGCTCGACGGCCTTGTCGAGGTTGAGCCCGTCGGAGAAGACCAGTGTCTTCTCGGCAGGGTCGATGCCGAGCCGCTGATAGTGGCTGATGGCTTTCTCGCCCCACACCACGGGATCGCCGGAGTCGTGGCGCAGCCCCTGGTAGCGGCTCGCCAGCTCGAAGTCGAAGTCACGCAGGAAAGCATCCATGGTGATGCAGTCGGTGAGCGCGATACCGAGGTGGTTGGTGAATTCGTCCAGCCAGCTGGTGAGGGCGGCGCGCTGGCTGAGCTCCAGCGGGAAGCCGAGCTGCTGGTGGGCCTGGAACCACTCGTGGGCCTGGGTGCCCACCGCGGGCAACCGGTACTTCTGGGCCAGCAGGTAGTTGCTGGTGCCGCGAAACGCCGGCAGCCGCTCCTTGAGGCGACCCACCACGGCGTCTTGTACCGCGAGGGAGAAGCGGCGACGGGTGCCGAAGTCGATGAGGTTGAACTCGCTCATCTCCTCCCGGCTCAGTTCCCGTTCCAGCTTGTCGATCTTCTGATCGAGCCGCTCCAGTGCCTGGCTGACACCGAACTGGGGATAACGGAAGCGGTTACGCATCTCGCTGATGATGGCGAGCACCGGGATCTCCCACAGGATCACGTCCTGCCAGGGGCCTTCGACCCGCACATTGATGCGGCCATTCTGCTCGAACACCTTGAGCAGGGAGGCGTCCAGCGGCTTGCGGCGCAGGTGGTCCAGGTAGTCGGGCGTGAAGAAGGGGCGTTCGGCCAGGAAGTCGAGTTCGGACCGGGTCAGGCGCAGGGAGCCGGCGAGGCGCAGTTGTTCCTCGATCTGGCCCATCATGGGCAGCAGATCTTCTTCGTTGCGGCTGTGGAACTCGGCGACGACGTCGGCATCCGGATAGCGATGGAACACCGCCTGCTGCATGTGCAGCTTGTAGGCATCGGTGTCGAGCAGGCTGTGGAGGATGGGAGGCATATCAGGCTCCTGTGATGAGTGCTGCGCGGGCAACGCACTCTGGCTGCATCTGTGACGGGTGGGCGCCGGTGTCGGGTGGGCAGTGGAAAATGGAAGGCATGTCAGGCATCCAGCAGGCGTTGAATGTCGGCCAGGGTCTGGGCCAGCTCGGCGCCGGCCTCGATCATCCGGGTGCGGGCCTGGTCGATTGTCTCGGGGGCGATGCCGCGGCAGGCGTCGAGGTGGACGATGACCCGGAAACCGGCGCGACGCAGTTGCAGCACGCTGGTCTTGACGCAGTAGTCGGTGGCGAGACCGCCGACCAGCACGGTAGTGACGCCGCGGGCTTGCAGAAACTCGATGAGCCCGGTGCTGCGCCGCTCCGCCAGGTCGTGATAGCAGGCGCCATAGGGATGCAGGTCCGGCTCGACCCCCTTCCAGACGAAGAAGTCGTAGTCGATGGGGGCGGGCAGGCCGTCGAGCAGCTCGAACCCAGGTGTGCCGGGCACGCAGTGGGCCGGCCAGGTGAGATCGGCATTCGCCAGTGCAAGGGGTTGCAACATGGCGCCGGGTTCGGTCACCACCCAGGGGGCGTTCGCGGGGTGGGCATCCTTGCTGCCGGCTCGCAGGGTGGCGAGGGCAGCCTGGGCATTGAGCGCCGCTACTATGGTATCCCCGCCAGCGACGGGCAGCTCGTTCGGGCAGAGGGGGGTGAATCCCTTCTGCGCATCAATATCCAGGCTGGCGATGATTCCCATGGATGGCTCCTTCACATAATATTCTTGTGATATTATCTACCAAACATTATTAGAAGGCGAGCAGGTCGACCAGGATGCCGAGAATGAGTCTGGATATGGTGGTGCTGCGGTTGCGCGAGGAGCGGCTCGAGCTGCTTCTCGAGACCCGGGATCGCCCCCCCTTTGCCCACTGCTGGCAGTTGCCGGCCCTGCGCATCGACGAGGCCCGGGATCGGGATCTGGACGCGGCTCGCCATCGCCTGTTGGCAGAGTGGGGGCTGGAGCACTGCTACAGCGAGCAGGTCTGTACCCTCGGCAACCTGGAGCGGGATCCCCGCGGCTGGTCCACCACCCTCGTCTATCTCTGTCTGGCGGATCCCGATGGGGGGGCGGTGCGCGGTCGCTGGCATCCTCTGGACGATCTGCCCGGCCTGCAACTCGCCTTCGATCACGGCAAGCTGGTCGCCATGGGGCTGGAGCGGCTGCGCATCAAGAGCCGTTACAGCACCCTGCCGCTGCATCTGCTGGGGGCAGAATTCACCCTCTCCGAGGTGCAACGGGCGTTCGAGATCGTCCTGCAGACCCCCATGAACACGGCCGCCTTTCGCAAGCGGCTCCACCGTGCCGACATCCTGGTGGACACAGGGCGCAAGCGCACCGGCAAGCAACGTCCCGCCATCCTCTATCGGCTGGAGACCCCCTGCTGCGTCATGTTCGATCAGGTCATGCACGGTGCGGAAGCATAAGCTGATGTCTGCGAAAGCCGGATTGTTGCCCCATAGCGGGTCTGGTGCACTGGCACCTCACACAGGAAGTGAAAACATGGGAGAGACGGGAATGCACAAGGTGCTGGTGAGTGCCTGTCTGCTGGGGCAGCCAGTGCGTTACGACGGCCAGAGCAAGGGGATTGTCAGCGACTGGCTGCAGGCGCTGGGAGCCGAGGGGCGGGTACTGGCCTTCTGCCCCGAGGTGGCGGGTGGCCTGCCGACGCCACGCCCCCCTGCCGAGCGCCAGGGGGAGCGGGTGGTTACCGAAAGCGGGCTGGATGTGACGGAGGAGTTCGATCGGGGCGCCGCCCTTGCGCTGGCCCTCTGTCAGCAGCAGGACATTCGCTTCGCCCTTCTGAAGGAGGGGAGCCCCTCCTGCGGCAGCGGCCGCATCTACAATGGCCGCTTCGAAGGGGGTTCACTGGCAGGAGAGGGCAAGACCACGGCTTTGCTGCGCCGCCATGGCATCGCGGTGTTCAGCGAGGATCAGCTGCCCGAGCTGGCCTCGGCGCTCGCCTTGGCTGCCTGCGGATCGGTCTGAGCCGCCGCATCGGCCGCCTGCCACTGCGCCAGCACGTCGTCTTTTTCCTTCCAGCGTGCGTTCAGCCACTCCTGGAAACCGCGTTTGAACTGCTTGTCGTTGAAGTAATCCCCCACCAGTTGCTCGTCCACCGGCAGCTCCTCGATCCGCACCCGGATGCGCTTCATCTTCCCCATCAGGAAATCCTTGAAGGGGGTGTCGGGGTTGTCCGGGTAGCTGATGGTGACGTTGATCAGGCTGTCGAACTGATCGCCCATGGCTGCCAGGGTGAAGGCGAGTCCTGCCGCCTTGGGGGGCATGAGGTGGCGATAGCGGGAGCGGGTGGCCTCGCGCTTCTGATCGGTGAAGCGGGTCCCCTCCACGAAGTTGATGACGGTGGTGGGAATGTGGCGAAACTTCTCGCAGGCGTTGCGGGTGGTCTCGATATCCTTGCCCCGCAGATGCGGATTTCTTAACAGAAACTCTCTCGAATAGCGGCGCATAAAGGGCATGTCCAGCCCCCAGCAGGCGAGCCCCAGCAGCGGGATGTAAATGAGCTCGTGCTTCATGAAGAACTTGGGCACCGGCAGCCGATTGCGAAACAGGTGGCCGAGCACCACGATATCGGTCCAGCTCATGTGGTTGCTGATGATGAGATACCAGCCATCCTTGCGCAGCCGGGTATTGTCCTCAATCTGCCAGTCGATGCGGGTAGTGAGGCGGATCACCAGGGCGTTGCAACCGAGCCACAGGCCCATGAAGCGATTGTTGAGCCGGCTGCAGGCGCGACCAAAGGCCGGCACGGGCAGCAGCAGTTTGGCCAGAGAAACCAGCAGGATCAGGCTGGCACACAGGGCGGTAAACAGTATGGTCAGGCCGGCGCTGATGAACAGCACCAGGGGGCCCGGGAGCAGGTTTGGCATGAGTGTCTTACTGCGTCTTGTCCGCCAGCAGCTTATCCAGAGTCTGGTCCTTCTCATGCCAGATCCCGTTCAACCACTGTTGAAACTCTTGTTGGAACTCGGGGTCATTGAAGTAATCCCCCACCAGATTGCGTTCGATCGGCAGAAAGCGGACCCGAACCTTGATCTCCTTGACCCGACCGCACATGAAGTCCCAGTAGCTGGGGACGCCGCCGGGATAGGCGATGGTCACATCCACCAGCTTGTGCAGTTGATCCCCCATGGCCGCCAGGGTGAAGGCGATGCCCCCTGCTCTCGGGTGCAGCAGATGACGATAGGGTGCCCCTTGCTTGTCGTGCTTGCCGACGGTGAAGCGGGTCCCTTCCACGAAGTTCATCACACTCACCGGCATATGGCGGAACTTGGCACAGGCCTGGCGCGTGGTCTCTATGTCTTTTCCCTTCAGATGCGGCTTCTTTTCCAGCAACTTGCGCGAATATCGCCGCATGAAGGGAAAATCCAGCGCCCACCAGGCCAGGCCGAGAAAAGGTACCCAAATCAGTTCTTTCTTGAGGAAAAACTTCAGGAAGGGGATTTTTTGATTAAAAATCCGCTGCAGTACCAGTATGTCGACCCAGGATTGATGGTTGGCAATCACCATATACCACTCATTCCGGCGCCCTTTGTCCACTCCGACCACATCGAAAGGGGTGTTGATGATGGTTTTCTGGATCAGATTGTTAAAACCTATCCAGTGGGTGGCGCAGCCGTCCAGGAGCGTGTTGCAGAGACGTCGCCCCCCCTTGAAGGGCAGCAGCAGCTTGATGAGGCCAAGCAGCAGGACGGGGACAAACCAGAACAGGGTGTTGATGAAATAGAGCAGGGTCGAGAGGCTGCCGCGCAGTCGCTCTATCAGCTTGTTGGGCATGGTGGAATCCGTCTTCGTATCGGTGGATGGCAACCAAGTGGTCAGATCTGTGGCCATAATATCAGCCGGCCCACGACTAGACCATGGTGGCGCCCTTTCCGGGTCGGGAGGTGGCTGCTGCCGTTCCCCCGCTCACTGGCCCCCGCGCAGCCGTGACAACAGCCTGTCCATGGCACGATAGCCCAGGGCTTCGATCAGATGCGCTCTCTCGATGGTGGCGTGTCCCGCCAGATCGGCGATGGTGCGCGATACCCGCAGGATGCGGTGCCAGGCCCGGATGCTGAGCCCCAGCTTCTGGATTGCACCCTCCAGAAACTCGGCATCCTGTGGCGATAATCTGCAAACATCTTCGATTTCACGACTATCCAGCAGATTGTTGAGTTTTCCGCTGCGACTCAGCATGCGCTCTCGCGCCCCCAGCACCCGTTCGCGTATCTGCTGGCTCGATTCCCCCCGCTCCGCCTTGCCGGTCAGGCTCCCCCTGGGCAAGAGCGGGACCTCTACCGTCAGATCGAACCGATCGAGAAAGGGGCCGGAGAGCTTGCCCAGATAGCGCAGGATCTGATCCGGGCTGGAGCGGGTCTGGCCGTCGCCATAATGGCCGCAGGGGCTGGGATTCATGGCACCCACCAGCTGGAAGCGGGCGGGAAAATCCACCTGGCGGGCGGCACGACTGATGGTGATGTGCCCGGTCTCCAGCGGCTCGCGAAGGGAGTCGAGCACCTTGCGCTCGAACTCCGGCAGTTCATCCAGAAACAGTACCCCGTTGTGGGCGAGGGAAATTTCGCCAGGCCTGGGATGGGTACCCCCGCCCACCAGCGCCACCGCCGAGGCGCTGTGATGGGGCGTGCGATACGGCCTGTGGTGCCAGTGGCCCGCGCGGGGGGTGAGGCCGCCGATGGAGTGGATGGCGGCGGTCTGCTGCGCTTCTTGTTCGCTGAGCGGCGGCAGAATGCCGGGCAGACGGCTGGCCAACATGCTCTTGCCGGTGCCGGGGGGGCCGATGAACAGCAGGTTGTGGCTGCCGGCTGCGGCGATCTCCAGCGCCCGCTTCGCCTGGGACTGACCGATCACGTCCTGTAGATCCGGCACGTCGGGCAGGGTCTCCGCGCTCTGGGGTTCCGGCAGCGGTAGTTCGTACTGGCCCGCCAGCCAGGCGGTGACCGCCAGCAGCTGGTGGGCGGTGCGCACCTCGGCATCCTGTATGAGGGAAGCCTCCGGACCGTTCTCCCGTGGGACCAGCAGGGTGCGCCCCGCGTCGCGGCAGGCGAGCACCGAGGGGAGCACCCCAAGCACGGGGCGGATCTCGCCGGTCAGGGCCAATTCCCCTAAAAATTCGTGATCTAGCAGGTATTTTGCGGGTATCTGCTTGGATGCGGCGAGAATGCCGATGGCGATGGCCAGGTCGAAGCGGCCCCCCTCTTTGGGCAGATCCGCAGGTGCCAGGTTGACCGTGATGTGCTTGGCCGGAAATTCGAAATTGCCGTTGAGCAGGGCGCTGCGCACCCGATCCCGCGACTCTTTCACCGAGGTTTCCGGCAACCCCACCATGTTGAAGGCGGGCAGGCCGTTGGAGAGGTGCACCTCCACCGTGACTTGCGGCGCCGCTATCCCCAGGCTGGCACGGCTATAAACAACAGCTAATGACATAAATACCGTCCTTGGTTTGATGTATATGCTGGTTAACCGTTTTTTATTAGTTTTTTGTTCCAGTCGTCAGGTTTCAGAGCAGTAAAAATCAGAGTCTTGTCAGGTAAAAAGTGCTTGCCCAATAAAAATCACCGTGCTAGTTCTAATAGCCATTCGCGGCAAGCTCCGCTCCCATTTCACAGGATTTCCGGTTGTAACTATGAACATGGCCTCCCGTTTCGTCAGCATTATTGTGGTCCTAGTGGTGATTATTATCTCACCGCTCGGGGCTCGTTTGGCTGCACGGAACAAGGGATAGACCCACCACCGGACAGAACGAAACAAGCGACCCCCGAGCCTCACGGCCCGGGGGTTTTTTTTCGACCAAAGGACAGGATTTTCCACATGAACGGCGCGCAGTTTTTGGTACAGGCTCTCAAAAAACAGGGTGTGACCCAGGTATTTGGTTACCCGGGCGGGGCCATCATGCCGGTCTACGACGCCCTGTATGACGGTGGCCTGGCCCATCAGCTCTGCCGCCACGAGCAGGGTGCCGCCATGGCTGCGGTGGGTTATGCCCGCGCTTCCGGTCAGGTGGGGGTCTGCATCGCCACCTCTGGCCCCGGCGCCACCAACCTGGTCACCGGCCTCGCGGAGGCACTGCTCGACTCTGTACCGCTGGTGGCCATCAGCGGCCAGGTGCCCTGCGCCGCCGTCGGTACCGATGCCTTTCAGGAAGTGGACGTGCTCGGCATGTCCCTCTCCTGCACCAAGCACTCCTTCATGGTGACGGACCCGGCGGATCTGGGACGGGTCATTGCCGAAGCCTTCGCCATCGCCACCGAAGGGCGTCCAGGCCCCGTGCTCATCGACCTGCCCAAGGATGTGCAACTGGCCGCCGTTCCCTCTCAAAGCCCGCTGTTTGCCGTGGAGGAACCCGACCCCCTGAATCCGGCCGAACTGACGGTCGCCCGTACCCTGCTGGCCGGAGCTGAGCGTCCGGTACTCTACGTCGGCGGCGGGGTGGGCATGGCCAATGCCGAGCAGCAGCTGCGCGACTTTGCCGCCACCACGGGGATGCCGGCGGTCACCACCCTCAAGGGGATAGGTGCCCTCGACCCCGACAGCCCCGTTTATCTGGGCATGCTCGGCATGCACGGTACCAAGGCCGCCAACCTGGCGGTACAGCAGTGCGATCTGCTGGTGGTGGTAGGCGCCCGTTTCGATGATCGGGTGACCGGCAAGCTGGAGGAATTTGCCCCCGAGGCGAAGGTGATCCACCTGGATGTGGACGCCGCCGAGTTCGGCAAGCGCCGCGCCGCCGATGTGGGGATCACCACGGATCTCAAGCGTGTGCTGCCCGCCCTGGCGATGACGCTGACCCTCGACCCCTGGCGCGAGCACTGCGCCACCATGGCTCGGGAATACGCCTTCCGCTACGACCATCCGGGTCAGGCCATCTACGCCCCGGCCCTGCTCAAAGAGCTTTCAAGCCAGCTGCCTGACACCAGCGTGGTGGCCTGCGACGTGGGTCAGCACCAGATGTGGGTGGCCCAGCACATGCGTTTCACCAGCCCGCGCAACCACCTCTCCAGTGCCGGCCTCGGCACCATGGGCTTCGGCCTGCCCGCCGCCATCGGCGCCAAGATGTCGCGCCCCGATGACGAGGTGGTGCTGGTGAGCGGGGACGGCTCCTTCATGATGAACGTGCAGGAGCTCGGCACCATCCGCCGGGCCCGGCTCAAGGTGAAGATGGTGCTGCTGGACAACCAGCGCCTCGGCATGGTGCGCCAATGGCAGGAGCTGTTCTTCGACGGTCGCTACAGCGAGACCAATCTGTCCGACAACCCCGATTTCGTCGCCCTGGCTGCCGCCTTCGGCATTCCCGGCGAGACCATCACATGCAAGGAAGAGATAGGTCCGGCACTGGATCGCCTGCTGGCGAGCGAGAGTGCCTATCTGCTGCATGTGGCTATTTCAGAGGAAGAAAATGTCTGGCCCCTGGTTCCGCCAGGAGTCGCCAACCACAAGATGATGGAGCAACGCCCATGAACCAGCTCAATACCAGCACCCTGGAAATCCATGCCCAACCCAGACCCGAAGTGATGGAACGGGTGCTGCGGGTGGTCCGTCACCGCGGTTTCAATCTCTGCGCCCTCAACATGGAGCAGGATTGCCAACAGCTGCGGATCACGGTTACTGTCGAATCGGTACGTCCCATCCAGCAGTTGTGGAGCCAGCTGGTCAAGCTGGTGGATGTCTCCCGGGTCGATGCACTGGAACAGCAACCCCGGATCAGAGCTTAAGGAGCCAAGCCAATGTCACAGCCTTCCCAATCCGCCGCCCACCCCCAATACATCTGGTTCAACGGCAAGCTGGTCCCCTGGCAGGATGCCCAGGTGCATGTCATGAGCCATGCCCTGCACTACGGCTCCTCGGTGTTCGAGGGGGTGCGGGCCTATGACACTCCCAAGGGGACCTGCATCTTCCGCCTGCAGGAGCACACCCGCCGCCTGTTCGACTCCGCCAAGATCTACTGGATGGACGTCCCCTACAGCGAGTCTGAGGTGAATGAAGCCTGCCGCACCGTGGTGCGCGAGAACGGCCTGAAGAGCGGCTACCTGCGCCCGCTGGCCTTTGTCGGCAACGTGGGGCTGGGGCTGCATCCGCCGCTGGATGCCAAGGCCGACCTCATGGTCGCGGCCCTGCCCTGGGGCGCCTACCTCGGAGAAGAGGGGCTGAAAAACGGGGTAGATGTGTGCGTCACCTCCTGGAACCGGCTCGCTCCCAACACCATCCCGACCGGTGCCAAGGCGGGGGGCAACTATCTCTCTTCCCAGCTCATCAGCCGCGAGGCCAAGCGCAACGGCTTCGCCGAGGGGCTGGCGCTGGACGTGAACGGCTACCTGAGCGAAGGGGCGGGGGAGAACCTGTTTCTGGTGAAGAACGGCGTGCTGTTCACCCCGCCCGCCACTGCCGCCATCCTGCCCGGCATCACCCGCGACACCATCATGACGCTGGCGCGCGACTTGGGTTACGAGGTGCGCGAGCAGGCGCTGCCCCGTGAGGCGCTGTACGTCGCAGACGAAATCTTCATGACCGGCACGGCGGCCGAGGTGACCCCGGTGCGCTCGGTGGATCGGATGAAGGTGGGCGCCGGTTGCCGTGGCCCGGTGACCGAGCAGTTGCAGAACGCCTTCTTCGGCCTGTTCAACGGCAAGACCGAAGACAAGTGGGGCTGGCTGACGCCGGTCAACGACTGATGATAGCGGGGAGGCGTCACGCCTCCCCGAGTCGCTTCCGGTGAAGGCTCCCCGAGGTGCCTTCACCAGGATCGATTCCCGATCCGCGAATCACACATTCATGTTGAAAGACAATGCGCCCCAGGGGCATTCAGGGAGTAGAGACAATGCCGAAGTTGAGATCCGCCACCACCACCCACGGACGTAACATGGCCGGGGCCCGCGCCCTCTGGCGTGCCACCGGCATGACCGATCAGGATTTCGGCAAGCCCATCATCGCCGTGGTCAACTCTTTCACCCAGTTCGTGCCGGGCCACGTCCACCTCAAGGATCTGGGCCAACTGGTCGCCCGCGAAATCGAGGCGGCTGGCGGGGTCGCGAAGGAGTTCAACACCATCGCCGTGGATGACGGCATCGCCATGGGCCACGGTGGCATGCTCTATTCCCTGCCGTCCCGGGAGCTCATCGCCGACTCGGTGGAGTACATGGTCAACGCCCACTGTGCCGACGCCATGGTCTGCATCTCCAACTGCGACAAGATCACCCCGGGGATGCTGATGGCTGCCCTGCGCATCAACATCCCGGTGATCTTCGTCTCCGGCGGCCCCATGGAAGCGGGCAAGACCAAGCTCTCCGACCAGATCATCAAGCTGGATCTGGTGGACGCCATGATCCAGGGCGCCGACCCCAAGGTCTCCGATGCACAGAGCGATCAGATCGAGCGCAGCGCCTGCCCCACCTGCGGCTCCTGCTCCGGCATGTTCACCGCCAACTCCATGAACTGCCTGACCGAGGCACTGGGTCTCTCCCAGCCGGGCAACGGCTCCCTGCTGGCGACCCACGCCGATCGCGAGCAGCTGTTCAAGCTGGCGGGCCAGCGCATCGTCACTCTGGCCAAGCGCTGGTATGAGCAGGACGATGCCTCGGCACTGCCGCGCAACATCGCCACCAAGGCGGCGTTCGAGAACGCCATGGCGCTCGACATCGCCATGGGCGGCTCCACCAATACCGTGCTGCACCTGCTGGCGGCAGCCCAGGAGGCGGGTGTCGACTTCACCATGGCCGATATCGACCGCATGTCCCGCAAGGTGCCCCAGCTTTGCAAGGTGGCGCCCTCCACCCAGAAGTACCACATGGAAGACGTGCACCGCGCCGGCGGCGTGGTCGCCATCCTGGGTCAGCTGGAAAAAGCGGGCCTGGTGCACGGCGATACCCGCAACGTGCTGGGCACCTCCCTGGTGGAGCTGCTGGCTGAATATGACGTCAGCCGCAGCAATGACAAGGGGGTTCACGACTTCTACCGTGCAGGTCCTGCCGGCATCCGTACCACCAAGGCGTTCAGTCAGGATTGCCGCTGGCCCGAGCTGGATCTGGACCGCGCCGAGGGGTGCATCCGCTCCTTCGATCACGCCTACAGCCAGGAAGGTGGCCTGGCGGTCCTCGCTGGCAACCTCGCCCTCAACGGGGCCATCGTCAAGACCGCCGGGGTGGACGAGGAGAACCTCACCTTCCGCGGCCCGGCCCGGGTATTCGAGAGCCAGGAGAGCGCGGTGAGCGGCATTCTGGACGGCACGGTGAAAGCCGGTGAAGTGGTGGTGATCCGCTACGAAGGCCCGAAAGGGGGCCCCGGCATGCAGGAGATGCTCTATCCCACCACCTATCTCAAGTCGATGGGATTGGGCAAGGCGTGTGCCCTCATCACCGACGGTCGCTTCTCCGGCGGCACCTCGGGTCTCTCCATTGGCCATGTCTCCCCGGAGGCGGCCTCCGGTGGCACTATCGGTCTGGTGGAGGATGGCGACATCATCAACATCGACATCCCGGCCCGCAGCATGGTGCTGGAGGTGGCCGACAGCGTGCTGGCTGCTCGTCGCGCCGCCGTCTCTGCCCGTGGCTGGAAGCCGGTCGATCGTCAGCGCGAGGTCTCCTTTGCCCTGCGTGCCTACGCCATGTTCGCCACCAGCGCCGACAAGGGCGCGGTGCGCGATCGCACCCTGCTGGGGGAGTGAGAGGATGAACTGTCATGATATGGGCGCATTGCACGCCCTTCGCCACGAGACGGGGGTATAAACCATGGTCTCTGCGGCGGATTATCTACGCAAGGTACTGCTCTCCCCCGTCTACGAGGCGGCGAGGGTCACCCCTTTGCAAACCCTGAAGAAACTCTCCGAGCGGCTCGGCAATCACGTCAGCCTGAAGCGGGAGGATTTGCAACCGGTTCACTCCTTCAAGCTGCGCGGCGCCTACCACAAGATCGCCACCCTGACCCAGGAGCAGAAAGAACGCGGCGTCATCGCCGCCTCTGCCGGCAACCACGCCCAGGGGGTCGCCCTGTCGGCCGCCAAGCTCGGCATCAAGGCGATCATCGTGATGCCCAAGACCACGCCGGACATCAAGATCGACGCGGTGCGCCGTCAGGGCGGCAACGTCATGCTGTTTGGCAACAGCTTCGATGAGGCCTACGGCGAGAGCCGCCGACTCGCCGAGTTGGAGGGCTACACCCTGATCCCGCCGTTCGACGACGTCGAGGTGATCGCGGGCCAGGGCACCATCGGCAAGGAGCTGCTGGAGCAGGATACCCACCTCACCCACGTCTTCGTGCCGGTGGGCGGCGGCGGCCTGGCCGCCGGGGTGGCGGTCTACATCAAGCAGCTGCTGCCGGATGTGAAGGTGATCGGGGTGGAGGCGGAGGGGTCCGCCTGCCTCAAGGCGGCGCTGGCGGCCGGCGAGCCGGTCAATCTGGAGCGGGTCTCCCTGTTTGCGGACGGGGTGGCGGTCAAGCGCATCGGCGAGGAGACCTTCCGCCTGTGCAACCAGTATCTGGACGAGGTGGTGACCGTCTCCAACGACCAGATCTGCGCCGCACTGAAAGACATCTTCGATGACTGTCGCGCTATCGCCGAGCCGTCGGGGGCCTTGTCCCTGGCAGGCCTCAAGGCCTACAGCGAGCGAGAGCAGGTGAAAGGGGGACGGATGGCGGCCATTCTGTCCGGCGCCAACGTCAACTTCCACAGCCTGCGCTATGTGTCGGAGCGTTGCGAAATCGGCGAGAAGCGCGAGGGCATGCTGGCGGTGACCATCCCCGAGCGCAAGGGGGCCTTCCTCGACTTCTGTCGTCAGCTGGGGCCGCGCATGGTGACCGAGTTCAACTACCGCTATGCGGATGCCGAGCAGGCGTCGCTGTTCGTTTCGGTGCGCCTCACCGGCGGTGACGAGGAGCTGGGCCAGATCATCGATCAGCTCGGCGGCAACGGTTATCCGGTGGTCAACATGACCGAGAGCGAGCTGGCCAAGAACCACGTGCGCTACATGATTGGCGGCCGCCCGGCCCGGCCCCTCGGTGAGCGTCTCTACAGCTTCAAGTTCCCTGAGCAGCCGGGGGCCCTGATGCGCTTCCTCGAGACCCTGGGCTGTCGCTGGAACATCAGCCTGTTCCACTACCGCAACCACGGCGCCGACTACGGACGGGTGCTCTGCGCCTTCGAGCTGCCGGACGAGGACGTGGCGGCTTTCCACGACTACCTGCACGAGATTGGCTACGGCTGGAAAGAGGTGAGCGAGGATCCCGCCTACCGCCTGTTCCTGGCGAGCCAGGGCAGTCAGTGAGCGGGGGCCATCCCCTTGCCAGATGAAAAACGAAGAGCCCGGCTCTTCGTTTTTTTATGGGCAACGCGCCGGCCCCCATGATTGGGGGCACGGTGGCTGATAATGTCGCCAATATCACACTCCTGAGTCCCTGGTCGTTTGAGGCTGGTTGCAGATGGGATAATCTGAATGCGGGGCATGGGTTCAGGGCCCCGTCAGGGAAGAGAGACGCAGCCGCGTCATAACAATTCATTGCAGGGGCTCATCCATGAACAGATCTATGCTCGCCGTCCTGATCGGCGCTTTGATGGCAACAGGGACGGTGCAGGCTGCCGCCCAGGACAACACCTGGTATGTCGGCGGCAAGGCCGGCTGGTCAAATTATTACGGGGTGGATTACAACGCTCAGGTCGAAGAGCTGTTCGATGCGACCAAGGTGAACGAGAACAGCGATGATCTCGGTCTGGGGCTGTTTGCCGGTTATCAGGTGAACAGAAACGTGGCGGTTGAGCTCGGCTATGACTGGCTCGGCAAGTATCAGGTGGACAAGCACTACTCGGGCAACGGAGTTGATTTCGCACTCGATGGCGAGGCCAAGGCCCAGATGGTGCAGGCCACCATGAAGATCATCCTGCCTGCAACCTCGGCACTGGATATCTACGGCCGTCTCGGGGGGGCCTATGCCTGGACCGAGAGCTCACTCAACGTCAGGGCCAGCGATGGCACCAGCAGCCTCTCCGAATCCCATGAGGGCAACAAATATCATGGTGCCGCCTTTGTCGGGGCGCTGGGGGTCGAATACGCCATCGACAAGGATTGGGCCGCCCGCCTCGAATACCAGTACACCACACCCCTTGGCAAGACTTCCCTCGACGAGTCAGGCATCGAGATGGACAACGGCCTGCTGTCGGTCGGCATGCTCTATCGCTTCGGCCAGATCGGCGACGAGCCGGTGGCACCAACGCCTGCGCCTGAACCTGCGCCCGCCCCGGCCCCCGTGCTGGTGGAGAAGCAGTTCAGCCTGGATTCCGATGTGCTGTTCGAGTTCAACAAGGCGACCTTGAAGCCAGCCGCCAGCCAGGCCCTCGACAACCTGTTTGCCCAGATTCTGGCGGCCAATCCGAAAGACGGGGTGGCGACGGTGATCGGTCATACCGACCGCATCGGCTCGGAGGCCTACAACCAGTCCCTCTCCGAACAGCGTGCCCGCACGGTGGCGGATTATCTCATCGCCAAGGGATTGTTTGCCGACAAGGTGCGTGCCGAAGGGCGGGGAGAGTCTTCGCCCGTGACCGGGGGCAGCTGCCCGGATGGCGCCAAGGCGCAGATGATCGCCTGCCTGGCCCCGGATCGCCGGGTCGAGGTGCGCCTGACCGGGGTCTCCCAGGTCGCCGAATAAGCCATCTTTGCCTTGCTATTAAACAACGAGGGGGCCTTGGCCCCCTCGTTGTTTATGTGGGTGTGAGCCGTGACGTTTGCAGCCGCTTGGCGCAATGACTCACCATGATCAGCAGCAAGGCGCCGGGCAGCACTGTTTGCCAGAGGAAAGGCCAGGACTGGGTGGTGAGCAGGATCAACAGTGGATTGGCTCCGGCGGGGGGGTGGATCAGCCCCAGTCCCTGCATGAGTGCAATGGACAGGCCCACACCCAGCGCCAGCTTGAGTTCCATCGGTAGCGGGAGCAATTGCACCACCAAACCCACGGTGGCCGATAACAGGTGGCCTCCCAGCACGTTCTGCGGACGGGCCAGCGGACTGTCCGGCAGTGAGAAGAGCAGCACACAGCTTGCCCCGAACGGTGCCATCAACAGGGTTGACTGCCAGCTCATGTCCAGCCAGCCGAGCAACATTATGGCCAGGCAGGCACCGAGCCCTGCCAGCCAGGCACTTCGCCATCGTCTTGTTTCCATCTCCTGTCTCCTTGTCTGTGCCGGATCACTTGATCCAGCCTGCGACATTAGGTAGACAGATCGGTGTACTTCAAGAGGAAATTCACCATGAGCGAAAAACGGCAACAGCTGATGACGACAGCCTATCGGCTGTTCAATCGTCACGGCTTTCACGCCACCGGCATCGATCGCATCTGGGCCGAGGCGGGCAGTACCAAACGCACCCTCTATCGCCACTTCCCCACCAAGGATGCCTTGATCGAAGCCGTGCTGATGGCACGGGATGCGGAGTTCTTTGCCCTGCTCGATGCCAGGATGGATGGGGTGTCGGGGCGGGAGGCCAGGTTGCTGGCGCTGCTCGATGGCTTTGCAGACTGGTTTGGCCGCCGCGACTTCTACGGCTGCAACTTCATCAACGCGAGCGCCGAGTTCTCCGATCCTCGCCACCCGGTGCGCAAGCTGGTGGTGGCCCACAAGCGTGCGTTGCTGAACTGGGTCAGGGAGGCCCTCGAATGCACCGAGGTGCAGGCCACCGGGTTATGCCTGCTGCTGGAAGGGGCCGTGGTGATGGCCCACAGCTATGAGCAGCCCCTGGCTCTGGAACAGGCCAGGGTGTTGGCGGAGGCCGTGCTGGCAGAGCCGCGCTAGTTCAGTTCCGTGGGGTCGATATCCAGACTCCAGCGCACCCGCTTGGTCTCGGGCCACCCCTCCAGCTCCGTCACCGCCCAGTCGAGCAGCTGGGCCAGCGGTGCACGGCTGGGCCCCTGCACCAGCAGCTGCATGCGAAACTTGCCCGCCTTGCGCTCCATGAAGCCGCTGATGGGCCCCAGCACCTGCACCTGGGGATAGCGGGCGCTGCGCAGGGTATCGGCGAGACGACTGAGGAACAGCTGTACCTCGTCGCGGCCGTTGGCCTCGGCCCGGAACAGTCCCTGATGGCTGAACGGTGGCAGCCCCAGCAGGCGGCGCTCTTTCAGCGCCGTGTCGGCGAAGTGGCCATAGCCGTTCTGGGTCAGATCCTGCAGTAGGGCGTGTTCGGGATGGTGGCTCTGCAGCACCACCAGCCCCGGTTTGCTGGCGCGACCAGCCCGGCCCGCCACCTGGGTGTAGAGCTGGGCCAGCTTCTCGGCGGCGCGGAAATCGGCGCTGAACAGGGCGCCATCCACGTCCAGCAGGCCCACTAGCGTCACGTCCGGGAAGTGGTGGCCCTTGGCCAGCATCTGGGTGCCGATCAGGATCTTGTACTTGCCCGCCTTGATGTCGCCGAGGTGCGTCTCCAGCTCCCCCTTGCGGCGGGTGTTGTCCCGGTCGATGCGCACCACCGGATATTGCGGGAACACGGTGCCAAGCAGTTGCTCCAGCTGCTCGGTGCCGACCCCGGAGCCGATCAGCTCGTTGCTGCCACACTCTGGGCAGTGGTGGGGCAGCGGGCGCACGCTGTCGCAGTGGTGGCAGTGCAGCCGCCGACCGGCCTGGTGCCAGGTGTACCAGGCGTCACAGCGCTCGCAGGCGGCACTCCAGCCGCACTGGTGGCAGATGAGTGCCGGCGCATAACCCCGGCGGTTGAGAAACAGCATCACCTGGTTGCCCGCCGCCAGGTGTTCGGCCATCAGCTGCTCCAGCTGGGGGGAGAGCCCGGCCTGCAGCCGCGCGTTCTTGATGTCGAGGATCACCTGGCGAGCGGTCTGGGCGTTGCCGGCGCGCCGGGTCAGGCTGAGGTGGTGATACTTGCCGCTACGGGCGTTGTGCAGCGTCTCCAGCGACGGGGTGGCAGATCCAAGCAGGATGGGAATGCCGGCGCGATGGGCCCGCATCACCGCCAGATCCCGGGCGTGGTAGCGAAAGCCGTCCTGTTGCTTGAAGGAGCCGTCGTGCTCCTCGTCGATGATGATGATGCCGAGGTCCTTGAACGGCGTGAACACCGCGGATCGGGTGCCGATCAGAATGGCGGCACCACCGTCGCGGCAGGCCAGCCAGGCATCGAGCCGCTCCCTGTCGTTCATGGCGGAGTTCATCGCCACCACGGGCACGTTGAAGCGGCGGCGAAAGCGGTTGATGGTCTGGGGGGTGAGGCCGATTTCCGGCACCATCACCAGCGCCTGCTTGCCCGCCTTGAGCAGGGGCTCGAGGATGCTGAGGTAAACCTCGGTCTTGCCGGAGCCCGTGATGCCGTCCAGCAGGAAGGCACCGAACTTGTTGCTCTGGCTGGTGACGGCGGCCACCGCCAGCGCCTGCTCGCCGTTGAGGCGCAGCCCCTCACCCGGCTCGAAGCGGGTGGCCCAGTCGCCATCATGGCTCGGCTCCAGCGAGCGCTTCTCCAGCAGTCCCTTCTTCTCCAGCGCGGTGAGGGCCGCGCTCTGGATCTCCTCCTGTTTGAGGGCGGAGGGGGTCTGCGGCCCCTTGCGCAGCAAGGCGAGGGCCTGCTGCTGCTTGGCCGCCCGCTTGAGCTCGTTGAGGTCGATGGCCATGCCCGCATCGGTAGCAAACCAGAACTCCAGCTCCCGATAGGCGGCGGGCTCACCCTTGCGCACCAGCACCGGCAGGGCATGGGGCAGCACTTCCCCCAGCGGATGCTGGTAGTAACCGGCGCTCCAGGCCATCAGCGCCAGAATGTCGGGCCCCAGCACGGGGGAGCGGTCGAGCACCCTCTTCAAGGGTTTTAATTTGTTGCGGGGGACCTGGCTCTCGGTCGGGTGATCCACCACCAGACCAACCAGGGTCTGCGGGCCGAACGGGATCTCGACCCGGCAACCGGGGGCAGGCAAGGGCAGGGGAGAGAGATAGTCGAAATGACGGCGTAACGGCACCGGTACAGCCACACGAACCAGATCCAGCGTTTGGGAAGAATTCACCAGGGGTTGCCTATTTTTTCTGCGAAGCCACTTGCCTGATCTCAGGCGTTTCCTATATTATTCGCAGCCTTTGAAACTGTGTTCAACAATCGTGTGGTGTCCGACAAGAGATCGGATGGCGACACGGCCTGATAATTGAGGTTGTCCATGAAAGCTGGTATCCATCCTGACTACGTAGCCATCACCGCCAAGTGCTCTTGCGGTAACGTCATCAACACCTTCTCTACCATCGGTAAAGATCTGAACCTGGACGTGTGCTCCGAGTGCCACCCGTTCTACACCGGCAAGCAGAAAGAAGTTTCTAGCGGCGGCCGCGTAGACAAGTTCAACAAGCGTTTCGGTGGCTTGACCTCCAAGAAGTAATCTTGCTTCTGAAGAATTCTGAAAAAGGCGCCCATCGGGTGCCTTTTTTATTGGCCGCCATTCTGTAATTCCCCGCTTTGCCCTATGGTGTTGGCTCAACCAAGGGAGAAGAGCCGATGCGCACATGTCTGGTGATGGGAGCTGCCGGGTACATAGGATCCTACCTGGTGCCTCATCTGCAGGGTCTGGGGTACAGGGTCATCGCCGGGGCCCGTCGTCCCTGCCGTCTGCCGGAGGGGGTGGCGTTTCGCCTCGCCGACAGCCTCAAGCCGGCCACCCTGCCCCCTGCGCTGGCGGGGGTCGACACCGTCTTCTATCTGGTTCACGCCATGGGGGCGGGGGCCGGTTTTCACCGGCTGGAGCAGCAGGGAGTGAAGAACTTCGCCGCCGCCGCCCGTGCCGCCGGGGTGCGCCGTATCGTCTATCTCGGCGCCATCCAGCCCGAGCCCTGCAACAGTCGCCACCTCAACTCCCGGCGCTACTGTGGGGAGCTGTTTCGCAGCGCAGGGGTGCCCACGGTAGAGCTGCGTGCCGGCATCATCATAGGCCCCGGCTCGGCGGCGTTCGAGGTGATGCGGGATCTGGTGTACAACCTGCCCATGATGGTGACGCCCAAGTGGGTGCGTTCCCGCACGCCCCCCATTGCCCTCTCCAACCTCTTGCACTATCTGGGCGGGCTGGTGGAAGCCGACGGGGTGGATGGCCAGATCTTCAATGCGGCCGGCCCCGAGCTGCTCAGCTACCAGCAGCAGCTCCAGAAGTTCGCCACCCATATCGGCAAACGCTGCCCCATCATTCCGATACCTTTTTTGAGCCCCCGGCTCTCCGCCTGGTGGCTGCAGTTCGCCACCTCGGTTCCCCAGCCCATCGCCAAGGCGCTGGTGGGGGGGCTCAAGCACGACATCCCGGCGGATGATGGCCCCTTGCGCGCCCTGTTGCCCCAGCATCTGCTCAGCTTCGATGAGGCGCTGGCGGAGAGCCTGGCGCTGGAGCAGAGGCTCGGTGCCGAGCAGCACGGGGAGGAGACGCCCCTTGGTCTGCGCTGGCGTCATCCCGAGTATGGCTTCTACGACCGCACCGCCAGCGGGGAGGCGGATTGCCTCGCCGCCCCCGAGGTGGTGTGGCAGGTGTTGCAGCAACTGGGGGGTGAGCAGCGCTACTTCTACATGAACGAGCTGTGGGTGGTGCGCGAATGGATGGATCACCTGATCGGCGGCCCGGCCCGGACCCGGGGACGCACCAACCCGGATCGCTTCGTGAAGGGGGACATGCTGGACTCCTGGCAGATCCTCGGGGTGGATGAAGGACGCAGGCTGGATCTGCTGTTCAACATGAAGGCCCCCGGCGTCGGTCGGCTGGAGTTCAACATCCAGCCCTTGGAGTCCGGCCTGACCCGGCTGCGGGTGACGGCCCACTGGCATCCGCAGGGGGCCTGGGGGCTGGCCTACTGGCTTGCCATGCTGCCGTTTCACCTCTTCATCTTCCAGGGGATGACGGAGGCCATCGCCCGGCAGGCAGAGGCAAAAGCCGGCATTCCAGTCATGGATTGAAATCGAATCTATAACTAATTGGGTAGTTTTGGGTGGCATGACATGCTACTGATTAGCCTGTCATTGCTATCCAGCGATATTTTATGCTGTGAAAGGGCGGGGGATTTCTTTATGATCCTCAGCCCTCGCCCGCTGGCGAGCCAACGCATCACTCATTCATTTCCGTATCGGGGTCCCCCATGTCCGATCAGCAGCACGATCTCCGCCAACAGGCACTCGACTACCACGCCCAACCTGTCCCGGGCAAAATCGCCATCGCCCTCACCAAGCCCGCCGAGACCGCTCGCGATCTGGCGCTGGCCTACAGCCCGGGCGTTGCCGAACCGGTACGCGAGATCGCCGCCAATCCGGCCGATGCCTACCGTTACACCGGCAAGGGCAACCTGGTGGCCGTCATCTCCAACGGCACCGCCATCCTGGGGCTGGGCAATCTGGGCCCGCTGGCCTCCAAGCCGGTGATGGAGGGCAAGGCCCTGCTGTTCAAGCGCTTTGCCGGCATCGACGCCATCGACATCGAGGTGAAGCACGAGACCAGCGCCCAGTTCATCGATACGGTGGCCGCCATCGCCGACACCTTCGGCGGCATCAACCTGGAAGACATCAAGGCCCCCGAGTGCTTCGAAATTGAAGAGGCGCTGATCGCCCGCTGCGACATCCCGGTGTTCCACGATGACCAGCACGGTACCGCCATCGTCACCGCCGCCGGGCTGCTCAACGCGCTGGAAGTGCAGGGCAAGGAGATTGGCACCAGCCGCATCGTCTGCATGGGCGCCGGCGCCGCCGCCACCGCCTGCATGGATCTGCTGATCAAGTGCGGGGCTGCGCCGCACAACATCTTCATGCTGGACCGCCAGGGTGTGATCCACAGCGGCCGCACCGATCTCAACCAGTACAAGCAGCGTTTCGCCAACGACACCCCCCTGCGCACCCTGATGGATGTCATCGACGGGGCTGACGTCTTCGTCGGCGTCTCCGGCCCGGACGTACTGCCTGCCGAGGCGGTGGCCCTGATGGCCCCCAACCCGGTGATCTTCGCCTGCTCCAATCCGGACCCCGAGATCAAGCCTGCTCTGGCTCACGGAGTACGCGGGGATCTCATCATGGGTACCGGCCGCTCGGACTACCCGAACCAGATCAACAACGTGCTCTGCTTCCCCTTCATCTTCCGCGGCGCCCTCGACGCCCGTGCCAGCCGCATCAACGATGCCATGAAGATCGCGGCAGTGGAGGCGATCCGTGCTCTGGCCAAGGAGCCGGTGCCCGCCGAGGTGCTGACCGCCGCTGGCGTGAGTGAACTCGCCTTCGGCAAGGATTACGTCATTCCCAAGCCCATGGACGCCCGCCTGCTGCCGCGGGTTGCCCGTGCCGTGGCACTGGCGGCGGTTGCCTCCGGGGTGGCCCGCATCGAACTGCCGGCGGATTACATGCTGGGTTGAGTCACGGCAAGCGCGTAAAAAAACAGAAGGGGCCCCCTGTCGGGGGCCCCTTTTTCATGGCGGAAGCGGGCAGCTTACTTGGTCTTGGGGGCAACCTTGACGGCCGGCGCCTTGGCGTGGGCAGCCTTGTGATGCTTTTTCACGACCTTGGTCTGGGTGGCGTGGGGAGCGGCGGCCTTGGTCGGGGTGGCAGCCATGGTGAAGCCGGAGGTCAGGGCGAAGACAGCGGCCAGAGTCAGGGGGATCAGCTTGTTCATATTCCAGTTCCTCGTTCGGTTTGATGACATGGAGCGTCTCTCCATGACTTCATCCTAGGGCTGTTCGACCTGCGGTTCAGTGAGCGACTGGTGACGGTTTGTATCCAAATGTACGGGCAGGGTCAGGCAGAAACGGGCACCGCTGCTGCTTGGCAGCAGTTGCACCTCGCCGCCGTGGTGGTGGGCGATGCTGCGCACGATGGCCAACCCCAGCCCGGCGCCGCCGGTGCGTCTGTCCCGGCTCTGATCCAGGCGCACGAAGGGCTCGAAGATTTGCGGGGCCAGCGCGGGATCGATGCCGGGGCCATCGTCGGCGACCTCCAGCAGATAGTCGTCCCCCTGTCGCGCTATGCAGAGGCTTGCCTGGCTGGTGGCATGGCGCAGGGCGTTGCCGATGAGGTTTTCCAGCGCCCGGTCCAGCAATCGGGTGTCGCCGCGCCAGGGCAGAGCCATGGCCGGGCGCACGAAGTCGAGCCGCTTGTCCGGTCGCAGGGCCTGCCAGTCGGCCAGGCGGCTGCCGGCCCAGCTGCCGAGCTCCAGATCGCTGCATTGCAGCGGCAGTTCGGGGCGATCGAGCCTGGCATAGGTCAGCATCTCCTCGATGAGGGCATCGAGGGCGCCGAGGTCCCGCTCCAGTCCCTGCTGCTCCTCGGGTGAGGGAGGCTCGGCCAGCATGGCGAGGCGATAGCGCAGCCGCACCAGGGGGGAGCGCAGCTCGTGGGCGATGGCGTCGGTCAACTGCTTGCGACTGGCCAGCATGGCCTGCAACTGCTCCGCCATCTGGTCGAAGGTGCGGCCGACCCGGCCCAGGCTGCTGCCGGGCGGCAAACCGGTGCGACAGGAGAGATCCCCGTCGCCGACCCGGCGGGCGGTCTGTTCGAGCTGTTGCAGGCCGCGCCAGTGGGGGCGCAGCCAGAGCAGGATGGGCAGGCCGAGGGAAAGGCCGATGAGCAGCAACAGCCCCACGTCCACCCAGTGCAGCTCGTGCAGGTAGGAGAGGTAGGGGACGGGGCCGACGATCAGCACCTTGTCGGTGTTCGGGATGCGCTGCAGGAAGGTGTCATCCTCCTCGACGATGACGATGTTGCCCGCCTCGAGGAAGGCCTGATCCTCGCTGGCCAGGGGCTGGTTGGCGAGGACGCCGATCTGCAGCGGCAGATTGAGCTGGCGGCTCTGTTCGCCGGTGCGGGCGGCCCAGTGTTCCGGCGGCAGCCGGGCCAGCTCGCCAGTGAGCAGGCCGAGGGAGCCTTGCATCATCCGCTCCAGATAACGGTCCCCCGCCCGCTCTGCACTGACCTGATAGACCAGCCCGATGAGCAGAATGGCGAGGGTGAAGCAGCCTATCAGCAGCAGATAGAACTGGATAAACAGGCGTCGCATCGGGGCTCTCCTCTTGCCTGGATTGCGTCTGGGCATTGCCTTGTTGCCCCTCATCCCCAACCCTTCTCCCGCAATGGGAGAAGGCTGAGTGCATCAAGGTCATTCGGCGGGGCTTATTCCCAGGACTGGGGCACCAGCAGGTAACCCTTCTGGCGCACCGTCTTGATGCGGCGAGTTGTTGCTGTCATTCCCTGGCTTCTGGTGTGCAGGCGTGTGAGACACCAGCTCATTCCCAAGCCTGGGGTACGAGTAGATAACCCTTTTGGCGCACCGTCTTGATGCGGGTCGGGTTGTTGCTGTCATCCCCGAGCCGGCGGCGCAGACGGGAGATGGCCACGTCCATGCTGCGATCCTGGCCATCGTAGTCGCGCCCCCGCAGGCTGCGAAACAGCGCCTCCCGCCCCAGGATCTGGCCGGCGTGGCAGGCCAGCTCCCACAGGAGGTCGAAATCGGCGGTGGAGAGGGGAATGCTCTCTCCATCGAGGCGCACGTCCCGACCCGGGCCGTCTATCTGGAGGCGGCCGAACTGCAGGCGCTGGGGCGGGGCGGCGGGGACCACGGCCTGCTGGCTCTGCCCCTGCTGGCGAAACTGGACTCGTAGCCGGGCCAGCAGCACCGGGGGGGGCGTGGTCTTGAGGATGTAGTCGTTGGCCCCCAGCTCCAGGCTCAGGATCTGGTTCATGTCGCTGTCGAGCGAAGTGAGCATGACGATGGGGCCGGCAAAGCGCGGACGCAGATCCCGGCACAGGGAGAGGCCATCCTGCCCCGGCAGCATGATGTCGAGCAGCACCAGATCCGGCTGCTCGGCCAGGGCCCTGTCGAGTGCCCGGTCACCCCGGGTCTCCAGCAGCACCTCGATGTCGTGGCGACCGAGCCAGCTGCTGATGAGCTGGCCTATCTCGGGATCGTCTTCAACAAACAGAACGCGTGGCATGGTGGCGTGGTTCCCCGGTCATGGCGTGAGTGGGCGTGTCGCCAGCATAACGGCTGCGTCCGCGCTCTGCACCGGGATAACTAATCAATGCGGGGGTTATTGCCCCTTCTCCCGGGGGAGAAGGGGGGACAGGATGAACCGGTTGGCATCGGGCCGCCCCAATTGTCCCGTGGCGGGTCGGGGCAGCGCGATGAGGCAGGATCCGCGCCCTTTAGTGGCCAAAGCGGCTCCGGCTGCCATGGAGCAGCCGGGGAACCGCCCGGATCAGCCGCCCTTGCGCTTCAGGTACACCCCGGCTTCCATGTGGTGGGTCCAGGGGAATTGGTCGAACAGGGCGAAGCGGGCGATCTCGTGGGTTTCACCGAGCACGGCCATGTTGGCCTGCAGGGTCTCGGGGTTGCAGGAGATGTAGAGGATATTGTCGTAATCCTGCACCAGCTTGACGGTGGCGTCGTCCAGACCGGCCCGGGGCGGGTCGACGAAGATGGTGTTGCACTGGTAGGCGCCGAGATCGACCCCCTTGAGGCGGTTGAACTCCCGCTCACCGCGCATCGCCATGGTGAACTCCTCCGCCGACATGCGCAGGATGATCAGGTTGTCGACACCGTTGGCAGCGATGTTGAACTGGGCGGAGTCCACGCTCGGCTTGGCGATCTCGGTGGCCAGCACCTTGCGAAAGTTCTGCGCCAGAGCGATGGAGAAGTTGCCGTTGCCGCAGTAGAGCTCCAGCAGGTCCCCCTCGCTCCCCTTGGTCACGTCCAGGGCCCAGCCCAGCATCTGCTCGTTGATGGCGGCGTTGGGCTGGGTGAAGCTGTTTTCCACCTGCTTGTAGACCAGCTCGCGCCCCTGCACGGTCAGGCGTTCGATGACGAAGTCATCCCCGAGACAGATCTTCTGCTTGTGGGCGCGGCCAATCAGTTGCAGCTCGAACCCCTTGGCACGCAGGTCGGCCTGCAGCGCCTCGGCGGCCTGCTGCCACTCGTTCTCCAGCTTGCGGTGGTAGAGCAGGCTGACGCAGATCTGGCCGGACTGGGTGGAGAGATAGTCGATCTGGAACAGCTTCTTGCGCAGCACGGGGTGCGGGCGCAGCCCGGCCAGCAGCACCGGCATCAGCCGGTTGATGAGCAGGCTGGCGGTGGGGAAGCTGTCGACCCGGATGATCTCCTTGGTGGCCGGTGCATACATGCAGTGAAAGAGGTCATCCCCCTCGTGCCAGATGCGGAACTCGGCGCGCATCCGGTAGTGCTCGGCGGGAGAGGCGTGTAGCTCCAGCGCAGGCGGATTGAAGGGGGCGAACAGCTGGGTGAGGCGATCGCGCTTCTCGTCGAGCTGGGCCTGGTAGTCGGCAGGAGTCCGTCTGCCCTGGGCGTCGGCGGAAGAGGGCTGGGATTGAGTCATGGATACCTCGCATGCACCGGGCAGAGCCGGGGAAAGACCGGGGGAAGGCCGCAGCCAACCAAAGGGTGGGGATTTTAAAAGGCCGTTGCGGATTGTCCAAGTTTTTTGTGGTCAAGAAGTGGCCAGTCGGGCCGATAACCGATCCACCACTATAGGCGGGAGAGTAATGATGCAAATTGATGGCATGGGCGCAGCCCAACCCAAGGGAGTGGGCATTGCTCCCAAATCGCCTCAACAGACGGAGTCGAAGACGGCGGACAAGGGGGATGAGGTCTCCCTGAACAAGCCCCCGAAATGGGCCCAGGTGCTGATCCAGCAGGCGCTGCAATTTGCGCTGGAGATCAACGGCCAGGGCTACAAGGCACCCAAGGTGCAGGAACCCCAGGAGATCACCCCGGAGACCCTGTTCGATTTCCAGTCGGTGGCGGACAACGTGTTGCAGTTCGTCACCGGGCGGATAGGCGCGGCCCGTGCGGACGGCAAGTCCGACGACGACCTGACCAAAATGATGGAGCAGGCCCGCAAGGGGGTGGACAAGGGCTTCGGTGACGCCAGGAAGCAGCTCGGTGACTGGGCGGACAACGAGGACATCAAGACCGGCATGGATCAGAGCTACAAGCTGATCCAGAAGGGGCTCGACGAGTTCGAGAAGGAGTTCTTCGGCAAGGTGTCGACCACGGATCTGGGGGATGCCAGGATGGCCAGCCGCCAGCAGGCCCTCCTCGAGATCGAGACCCGGGATGGGGACAAGGTGATGTTGCGCTTCAGCGACAGCTGGCAGTTCAAGTCCCAGAGCGATGGGGGCGGCAGCCAGTTCAGCCTCAAGTCGAGCCAGAGCTTCGACTTCTCCCTGGAGGGGGATCTCGACAGTGCCGAGATGGATGCCATCGGCACCCTGGTCAAGGGGCTGGACGAGCTGGCCGGGCAGTTCTTCAAGGGGGGCGACGGCAAGACCCTGGCGGACGGGCTGAACGGGCTGCAACTGGATGACAGCCAGCTGGTCTCCTACTCCCTCAAGCTCAAGCAATCGGCCAAGTTGAGTCAGACCTACCAGGGGGCCAGTTCCCTGCAGGAGAGCCTCAAGCCCCTGGCGGACTACCTGCCGAGGCTCAGCCGGTTGCAGCAGCAGGCCGACGCCCTGCTGCCCCCTTCCCAGCAGGAGGCGCTGACACCCACCGTGCTGGCGGCGCGGGGTCAGGACGGGGCGACCCAGGGGGCAGGCTTCATGGGCTTCAACCAGCGGATGCTGGAGGCCATGCGGCTGCTTGGCCAGCAGATGGCGACCGGCTAGTCTGGCGACGCCCCCGTGATGCCGGCGGGGGCGGGGTGTTTGCCAGCCCGTCCCCGGGCTGGCACACTGCCCTTTTCCCCAGCCCGGCGATGCCATGAACCCCAAGAAGCCAAGAGACAAGCGCGAGCTCTGCTACCCCTTCATCTTCGAAACCCAGTTCCAGTGCGACTACGAGATCGCCACCGACGAGCTCTGCTGCCAGGTGGGGGCCGTGCTCTCTCATCTGATGCCGGATGAGGATACCCGGCCCGTGATGGCGGATCTGGCGACCCTGCAGCGGCTCATCTACAACCTCAACGGCTCGGTGCGGGGACGGCTCGGCATCTTCGAGGAGGATCTGGACTGGCTGAAGGGGCGGTACGATCACTACAACGAGGCGAGTCGCGGCCGAGTGACCGGCTTCGTGCTGCCCCAGGGGCCCCAGCCCATTCCCACCCTGCACCTGTGCCGCTGTGGCAGCAAGAAGGTGGTGCGTCTGCTGGTACGCCTGGAAGAGAGCGGCGTGCGCTTCGATCCTATCCTCTATCGCTTCGCCAACCTGCTGGCCAACTTCTTCTTCGTGCTCACCGTCTACCTCAAGCAGGCGTGGGATGTGACCGAAGTCCCCTATGTCAGCATCAACTACTGATGAAGAGACGATGTTTGATGCATTCGTCGCATCACACATGGCGGCGTAGGGTTATTGGATCGAAAAACAGCGATGAGGCAGCATCCGCCACTTCGGTGGGTGCAGGCATAAAAAAAACCGGCGCCCCGAGCGCCGGTTTTCTATTGCCGCGATCCCTAGCTCGACAGCAGTACCCTGGCCGAGTTGGCCGGGATCGTGAGCTGCACCTCCCCCTGCACCACCTCGAACTTGTCGCCGTTGAAGGCGTCGGTGAAGCGGCTGGCGGGGCTGGCGGTCTGCCACAGGGGCAGGCTGATGGTGCGCGGCTCCGTGGGGTGGCGGTTGCAGGCGACCACCACCTGATCGCTTTGCAGGGTACGGGCGAACACATAGCTGTGGGGGCCGGCGTAGAGGGTCTGGATGTCTCCCCGGCGCAGGGCCGGGCGCTGGCGGCGCAGCTGGATCAGGCGGCGATAGTGGTCGTGCAGCACGTGATCCCAGTCGGTGGTATCCCAGGGGAAGCAGCGGCGGCAGTCCGGGTCGTTGCCGCCGGAGAGCCCCACCTCGTCGCCGTAGTAGATGGAGGGCACACCGATGTAGGTGATGAGCAGGGTGGCGGCGAGTCGCATCCGCTGCTTGTCTTCCCCCAGCAGGTGCAGGAAGCGGGCAGTGTCGTGGCTGTCCAGCAGGTTGAACTGGGCCAGCTGGTTCTTGAACGGAATATGGGCCCGCGCCAGCTTGAGCCAGTGATCCAGCTCGGTGGCGCTGATCTTGATGGGGTGATAGGCGATGTCCTGCCCCGCCAGGAAGGCGCGGATGGGGTGGGCGAAGCCGTAGTAGTTCATGGCGCCGTCCTCCTGATCCCCCTGCAGCCACTGGCTCGCTTCGAAGAAGTGCTCGCCCAGCACGTAGGCGTCCGGATTCTCCTGCTTCACCGCGCCGCGAATGGCGCGTACATGGCCGCGATTGCCCTCGGCAGTGCCCCGCTCCCCCAGCATGTGGATGACGTCAAAGCGCCAGCCATCGATCTGGTAGGGGGCGCGCATCCAGTAGCGCAGAATGGCGTTGTCTGCCCGATAAACGGCGTCCTGCACCTGTTCACTTGAGAAATCCAGCTTGGGCAGGCTGCGGATCCCTTTCCAGCTAACATAATCCCCTTCCTGATCGAAGGTGTAGAAGCTGCGCCAGGGGGAATCCGGGTTGCTCTGGGCGCCCAGCGGCGGGCAGAACCAGGGGTGCTCGGTGGAGGTGTGGTTAACCACCGCATCCAGGATGATCCTCATGCCGCGCTGGTGCAGGTTGCGGGTCAGCTCGGCAAACTGGGCATTGGTACCGAGGTGCGCATCCACCTTGAAGTAGTCCTGGGTGTCGTACTTGTGGTTGCTCGGCGAATCGAAGATGGGGTTGAGGTAGAGCGCCGTCACCCCCAGGGATTGCAGGTAGTGCAGCTTGGCGTCGATGCCCGCCAGATCCCCGCCGTAGAATTCACAGGCGCCGTGCCCCTCTTCGTGGCGGCTGACCGGCTCGCCCCAGGCCTTGCTGATGACCGCCTTGCCCCTGTACTCGTACTCGTGATGCTTGACGCTCAGGGACGGGTCGCCGTTGCAGAAGCGGTCGGGGAAGATCTGGTAGAACACCTGATCCTGCACCCAGGCCGGGGGCTGGTGATGGCTGTTGAAGCGGAAATGCTGCTCCCGCGGCGGCATGGCGGCGCTGACGCCTGCCCCGTGCAGCCACCACTGCTCCTCGTCGGTGAGGCACTTGAAGCAGTAGAGGTGGATCTCCTGCCCCCTGGCCAGCGGCAGTTCGACCTGCCAGACCTGAAGCCTGTCCCGGGTGGCGACCGGCGTCATGGCGACCAGATACTCCTCGTTGTCCGGCTCGTGGCGCAGCCACACCTCGCGGATGGGGGCGTCCAGCTCGCTGAACAGGGTGAGCTGCAGGGTGTCGGCACTCTCTTTGAACCAGGGTGCCGCCTGGGGGTGAAACAGGAAGGGATGGGTCATGGTATCTACTGTGTCAGAGAGGCTCAGGAATGGGGGATGGGCGCAGGCCATCTTATCCCGTCCATGGGCGTGTGTATGTGACGACCGGCCAGAATGAGACGGTGCTTCCGGCTTGGCTGGGCGGTCTGCCGTGACGCTATTGGGTCAGCAAATCGGCCAGGGCGTTGCCCTGTTCGTGCAGCTGTTCGAGCTGATCCGCCAGAATGAGACGGGGATCCGGCTCCTGCTGATCGGCCGTTGTGCATCTACTGGGTCAGCAAATCGGCAAGGGCGTTGCCCTGTTCGTGCAGCTGCTCCAGCTGATCCGCCAGGCTGGCGGGATCCAGCCCCAGCTGGTCAGCCAGGGTTCTGGGGAAACGGGCGATGATGGCCTGTGCCGGTACGCCGGCCTGCCAGGCGAAGGAGACGAAGACGGCGAGCCGGATGAGCACGGCCTCCTTGCTGACCGGATCGTGGGAGAGGGGGTCGAGCTGCTGGGCGATGGCATCCACGAAGGCGGGCGACAGGTTCCAGCGCCGCGCCAGCTCTGCGCCGAGCTGGGCATAGTCGTAACCCAGCATCTCCCGCTGGGCATCGACCCGGCTGCTGCCTTTCTCGATGGCCAGATTGATGAGCCCCGCCTCTTCCGGCAGGGTGCTCTGGATCAGCAGCTCGCCGATGTTGTGAATGAGGGCGCAGGTGAAGGCGGTCTCGGGATCCACCGAGGTGGTCTGCTGTGCCAGGGTGCGGGCAATGGTGGCGACCTGGAAGGTCTGGGTCCAGAAGTGGAGCTTGTCAAAGCCGGGGGGGGCCTTGAAGCTGCTGATGATGCCGGAGGCGACCACCACGGAGCGCAGGCGGTTGAAACCGAGGCGGATCACCGCCTGTTCGATGGAGGTGATTTCATTGCCACGGCGCAGGGCGGCGGAGTTGGCCATCCGCAGTACCTTGACGCTGATCACCTGGTCCATGGCGATCTTGGCCGCGATCTCGTCGATGCGGGCATTCTCGTCGTTGAAACTCTGCATCAGCTCGTGCAGCAGTTTCGGAATTGTGGGCAGTTGCTTGATCTTGCCAAACAGGCGATCCATCGACATGGCTGAGGCAGCCTCCATTGCTAACAATGCCTCATATTGTGCCACAGCCTGGCCAGTTGTTCCTGCTGGCGAGCGGTTTTGTGAGCCCTAGTACACCCAGTCTTGCAGCCTGTATTCCAAACGGTGCCGTTTTCCCTGGAGGATCAGGGTCTGGGTGGAACCGCTCAGTGTGGCCCCCTCCGTCAGGGTGGCGAGCACGGCCTGCTCTATCAGATCGAGTTCGGGGGGGCAGGCCATGGCGGTGCTGCCGAGGCTGGTGACCCAGAGCTTGTTCCCCTTGAGGTGACCCTGGCCGAAGTAGCGGTTGCAACCGGCGATGCCGTTGACGGTGAAGTGTTCACCGATCTCGATGTCGGGGGGATTGCTGCGGCGGCTGGCGATGGCCTGGCCATCCAGCCGATCGAGCACCCAGTGATGGTGTTGCAGATCTTGCGAGGCAAAGCGGGGAGCACTGCTGCAGGCGCTGAGCAGAAGCAGGGCGAGCAGCAGTAGCAGGTATCTGGGCATTGAAGGGGCTCCGGTGGTGGGTATGACAAGCATACCCGTCCCCGGGCCCGGGCGGCAGGGCGAGGGGGGAGGAGCCCGACCGCTTCTGTCGCCCCGGGGGAAGAGGGGGTGTCGGCAAATGGCAACACCCGTCCCGAGCGAACCTGTCTACCGGTTGCCCATGGCTCCCCTGGCCGTCTCAGTCCGCAAACAGGCGCTCGGCATAGCGGGCGAGGCCCGAGGCCACCGAACCGAAGTCATCACCCCCCTCCAGCGGTACCTTGGGCAGTTTCTGCTGGATGAAGGCCTTGATGAGGGGGGAGCGGGCACTGCCGCCGGTGACGAAGACCCGGTCAGGCTGCACGCCTGCCGCCAGGATAGCCTCGTCCATCAGCTCGCCAATCTTCTCCAGCAAGGGGGCGGAAGCACTGGCCAGCTGGGGGCGGGTGAGTGCCGCCTCCAGCCCTTTTTCCAGCTCGTTCAGGGTCTGGTGATTGTGCTCGTGGTCGGAGAGGGCGATCTTGCCCTGCTCGGCGCGCCACACCAGTTGATGGCTCAGCTTGTGGGCCCGCAGGCTGGCGAGGCGCGGGAGCTTGCTGCCGGGCTGGCTGTCGAGCTGGAGATCCTGCAACTGGCGGGCGGTATCTAGGCTGTAGAAACGGCTCTGGGCACTGACGTCATTGATGGCGGCGGCGTCCCAGAACAGGGGATGGGGCAGTGGCTTGCCGGTCTTGAGGTTCTCGTGCATGCCGAGCAGCGGCATCATGCCCTCCACGGTCAGGCGGATGTCGAAGTCGTTGCCCCCGATGCGCTGGCCGCTGTGACCGAGCAGATCGCCGCTGCGATCCAGCTGGTCACGGTGGCTCAGGCCCATGCGCAGTACGGAGCAGTCGGTGGTCCCGCCCCCGATGTCCACCACCAGCACCACCGCATCCTCGGTGAGGCGCGCCTCGAACTCGAAGCCGGCGGCCACCGGCTCATAGAGGAACTCCACCCGCTCGAACCCGGCGAGGCGTGCCGCCTCCCTCAGGATGGCGATGGCCTGGCGGTTGCTCTCTTCCCCCGCCAGTCCCTGGAAGTTGACCGGTCGGCCGATCACCGCCTGGCGGATGGTGCTGCCCGTCTGCTGCTCCGCCTCCCGGCGCACGTGCAACATCATGGCGCAGACGATGTCCTCGAACAGGGCGATTTGGGGAGCCTTGAGGCCATAGGCCCCGAGAAAGGATTTGGGGGACTTGATGTAGTAGCCCTCGTCCGGCTCTTCCAGATAGCGCGCCAGCGCCGCACCGCCGAAGCTCAGCTCGTCGATGAGTCCCTCTTCGCGCATCTGGCGGCGCACCGCCTGTGCCCGGGTCACCACGGGACCGCGCAGCTTGAGGTATTCGCTCTGCTGGACGGGGGCCAGCCCTTCGGCCAGGAGGCCGGCGATGGCGTCCCGGTGGGGGGCGTGCAGGGTGGAGGGAAGGTAATGGGAACCGGAGAGGGTCAGCAGCCTGGGGCTGCCCTGTTCCATCACGGCGACGGCACAGTTGGAGGTACCGTAATCAAATCCGATGAACATGCTGGCCAGACTCCTGTACAAAAAAGGGCTGGTAGCCTACCCGATGCCGCCGGGTCTCACAACCCGGCGGCGGGATCAATGGCGTGGCGACAACGTCTCAGGGATCACTCCACTTCGTTGTCAGAGCGGCCCTGGCTCTCGATGGCCTGGATGTTGCTGAGGGTGGTGTCGGCGATGGCGTGCAGCGCCTCCCGGGTCAGGAAGGCCTGGTGACCGGTGAACAGCACGTTGTGGCAGGCAGACAGGCGGCGGAAGACGTCGTCGGTGATCACCTCGTTGGACTTGTCCTCGAAGAAGAGGTCTTCCTCCTCCTCGTAGACGTCCAGCCCCAGGGCGCCGATGCGGGCAGTCTTGAGGGCCTCGATGGCGGCGTTGGAGTCGAGCAGGCCGCCCCGGCTGGTGTTGATGATCATCACCCCGTCCTTCATCTTGGCGAAGGCCTCCTTGTTCAGCAGGTGATAGTTCTCCTTGAACAGGGGGCAGTGCAGGCTGATGACATCGGACTGACGGAATAGGGTGTCGAGATCCACGTACTCGGCGCCCAGATCGATGGCCGCCTGGTTCGGATAGGGGTCGCTCACCAGCAGGCGCATGCCGAACCCCTTGAGGATGCGCAAGGTGGCGATGCCGATCTTGCCGGTGCCTATGATGCCGGCGGTGCGGCCATGCATGTTGAAGCCCACCAGCCCTTCCAGGGAGAAGTTGGCGTCCCGGGTGCGCTGATACGCCTTATGGATGCGGCGGTTGAGGGTCATCATCAGGCCCACCGCATGTTCGGCAACGGCCTCGGGGGAGTAGGCAGGCACCCGCACCACCTTGAGTCCCAGCTCCTTGGCGGCGGCCAGATCCACGTTGTTGTAACCGGCGCAGCGCAGGGCGATGACCCTGGTGCCGTACTGCGCCAGCTCGGTCAGCACTTCGCGGTCGGCATCATCGTTGACGAACAGGCAGACCACGGGGAAGCCGTGGGCGAGACGGGCCGTCTTGGCCTCCAGCCGCACGTCGAAGAACTCCAGATCGAAACCGTACTGGGCGTTGGCCTGGTGGAAATGTTCCTTGTCGTAGCTCTTGGTACTGAAAACGGCGACTCTCATGGTGCGCTCTCCGTAGATAATGATGTGGTTAAATTACAACAAATAGTGACCGTCATCACGGGATAAGTGGTGCTGTTTCAACCCCAGGGCATGATGGGGACGGCACTCACTGCACTCTTGTACGAACCATCCACCAACTTGGTGCTGTAAGTCAGATAGACAAGGGCATTGCGCTTCTCGTCGTAAAAACGCACCACCTTCTGCTCCTTGAACACCAGCGAGGTGCTGACATCGAACACCTCTTCCCCCGCCTTCAGCCTGGCGGGCAGGGTGATGGGGCCGATCTGGTGGCAGGAGAGGGAGGCGTGGGAGGGATCCTCCGCCAGCCCGAGTCCGCCCTTGACGCCCCCTGTCTTGGGGCGGGCCAGATAGCAGGCGACACCGGTGATTTTCGGGTCGTCGAACGCCTCCACCAGGATCTTGTGGTTGGGGCCGAGCAGCTTGAAGGCGGTGCTCACCTCGCCGACGGGATCGGCCTTGTCGGCCAGCACCGGGCCGGCCATCACTGCCCCCAGCAGCAGGGGCAGGGGGCGAGCAAGGGTCTGAAGATGTCTCATGGTCTCTCCTGTTGGCCTCCCTCAGAAAGGGATGCCCAAACGACGATAGAGGCTGGCCAGCACCCAGGCGGGGCCTACCAGCAGAAATTGCAGGTCGGTGAGAAAGGAGGGGCGTTTCCCCTCGATATGGTGACCGACGAACTGGGCTATCCAGAACAGCACGAACCCGATGAGGGCAGGCCACAGCAGCGGCCCCTGCCAGACGTGGCAGAAGGCCAGTCCCAGGGCGGTCAGGGCCGTCATCCCCGTAAAGATCGTCAACGACAGCCGCAGGTAGAAGACCAGCACCGGGATGGCCACCAGCCCCGCCCAGTTGAAGGACGCTGGCAGGGGACCGGCGGGCAGGCACCAGAGCAGTGCCAGGATGCAGAGGTAGATGCCTGGCACCGCCACCTTGTGGATGGCCACATTGACGGGGTGTTGATGGCTCTGGCCGTAGTCGCGAAACCAGTCATCCAGTCGTTTCATGGCACCTCCCTGGTGCGCGTATTGAGGCCGGGCGACCTCGCGTTCCTGTGCGTCTGCGGCGGGCTGCGCCCACCGGATGGGATGACCCGCGGCTGATCACGCTCCCGGCGGCGGATATTCCCAACGCCGGGATACCGTGTCCGTTTATGCTCGCAGCGGTGGATATTCTCAACGCCGGAGGCCGTGTCCGTTCACGCTCGCAGCGGTGGATATTCTCAACGCCGGATATCGTGTCCGTTTACTCCTGCGACGGTGGATATTCCCAATATTGGGCCGGAATGCTTTTGAGCAAGGGGGTCATGTCGGGATTGGGCAGGGCGATGGTGACTCTCTGCTCCAGATTCGCGCTGGCCAGGGCCTCGCGGATCTTGGGGTTCTCCCGAAAGAACGCCATGAAGCTGCCGTCGGCATAGGCACGCTCGAGGCCGGTCTGGATCGCCTTGGCCAGCTTCGGCGACTCCGGGCTGACGAAGAAGAACTCGGCGAAGGGGTAGCGGATCAGCAGGTGCTGATCGATCACCAGGTTGGGATATTGTGCCGCCAGCTCGCTGCGTTCGGCGAAGATTTCCACCAGACCACGGGGGAAGAAGTCCAGCTTGTCGCCGTCATTCATCAGGCGAAACAGGTTGCTGTAGCGCCCGGCATAGGTGGGAATGCCTGCCAGTTCCAGGATCTTGTTGTCGGCCCAGCCCACCCCCTGTGCGGCTTTCAGTTTCTTGAGGTCTGCCAGGGTGTTGATCTGGTTGAACCGCTCCTGGGCATCGGCGTGGATGAAGGAGAGGCGCAGCCCTTCCAGGCCACGAAACAGCGGGATTGGCACTGCGGTGAGGGAGGATTCCAGCGCGCTGGAGGTACCCATCCAGAACACATTGATGACCTTGCCCTTGGCAAGCGCCTGCTGGAGGCTGTACTGGTTGAGATTGAGGTCGACCCGCTCCAGCTTGTAGGGCTGCCCGGCGTGGTTGAGCGCCAGTTCCAGCAGCTTGAGCTGGTATTCGTTGTCGAGATCGTTGATCGGTCGGCTGGGGACCTTGACGGTGAGCGTCTGTGCTTGTGCCAGCAATGGCAGGCACAAGCACAGCCTGATGAGCCATTTCACGCTTTGATCTCCTGTAGGATCCGGGACTTGCCCGGAGTCTAACAGAAGTTGTCACGCTCTTGCTGTGAAAGGGGCCGGGGATCACCCGGCCGCGTCATCTTCGGGCATGGCCTGCCCTGTGCCCGGCTCGTACCGAGGCCGGGCTTGTTCGCCGCATCAGGCGACGCGACGGAACACGTGCGTGTCGTTGAATTCCTTGGTGCTCTGGCATTCAACACAGAAGCGGGACTCGGGACGGGCCTGCAGCCGCTTGAGAGAGATCTCGTCGCCACAGGATTCGCAATAGCCGAAATCCCCTTCATTGATGCGCTTCAACGCCCCTTTCAGCTTGCGCAGGTGCAACTTGTCGTGCTCGATGCGGTTCAGCTCCAGGCGACGGGCCTCCTCGACACTGGCACGGTCAATTTCATCCGCCATCTCGTTGGTATCGGTGGCGATAGCCTGGCTGGCCTGGGAGTTGAGACGTTCTTCGAGCTCAAGGATTTGTCGCTCGATCTGGCCTTTGTAGAAGGTCAGTTGGTCTTCTGTCATGAAATCACACATACGGTTTGCTACCAGTCAGTTTCCCAATGTTACCCATTGATGGGGGCTGTCTGTCGTCAGACCAAGCCCTTGTATCCCGTTTTGCACCAAATCCATGCAGGAGAGTGCAAATCAGGGCGGGCCTTGTACCAAAAAAACGCAGACATGCAAAGGAAATTGGATAAGGAGTGTGCGCCCTTGCAAAGAAATGGGCCTTCTCCGACAGGGTCTGACTGAGTATCGAACGAGATCCCGCCGCCGTTGGCATCGAGCTTGCAGTGGGCTGATCGTGACACAAAGTGTTTAGTATTTGGTGCCGCACTGGTCATTATACAGGCCGTTGTTTATAGTTTTTTAAACACCGCTGCTTGACAAAGGCCTTTATCACGGGCTTTTATGGTGTGGTCGATTACATTTTCTTAACAAGGGTGTTCCTTATATTAGACACCCTTGACAATGGCAACCGTAAAGTCGGGGTTTAACATGGACAGTATCAAGGGCTGGATGGAGAGCAATCGCATCACGGAAGTGGAGTGCCTGTTTCCGGATTTCACCGGCAATGCCCGAGGCAAGATCATTCCAGCCAACAAGTTTCTGCGCGAGGGGGGCATGCGGCTGCCCGAGGTCATCTTCACCCAGACGGTGACTGGCGAGTACCCGGATGACGACAGCATGATAGACCCGCTGGAGCGGGACATGCAGCTCTATCCCGATCCCAACACCATTCGTTTCGTGCCCTGGGCGCTGGAGCCCACCGCCCAGGTGATCCACGACTGCTTTGACGTCAACGGCAAGCTCATCGACATCGCTCCCCGCTCCGTGCTGCGCCGGGTTCTGTCATTCTACGAGAAGCAGGGCTGGAAGCCGGTGGTGGCGCCGGAGCTGGAGTTCTACCTGGTGACCCGCAACGAAGATCCCGACTATCCGCTGGTACCGCCGGTGGGCCGCAACGGCCGCCCGGAAACGGCCCGCCAGTCGTTCAGCATCGATGCGGTGAACGAATTCGACCCCATCTTCGAGGACATGTACGACTACTGCGAGGCCCAGGAGCTGGAGGTGGACACCCTGATCCACGAATCCGGTGCCGCCCAGATGGAGATCAACTTCCTGCACGGGGATGCCATCGATCTCGCCGACCAGGTGTTTCTGTTCAAGCGCACCATGCGCGAGGCCGCCCATCGCCACGGCATCTATGCCACCTTCATGGCCAAACCCATGAGCAACGAACCGGGTTCCGCCATGCACATCCACCAGAGCCTGGAAGACATGGATGGCAACAACCTGTTTGGTACCAGCGAAGGGGGCAACTCCGATCTGTTCATGCACTTCATCGCCGGCCTGCAGAAATACACCCCGGCAGTGACCGCCCTGCTGGCGCCGAACGTCAACTCCTACCGCCGCCTCACCTTTGGCGAGAGTGCGCCGCGCAACGTGCAGTGGGGTGTGGAAAACCGCACCTGCGGCCTGCGGGTCCCCTTCTCCGAACCGAGTGCACGCCGGGTCGAGAACCGCTTCGCCGGGGCCGATGCCAACCCGTATCTGGCCCTGGCCGCCACCCTGGCCTGCGGCTACCTCGGCATGCTGGAGAAGCTCGAACCCATGCAGGAGATGAAGGCGAGTGCCTATGACCTGCCCTACAGCCTGCCCCGCTCGCTGGAGGAATCGCTGAGCCACCTGGAGCAGTGTGAACCCATCAAGGACATGCTGGGGGAGCGCTTCATCCGCGCCTTCGTGGCCGTCAAACGCAAGGAGTACGAGACCTATTTCGGCGTGATCAGCCGCTGGGAACGGGAATTCCTGCTGCTGAACGTCTGATCTGTCCCCGGGGGAGGCGAGGCCTCTCCCCGTCATATCGCAAGCAAGGGGCCGAAGGCCCGTCTCGCGGCGGTGCCCGCGACCCGGAAGGCACCGAGTAAAGGTGAGGCCCGCTCCCGCAATGGAGAGGGGATCACCTGCAATCAACTGGCGACGATGTTCGCCCCATGGAAAGGCATCGAGCAGGCAAGAGAGTGCCAGCCCCGTGAATGGCAGTGACCGGGCAGGCCATCCGTGCCCTCATGAATGGCGACAAGATTCGCCGAATCGAAGGAACCGAGGAGCAAGCAATGCAGCACACCACCCGTGAGTGGCAGCAACTGGAAGCCAGCCATCATCTGCATCCGTTTACCGATTTTCAGGCCCTGAACAAGAAGGGCAGTCGCATCATCACCAAGGCCGAAGGCGTCTATCTGGAAGACTCCGAAGGCAAGCGCATTCTGGACGGGATGGCGGGTCTGTGGTGCGTCAACATGGGCTACGGCCGTCAGGAACTGGTGGATGCCGCCACTCGCCAGATGCAGCAGCTGCCCTACTACAACCTCTTCTTCCAGACCAGCCACCCCCCTGCTGCCGAGCTGGCCACCCTGCTGGCCGAGATCACCCCTTCCCACCTCAACCACGTCTTCTTCACCGGTTCGGGTTCCGAGTGCAACGACACCGTGCTGCGCATGGTGCGCCACTACTGGGCCAGCAAGGGACAACCTGACAAGCAGGTGATCATCAGCCGCCACAATGCCTATCACGGCTCCACCGTGGCGGGGGCCAGTCTGGGCGGCATGAAGGGGATGCACGCCCAGGGCGGCTTGCCCATTCCGGGCATAGTACACATCGACCAGCCCTATCACTTCGGTGAGGGAGAGGGCATGAGCGCCCACGAGTTCGGTCTGGCCCGTGCCCGCCAGCTGGAAGAGAAGATCCTGGCACTGGGGGTGGACAAGGTGGCCGCCTTCATCGGCGAGCCTATCCAGGGTGCGGGGGGGGTCATCATTCCCCCCGAGAGCTACTGGCCCGAGATCCAGCGCATCTGCGACCAGTACGGCATCCTGCTTATCGCCGACGAGGTGATCTGCGGCTTTGGCCGCACCGGTCACTGGTTTGCCAGTGAAGGTTTTGGCATCAAACCCGACCTCATGTGCCTGGCCAAGGGCATTACCTCCGGCTATCTGCCGATGGGCGCCGTGATGGTGGGGGACAGGGTTGCCAGGGTGCTGGTGGAAGAGGGGGGCGAGTTCAACCATGGCTTCACCTATTCCGGCCATCCGGTCGCCTGCGCCGTGGCCATTGCCAACATCCAGCTTATGCAAAGGGAGAGCATAGTTAAGCGAGTTCATGATAGTATCGGCCCCTATTTGCAGCGCCGCTGGGCTGAGCTGGCGGACCATCCGCTGGTGGGGGAAACCCGTGGAAAAGGCCTGGTCGCCGCGCTGGAAATAGTGCAGGACAAGCAGACGAAACGTCGCTTCCCGGCCGAGCTCCATGCCGGGATGACCTGTCGGGAGTTCTGTTTTAACAATGGCTTGGTGATGAGGGCTGTCGGCGATACCATGATCATATCGCCCCCCTTGGTGATCACCGAGGAACAGGTGGATGAATTGGTCAAACTGGCCAGGCTCAGTCTGGACCTGACGGCTGCAAAGCTGCGGGAATAGGCGGGAACCGGGCAGGTTGGCTTACGCATACAATTTGCTTAGGAGACAAGGACTATGTCTTTTAAAAAGGGAATGATGGCTGCTTCCGTGGCGCTGGTCATGATGAGTACCGGGGCGATGGCCGACGAGAAGGTGCTGCACGTCTACAACTGGAGCGACTACATCGCGCCGGATACGCTGGAAAACTTCCAGAAGGAGACGGGCATCAAGGTGGTCTACGACGTGTTCGACAGCAACGAAGTGCTGGAAGCCAAGTTGCTGGCAGGCAAGTCGGGCTATGACATCGTCGTACCGTCCAACCCCTTCCTGGCCAAGCAGATCAAGGCAGGTGTCTTCCAGAAGCTGGACAAGTCCAAACTCTCCAACTGGCAGAACCTGGACGTCGACCTGCTCAAGGCGCTCGAACCGAGCGATCCGGGCAACCAATACTCCATCCCTTACCTGTGGGGCACCATCGGCTATGCCTACAACGCCGAGAAGGTGAAGGCCGTGCTGGGGGCCGATGCCCCGGTGGACTCCTGGGATCTGGTGTTCAAGCCGGAGAACATGGCCAAGCTGAAGGAGTGCGGTGTCTCCTTCCTCGACTCGCCGACCGAAATGCTGCCGGCCGCCCTGCAATACCTGGGCTTCAAGCCGGACAGCCAGAAGCCGGATGAGCTGAAGAAGGCAGAGGAGCTGTTCCTCTCCATCCGTCCCTATACCGCCTATTTCCACTCCTCCAAGTACATTTCGGATCTGGCCAACGGCAACCTGTGCGTGGCGGTCGGTTACTCCGGTGACCTGCAGCAGTCCAAGGCGCGTGCCGCCGAGGCCAAGAACGGTGTCAGCCTGACTTACACCATTCCGAAAGAGGGGGCAGGCAGCTTCTTCGACATGATCGCCATCCCGGCGGATGCCAAGAACGTCGAGGCGGCCCACACCTTCATCAATTACCTGATGAAGCCGGACGTGATCGCGAACATCACCAACGTGGTGCAGTTCCCGAACGGCAACAAGGCGGCCACGCCGCTGGTGGACGAGGCGATCCGTACCGACCCGGGTATCTACCCGACGCCGGATACCCTCAAGAAGATCTACACCTTCCCGGATCTGCCGGCCAAGGTGCAGCGTCTGATGACCCGCAGCTGGACCAAGATCAAGTCAGGCAAGTAAGAGTGACGAGTACCCCTCCCGGTCCGCAGTTCGGCCGGGAGGGTGGTGACCACCCGACAGGTTGGACGGCGCGTATGGATGCGCGACTGGCAAAATCACACAAATGAGGACTGATAAGTGCACATGACCAAGATGGCAACGCTGGCCCTGACCCTGGGGTTTGCAAATCTGACCCAGGCAGCCCCTGTGGTTCATTTTTACAACTGGTCCGATTATATCGGCGAGACCACCCTCAGTGACTTTCAGCAGAAGACCGGGATCAAGACCGTCTACGACGTGTTTGACTCCAACGAGACGCTGGAAGGCAAGCTGCTGACCGGACGCACCGGCTACGATCTGGTCGTGCCCTCCAACAATTTCCTGGCCAAGCAGATCAAGGCGGGGGCCTTCCAGAAGCTGGACCTCACCCTGCTGCCAAACCTGAGCAACCTGGACCCCATGCTGCTCAAGCAGCTCGAGAAGGTGGATCCGGGCCATCAGTACGCCGTGCCCTACCTCTGGGGCACCAACGGCATCGGCTACAACGTCGACAAGATCAAGGAAGTGCTGGGTGTCGACAAGATTGACTCCTGGGCGACCATCTTCGAGCCGGAAAACATGAAGAAGCTCTCCCAGTGCGGCGTGGCCTTCCTCGATTCGGCGGACGAGATGATCCCGGCTGCCCTCAACTACCTGGGGCTCAACCCCAACAGCCATGAGCCGGCGGATATCAAGCGGGCCGAAGAGCAGCTGCTCAAGGTGCGCCCCTACGTGGCCTACTTCCACTCCTCCAAGTACATCGGTGACCTCGCCAACGGCAACATCTGCGTGGCGGCGGGTTTCTCCGGCGACATCCTGCAGGCGGCGTCCCGGGCCGAGGAGGCGGGCAAGGGGATCAATATTGCCTACAGCATCCCCAAGGAGGGTGGCAATCTCTGGTTCGACATGATGGCGATCCCGGCCGATGCCACCAACGTGAAAGAGGCTCACGCCTTGATCAACTACATTCTCGAACCGCAGGTCATCGCCAAGGTGAGCGACTATGTGGGTTACGCGAACCCGAACATCAAGGCGGGAGAGTTCATGGACAAGGCCGTGCGCGAGGACGAGTCTGTCTATCCCCCCCAGGCGGTGCTTGAGCGTCTGTATGTGCAGGAAGCACATCCCCGCTCGGTGCAGCGCCTGATCACCCGGAGTTGGACCAAGATCAAATCCGGAACCTAACCTTGGCGCCCATCCCGGGGCGCCAGATTGTATTGATGGATCGGCCCAGGCCGGAATCACCTTTGGGAGTTTGGTAATGGCGATAGCCTCCAGTGCCTACAAGAAAGCCCTCGAGGGCAGCCAGCAGCGTAAAGAAGTGCTGGTCAAAATAGACAGGGTAAGCAAGCAGTTCGACGAAACGCTGGCGGTCGACAACGTGTCTCTCAACATCCACAAGGGCGAGATCTTCGCCCTGCTGGGTGGGTCCGGCTCCGGCAAGTCCACCTTGCTGCGGATGCTGGCCGGGTTCGAGCGACCCACGGAAGGACGGCTGTTCCTCGACGGCGTCGACATTACCGACATGCCGCCCTATGAACGCCCCATCAACATGATGTTCCAGTCCTATGCCCTGTTCCCCCACATGACGGTGGCCCAGAACATCGCCTTCGGCCTCAAGCAGGATGGCCTGCCCAAGGCGGAGATCGATGCCCGGGTGGAAGAGATGCTCAAGCTGGTGCAGATGACCCAGTACGCCCGCCGCAAGCCGCACCAGCTCTCCGGTGGTCAGCGTCAGCGGGTGGCCCTGGCTCGTTCCCTGGCCAAGCGTCCCAAGCTGCTGCTGCTGGATGAGCCCATGGGGGCGCTGGACAAGAAGCTGCGCTCCACCATGCAGCTCGAGCTGGTCGAGATCATCGAGCGGGTCGGCGTGACCTGCGTCATGGTGACCCACGATCAGGAAGAAGCCATGACCATGGCCGAGCGGATCGCCATCATGCACCTCGGTTGCATCGAGCAGATCGGCAGCCCGATGGACATCTACGAAACCCCGGCCAGCCGGCTGGTGTGCGAGTTCATCGGCAACGTCAACCTGTTTGACGGCCTGCTGGTGGAGGATGAGCAGGACCACGCCATCATCGCCTGTGCGGATCTGGAGCAGCCCATCTATGTGGGTCACGGCATCAGCTCCCGGGCGGAGAACAAGAAGGTCACCTATGCCCTGCGTCCGGAAAAACTGCTGATGAGCCTGCAAAAGCCGGAAGAGATCGAGCATCCGGACTTCAACTGGACCAAGGGCGAGGTTTATGACATCGCCTATCTGGGCGGCCATTCCGTGTATCACATCCAGTTGCCCTCGGGCAAAATCGTTCAGGCTTTCATCGCCAATGCCGAACGCCACGGCAAACGGCCGACCTGGGATGACCAGGTGTTCCTCTACTGGGAAGATGACAGCGGCGTGGTGCTGCAATCATGAAGGCATTGAGACGACTCAAACAGGTGGGAGGGCGGCAGCTGGTCATCGGCATCCCCTTCTTCTGGCTGTTCCTCTTCTTCCTGCTGCCCTTCATCATCGTCGTGAAGATCAGCTTCGCCGAAGCGGACGTGGCCATCCCCCCCTATACGGACGTGGTGAGCTGGGCAGACAATCAGCTCACCATACTGCTCAACCTGGGCAACTACCTGCTGCTGCAGGAGGATGAGCTCTACATCGCGGCTTATCTGGGGTCCCTCAAGATAGCCCTGGTCAGTACCCTGCTCTGCCTGTTGATCGGCTATCCCATGGCTTACGCCATTTCGCGGGCCAACAAGGAGACCCAGACCGTTCTGTTGCTGCTCATCATGATGCCGACCTGGACGGCGATCCTGATCCGGGTATACGCCTGGATGGGGATCCTCAGCAACAACGGCCTGCTCAACAGCGTCCTGCTGGGCATCGGGGTGATCGACGAACCGCTGCAGATCCTCAATACCAACCTGGCGGTCTATATCGGCATCGTATACTCCTACCTGCCGTTCATGGTGCTGCCGCTCTACGCCAACCTGGTCAAGCACGACCAGAGCCTGCTGGAGGCAGCCTCCGATCTGGGTGCCCGCAACCTGACCCGGTTCTGGCAGATCACGGTGCCACTCTCCAAGAACGGCATCATCGCCGGTTGCATGCTGGTCTTCATCCCGGTGGTGGGCGAGTTCGTCATCCCCGAGATGCTGGGGGGGCCGGAGACCCTGATGATCGGCAAGGTGTTGTGGCAGGAGTTCTTCAACAACCGTGACTGGCCGGTGGCCTCCGCCTTGGCGGTGGTGATGCTGGCGGTGCTGATCATTCCCATCATCCTGTTCAACCGCAACCAGGCCAAAGAGCTGGAGGGCAAGGCATGAGACGTTTCGGTTTTGCCAAGCTGATGCTGTGGCTGGGTCTGCTGTTCATCTACCTGCCCATGATCATCATGGTCATCTACTCCTTCAACGCCTCCAAGCTGGTGACGGTGTGGGGGGGGTGGTCGCTCAAGTGGTACTTCGGCCTGCTCGACAACAAACAGTTGATCGGGTCCGTGTTCCGCTCCCTGGAGATCGCCTTCTACACCGCCATCGCGGCGGTGGCGCTGGGGACGGTGGCGGCCTTCGTGCTGACCCGGATCCCTCACTTCCGTGGCCGGACCCTGTTCGGCGGCATGGTGACGGCGCCGCTGGTGATGCCCGAGGTGATCACCGGTCTCTCCCTGCTGCTGCTGTTCGTGGCCATGGCCCAGCTGGTGGGTTGGCCCGCGGAGCGGGGCATGCTGACCATCTGGATAGCACATACCACCTTCTGTACCGCCTATGTGGCGATCGTGGTGTCGGCGCGGCTGCGGGAGCTGGATCTCTCCATCGAGGAGGCGGCCATGGACCTGGGAGCCAAGCCCTGGAAGGTGTTCTTCCTGATCACCATCCCGATGATCGCCCCGTCGCTGGCGGCGGGTGGCATGATGTCGTTTGCCCTGTCGCTGGATGATCTGGTGCTGGCGAGCTTCGTCTCCGGCCCGGGTTCGACCACCTTGCCGATGGAAGTGTTCTCGGCGGTGCGTCTCGGCGTGAAGCCCGAGATCAACGCCATCGCGAGTCTGATCCTGCTGTCGGTATCCCTGTTCACCTTCGGTAGCTGGTATCTGATGGCCCGGGCGGAGAAACGCCGTCGCGCCGAGATCGCCATGACCACCCAGATGCAGGCAGTTGCCTGACCTGCCCCGTGATAAGATCCGCATTCCCCCATCCGTCAGGAGAATGGAATGCGGATCTCCCTCTTCATCGGCCAGAGCGCCGAACTGAACCCAGAGCAGGCCCCCGGCCTCATCAGTGCCATCCACAAGCAGCCTGCCGACGTCCCTCTGTGGTGCGATTTCCTCGGCCTTCGCGGGGATGAGCAGAGCGACAGACGCCATCATGGCGGCCCGGATCGAGCCCTGCACCATTACCCTGCGGAGCACTACGCCTGGTGGAAAACCTGGCAAACCGCGCTGGAACTGCCTGTACCACGCACACCCTGGCAGCCTGCCGCCTTTGGCGAGAATCTCTCTGGTTCGGGGCTGACGGAGGCGCAGGCCTGCATCGGCGATGTCTATCGACTTGGGGAGGCGCTGATCCAGATAAGCCAGCCCAGATCCCCCTGTTTCAAGCTCAACCAGCGCTTTGGCTATGGCCAGCTCTCCCAGGTGATGCAGCTGAGTGGTCGCTGTGGCTGGCTGCTGCGGGTGCTGGAAGAGGGAAGGGTGGAGCCGCAGGGGGAGCTGACACTGGTGGACAGACCCTACCCTGAGCTGACGGTGAAGCGCACCGCCGACATCCTGTTCAACCAGGTTCGCAACGAGGAAGACCTGCAACTGCTGCTGGAGAACCCGGCGCTCTCTCCCAATTGGCGCCAGCATGCGGCTCATTGGCTGGAACATGGAGTGGTGGCGGATTGGAGCCGGCGTTTGCTGGGGCCGACCGAGTTCAGGTTGCCTCGACAGGGCTGAAGGCAGGCGGAAAGATGCCTTGTGGCGATTTTTGCTGCGACTCGCTGAATTATTGAGCGTAAAGCCGTTTTTTTAGAGTGAATGCAAAAAAAGGCTTGTGTCGGGTCGGGGCTTTCGGTAAATTCTCGCCCCGCAGACATCGGTGTGTAGCGCAGCTTGGTAGCGCACTTCGTTCGGGACGAAGGGGTCGGAGGTTCGAATCCTCTCACACCGACCACATTTGAAAAGGCCGCTCAATGAGCGGCCTTTTCGCATTTGGTCTGTTGAAGCAAAGCTGACATTTCCATTGTCGATTGCTGCAGCTGCTGCTCCGATCTTCCTCATTTGCCCAACTAAAAGGGCCACCGCTCGGTGGCCCCACTGGTGGAGTCTGATCCTGACTCCGGCACTCTAGATTGTGACAATCTCGTTGTGGGTCTTGTCGATGGTGCCCTCCTTGCGCCCCAGGCGCTCATTCAGATATGCCAGTGTTGATGCCGCAATGCCTTGAAACCGTGTTGGGTTTGCAGGGCCGCATGCTTGGGGTACTCACTAATGAAATGTGCTATTCCCTCCATCAGTTGTGAACGCAGCGAAGACACGGGCTCATGCCAGGCTTGCAGGCAGAGATGACCAGGGATCAGCTGCTCTCGATACGCTTCCAGCAGCGATTCCGGCCAGGGCTCGATATGGGAATCGTGACGCAGTAAATAGTGGGCGGCGGGTTCACGGGCATAGATGAACTGAACTTGGGCCAGGTCGCGTTGGCTTAGCGTTTGGCTGCCGATATGGCAAGTCAGATATTTTCCCGTCTTCAGATTCAGGAAGTGACCGCGTTGCCGACAGGCAATGATGCGATACCAGGGCAGGGGTGAACAGAGAGAATACCCCTCCAGCTCCTGTTCCAACCAGTGACGGCACTCTGGGGTCTGCACTTCTTCGCGCATGGCCTCAAGTCGTGTCAGCAAGGCTCTGGATGGTTGGGTAGCCAGTATCGCGCTCATCGTCTGCAATCCTCCCTCTGCACAGAATCCCGACTTTCAGTATGGACCCTGAGCGGAGGAGGGGGTAAGAATTCTAATGATTAAAATCAGCTTAGAAGCGCACTTTTTATGCAATAAAAACCATTAGCCGACGAGGTAGGTCCCCGTGCCGAAGGCGATGTGAGTGCCCTCTTCGTTGTGCAGCTCCATGCGGGCGACTGCGACCTTGCTGCCTGCCCGGATGATGTGGGCGGTGGCGATGAACTCGTTGCCGCGACCGGGACGAAGATAGTCCACCCGCAGATCGATGGTGCCAAGTCGCGAGAAGCGCTCCTTGAGATAGCTGGGGGAGAAGTCCTCCAACTCGTCGATGCAGGAGGCGGCGACTATCATGCCGCCCGCCACATCGAGCAGGCTGGCGGTGACGCCGCCGTGCAGTATGTTGTGGAAAGGGTTGCCGATGAGCTTCTGTTCCATCTTGATGCGCAGCTCCACCTTGTCGAAGTCGTAGTGGGTGACTTGCATGCCGATCAGCTTGTTGAAGGGCATTTTTTCGGCGAACAGGTTGGCTATGCCACTGAGCGCCATCTTCTTGAGCATCTGTTTCATTCCTTGAGTCCGCCCTGTCATCAAAGCCGAGTAAAAACTCCAGCCAGTCTGCAACACTTCCTTAACAGTCGCAATGGCAGGTTTATTGTGGGCGGCGGCTGCTTTAGAATGGCGACCCCAAAGGAGAGCCCATGACCGCCATTGCCGAAACCCTGCCTGACCCCCAGCCAGAGAATCCCCTTGCCCTGCTGCAGGCGGTGTTCGGCTATCAGCAATTTCGGCCGGGCCAGCTCGAAATCATCGAGCAGATCGTGGCGGGGCGCGATGCGCTGGTGCTCAAGCCCACCGGTGGCGGCAAGTCGCTCTGCTACCAGATCCCGGCGTTGCTGCGCCCCGGGCTCGGGGTAGTGGTCTCCCCCCTCATCTCGCTGATGAAGGATCAGGTCGACACCCTGCGCGCCAACGGCGTGGCGGCGGTCTACATCAACTCGGCCCTGAGCCGGGAGGAGATGATCCAGAACTTTGCCGCCATGCGCCGGGGCGAGATCAAGCTGGTTTATGTTTCCCCCGAGCGTTTGCTGCAGCACGAGTTCATGGACCGGTTGGCGGAGCTGCCCCTCGGCCTGTTCGCCATCGACGAGGCCCACTGCGTCTCCCAGTGGGGGCACGATTTTCGGCCGGAATACGCGGCGCTGGGACGGCTCAAGCAGTGGTTCCCCCAGGTGCCCGTGGTGGCGCTCACCGCCACCGCCGACGAGGCGACCCGCAGCGACATGCTGCACCGGCTGGAACTGAACGATCCCTTCATCCACACCGCCAGCTTCGATCGGCCCAATATCCGCTACAGCCTGGTGGAGAAGTTCAAGGCAGCGGAGCAGCTGCTGCGCTACGTGCAGAGCCAGAAGGGCAACTGCGGCATCGTCTACTGCTCCAGCCGCAATCGGGTGGAGGAGGTGGCCGAGCGGCTATCCCGTCACGGCTGCAAGGCGGCACCCTATCATGCCGGTCTGCCGCTGGAGCTGCGTCAGCAGACCCAGGAGGCCTTCCTCAAGGATGACATCGAGATCGTGGTGGCGACGGTGGCGTTCGGCATGGGCATCGACAAGCCCAACGTGCGCTTCGTGGTGCACTACGACATCCCGAAGAACATCGAATCCTACTATCAGGAAACCGGCCGCGCCGGGCGTGACGGCACCCCGGCCGAGGCGCTGCTGCTCTACGATCCTGCCGATATCGGCCGGGTGCGCCGGCTGCTCGACAACATCGAAAACCCCCAGCAGTTGCAGGTGGAGCAGTACAAGCTCAACGTGATGGCGGCCTTCGCCGAGGCGCAGACCTGCCGCCGTCAGGTGCTGCTCAACTACTTCGGCGAGTACAACGACAAGCCGTGCGGCAACTGCGACATCTGCCTCGATCCGCCCCAGAGTTATGACGGCACCGAAGATGCCCAGAAAGCGCTCTCCTGCGTCTGGCGGGTGGGACAGAATTTCGGGGTGGGTTATGTGGTGGAGGTGCTGCGCGGATCGCTGAACCAGCGCATCAAGGATCACGGTCACGACAAGCTGTCGACCTACGGCATCGGCAAGGATCAGAGCCACGAATACTGGATGAGCGTCATCCGCCAGCTGATCCACAAGGGGTTGCTGACCCAGAACATCACCCGCAATCTGGTGTTGCAGCTGACCGAAGCGGCTCGACCCGTGCTGCGTGGCGAGATGAAGCTTGAACTGGCAGTCCCCCGCCTGCAGCCCATCTCCAGTCGCAAGGAGAAGCGCAACGGCCTGCTCGACAACGCCAACTATGACAAGCGGCTGTTCAAGGAGCTGCGCGCCCTGCGCAAGCAGATCGCCGAGGATGAAGAGGTGCCGCCCTATGTGGTGTTCAACGACGCCACCCTGGTTGAGATGGCACAGCTCATGCCGATGACCGAGGAGGAAATGCTGGCGGTCAACGGTGTCGGTCACCGCAAGCTGGAGCGCTTCGGTGAGGCCTTTATGGACCTGATCATCGACTACTGCCGCCGGTAGGGTCGGCCCAGGTAGACCTTGTCATCGACCGCTGCAGGCCCAGGCCGGTAGGCTGGCACAACAAGTAGGCTGGCACAACAAACAGTGGAAAGGCGCCCGTTGGTCGGCGCCATGCATTATTTCAGGCTGGCGTAATAGGCTGCCAGATTCTCCATGTCCGCCTCGGTCAGCATCGCCATGAAGGGAACCATCAGCGGCTCGGTACGGGAACCCTCCTTGAACGCTTTCATCTGCTTGAGCAAATAGGCCTGGTTCTGGCCCGCGAGGTGGGGGTAGGTCGGGACGCTCGCCTTGCCATCCGCGCCATGACAGGCGGCACAGACCACGGATTTGGCCTTGCCTGCGTCTATGTCGGCCGCCTTGGCCTGATGGCCCCAGGCAAGCGCCAGCAGGGGCAGGGTATAGACCCACTTTGGCATCGTCTTCTCCTTGAAATGAATAATCGTGATCGCCTGTTAGCCTCGACGAGCCGACGGCGGTATAAAGAGTGACACGAGCATACGCAGGGACAACCTCCATCACCATGAAGTTGATCAACACTTTTGCCACCGAACTCCCTTGGGCTTGCGAGCCCGTTGCCCCGCAGCCGCTGCATGGCCCCAGATTGCTGCATCTGAACCGTGCGCTGCTTGGTGAGCTGGGGCTCGGGGAGGTGAGCGAGGCGCAGTGGCTCGCTTGTTGCGGCCAGGGGCAGCCCCTGCCGGGCATGCAGCCGGTGGCCCAGGTCTATGCGGGCCACCAGTTCGGTGGTTACAGCCCGCGCCTCGGGGATGGCCGCGCTCTGCTGCTGGGGGAGCAGCTGGCGCCTGATGCCAGCCGCTGGGACCTGCACCTCAAAGGGGCGGGCAAGACGCCATTCTCCCGCTTCGGCGACGGCCGTGCCGTGCTGCGATCCAGCATTCGCGAGTACCTGGCTTCCGAGGCGCTGCATGCCCTCGGCATTCCCACCACCCGGGCTCTGGTGCTGCTGGGCAGTGACGAGCCTGTCTACCGGGAGCAGGTGGAGAGCGGGGCGACCGTGCTGCGCACCGCGCCGAGCCATCTGCGCTTCGGTCATTTCGAGTATTTCGCCTGGAGCGGGCAGGGGGAGAAGATCCCCGCCCTCATCGACTATGTGCGGCGTTACCACTTCCCCGAGCTGGCCGATGGCGCCGAGCTGTTTGCCGAAGTAGTGCGCCGCACCGCGCGGCTCATCGCCAAGTGGCAGGCGGCGGGGTTCTGTCACGGGGTGATGAACACCGACAACATGTCCCTGCTCGGGCTGACCCTGGATTACGGCCCCTACGGTTTCATCGACGCCTATGTGCCGGACTTCGTCTGCAACCACTCGGATCCGGATGGTCGCTATGCGCTGGATCAGCAGCCTGCGGTCGGATACTGGAACCTGCAGAAGCTGGCACAGGCGCTGGCCGGCCATGTGGATGGCGACGCGCTCGCGTCGGCCCTGGCCCAGTACGAGCACCAGCTGATGTTGCACTACTCCGAGCTGATGCGCGCCAAGCTGGGGCTGGCGGTGTGGGAAGAGGAGGATCCGGCGCTGTTCCGCGAGTTGTTCCGGCTGCTGGCGGCGCACAAGGTGGATTACCACCTCTTCCTGCGACGTCTCGGTGAGGTGACGCGAGAGGGAGCGTGGCCCGCCAGCCTGCTGGCCCTGTTGCCGGATCCTGCCGTCTGGCAGGGGTGGCTTGAGGTCTATCGGGCACGCCTCGCCCGGGAAGGGAGCGAGGATGGCGTGCGCAAGGGGCAGATGGATGCAGTCAATCCCAAGTATGTGCTGCGCAACGCGCTGGCCCAGCAGGTGATCGAGGCGGCAGAGCAGGGCGACATGGCGCCGTTCGAGCGGCTGTTTGCGGCCCTGCAGCATCCCTATGATGAGCAACCGGCATACGAGGATCTCGCCACTCCGCATCCGGGCTGGTATTGCGGGGGCGAGCTCTCGTGCAGCAGTTGAGGAACCACAGATGAACTGGCGTATCACGCAGACAGACAGGGAAGCCGGGGTGGTGATGCTGACCTGCCCGGGCCTTGACTGGGACAGCTTCCCGACCTTGGCCGAGGCCCTGTTGCAGGAGTGGGAGCTGGCGGCCCTCGAGCGGGAGTGGGGGGCGGATCGCCACAGCTGGCTGCTGGAGTTTGAAGGCAGCCGCTTTCGGCTCGAGTACGAGCATTATAGCGGCTGCTGGCTGGCGGCGGTGCAGCCGGACGACGCGGAGGCGCTGTTCTGGCTGGCTCGGCAGTCCCGGGAGTGAGCTTGGCGTGCGATGCGAGTCAATCCCTTGAGATAACCGCATAAAGATTGAACTATCAATTTTGGGGCGTATAATCTCGCCCCTTGATTATCGCCATGGTGGCGATATGGGTTCCCTAACCCCATTAACCAAAAAGGTCACAATATGAACCTGACTCCGGCTCAGTACCAGACGGCACTGATGCGTCTCTCGTTGTTCCACATCCTGATCATTGCCAGCAGCAACTACCTGGTGCAGCTGCCGATCACCATCTTTGGCTTCCACACCACCTGGGGTGCCTTCAGCTTCCCGTTCATTTTCCTGGCCACCGATCTGACGGTGCGGATCTTCGGCGCCGGCCTGGCGCGCAAGATCATCCAGACCGTGATGCTGCCGGCATTGACCGTGTCCTACGTGCTCTCGGTGCTCTTCTTCGAAGGGAGCTTCCAGGGGGTGGGCAATCTGGCAGAGTTCAATCTCTTTGTTGCCCGGATCGCGTTAGCCAGCTTTATGGCCTATCTGGTGGGCCAGTTCATGGATGTGGTGGTGTTCAACCGCCTGCGCCTGCTGAAAGCCTGGTGGGTGGCACCGGCGGCCTCCACCCTGTTCGGCAATCTGGTGGATACCATCGCCTTCTTCAGCATCGCCTTCTGGCGCAGCACGGATCCCTTCATGGCCGAGCACTGGGTCGAGATCGCGACCGTGGATTACGTATTCAAGTTGCTGATAAGTCTGGGGTTATTTGTGCCGCTTTACGGTGTGCTGCTGCGCTATCTCAGCCGCAAGCTGGTGGGGGAGGCCGGATTGGCTGGCCTGCAAGCTGCTACGCGACAAGCCTGATGAGATTGACCACCCCCATGGGTGGTCAATTTTTTTGCGATCTTCGCAAATAAGGCTTGCACAGTTAAATGAGAATGATTATTGTTAACTTGTTTTCCGGGAAAGACTTCATTTGTTCCAACGTGATGGACTTCTTGTGAAGGCACGACATTGCTCACATTGCTTCCAGTTAAGGGGCCAGTAGTTTACTGGCCCTCTTTTTTTGCGTCTTTTCCGCCATCAGCGGGCATAAAAAATGGGAGCCAGGGCTCCCATTTTCACTCAGCGCTGTTTACTCGATGTCGAGGGCATCGGGGGAGAGGATCACCCCTGTGGTATCGGCATAGAGGTGGTCATCCGGCAGGAAGGTGACGCCGCCGAAGTTGACAGGCAGATCGGTTTCCCCGATATCCTTGCTGTCGGCGCCCACCGGAATGGCCGCCAGGGCCTGAATGCCGATGTCGAGATCTTCCAGGATATCGACCTCACGGACGCAACCGTAGCAGACGATCCCTTCCCACTCATTTTCCGCCGCCGTGGTGGCGATCTCGCTGTCGATCAGGGCACGACGCATGGAGCCGCCACCGTCGATCAACAGCACGCGACCAACGCCGTTCTCCTTGACCAGTTCACGGATAAGACCGTTCGATTCGAAGCATTTGACTGTGGTGATGACGCCGCCGAAAGAGGCGCGGCCGCCGAAGGAGCAGAGCATGGGTTCGAGCACATCCACCATGTCCTGATAGATGTCGCACAGTTCTGAAGTGTTGTATTCCATTGTGTCAGATCCACCGCTGGAAACAGGTGGATCCAGTATAAGGAGTGGGGTTGGCATTTCAACGACTATTCCTTGCCCAGTGGCGGGAAATGCCGTTTTTGCGCGAAAGCGGCCCCGCGTCATGGCAGGAGCCGCAGACGGTCAGCCTCGGGCCCTAGAGCAGAAACAGGGTCGCCAACCCCAGGAAGATGAAGAAGCCGCCGGTGTCGGTGATGGCGGTGATCATCACGCTGGCCCCCACCGCCGGGTCGCGCCCCAGCCGGCTCATGGTCATGGGGATGATGACCCCCATCAGGGCCGCCACCAGCAGGTTGAGCATCATGGCGAGCGTCATCACCGCGCCCAGCGCCGCATCCTGATAGAGCAGGAAGGTGGCGATGCCCATGATGCCGCCCCACACCAGGCCGTTGATCAGGGCTACCCCCAGCTCGCGCCACAGCAGGAAGGAGACGTTGCCGGTCTGGATGTGCTGTAGCGCCAGCGCCCGCACTATCATGGTGATGGTCTGGTTGCCGGTGTTGCCGCCGATCCCGGCGACGATAGGCATCAGGGCCGCCAGCGCCACCAGCTGGGAGATGGTGTGCTCGAACAGGCCGATCACCCGCGATGCCACGAAGGCGGTGCAGAGATTGATGGCGAGCCAGGCCCAGCGGGTCTTGACCGCCTTGGAGACGGGGGCGAACACATCTTCTTCCTCGCTGATCCCCCCCATGCGGCGCAGGTCGGTGTCGCTCTCCTCATAGACCAGGTCCACCACCTCGGCGACGGTGAGCCGTCCCATCAGCTTGCCCCTGGCATCCACCACGGCGGCGGAGACCAGGTCGTCCCGCTCGAAGGTGCGGGCGGCGGCCTCGTCGTTGTCTTCCGGATCGAAGGTGACCGGATCCTTCTCCATCGCGTCGCTCACCAGGGTTTCGGGCTTGTGCAGCAGCACGGCGGTGAGGGGCAGCTCCCCCTGCAGCCGGTTGCGCCGATCGGTGACGAACAGCTTGTCGGTGTTCTCGGGGATCTGGCCGCGCAGGCGCAGATAGCGCTGGACGGTGGCCAGGGTCACGTCGGGCCGCACCGTGATGAGCTCGAAGTCCATCATGGCGCCGACCGTGTGCTTGCCGTAGCGGATCACCTCCCGCACCTTGTCCCTGTCCACCGGCGCCATGGAGGTGAGCAGCCGCCCCATCAGGTTGCGGGGCAGGTGCTGGCCCAGGTAGATCTGGTCGTCGATGTCGAGGGTGCTCAGGGCGTGCAGCAGCTCCTTGTCGCTCATGCCGCTGATGAGGCTGTCCCACACCGTCTCCGACGCTTCCACCAGGATCTGGCCGTGCTTGTCTGCATCCACCTGCTGCCACAGCACGTGGCGCTCGTCCGGCGGCAGGGACTCCAGCGCATCGGCGATATCGGCGGCGGGCAGGCTGTTGACCAGCCGGGTCAGCTCGCTGGTCTGGTCCCGAAGCTCTGCGTCCTGCTCCCCTTGCGGGTCGAGCAGGCTCTCGGTGAGGGCGTCATCGGCCAGCAGCAGCGTGAGGATGCGGGCTCTGTCGTGTTCACGCTGTTTGGCGCTGTTCTTGGGGGGGAGGGACATGAAGCAGAATTCCTGAATTCGGTGATCCGGCGGACAGTCCCCATAGGATACCAGACTCAAAACAAGAGGTTATGACTGTAAATGCAGAAAAAGAAACGCCACCCGAGGGTGGCGTTGGAATGGATGCAGCGATCAGGCCGAGGCCAGGGCCGCGTTGGCGGTGCATCCTTGCCCGAACCAGGCAAGCTGGTCGGCCAGGGTCACCACCGAACCCACCATGATGAGGGCCGGGCTCTCGACGCCCACCGCCAGCGCGGGCAACTGGTCGAGGGTGCCGCGAATGACCCGCTGGCAGGGTTGGGTGCCGCGCTCGATCAGCGCCACCGGGGTGTTGCTCGCCTTGCCGTGGGCCAGCAGTTGCTCGCGGATGGTGGCGCAGGATGAGAGCCCCATGTAGAACACCAGCGTCTGTTTGTCCTTGGCCAGCAGCGGCCAGTCGAGATCCCGGGCGCCCCCCTTGCCGTGGGCGGTGACGAAACGGACGCTCTGGGCGTGGTCGCGGTGGGTCAGCGGAATACCGGCGTAGGCGGCGCAGCCGCTGGCCGCGGTGATGCCGGGCACCACCTGAAAGCCGATGCCTGTGCCGACCAGCGTCTCCAGCTCCTCGCCACCACGGCCGAAGATAAAGGGGTCACCCCCCTTCAGCCGCACCACCCGCTGCCCCTTCTTGGCCTCTTCCAGCAAGAGCTGGTTGATCCCCTCCTGCGGCACGCAGTGGTTGCCCGCCTGCTTGCCGACGAAGATGCGCTTGGCGTCGCGGCGCACCAGCGCCATCACCTCGTCCGAGACCAGCCGGTCATAGACCACCACGTCGGCCTGCTGCATCTGGCGCAGGGCGTGCAGGGTGAGCAGGCCCGGATCGCCGGGGCCTGCTCCCACCAGTACCACCTCGCCACCGGTCTGGCTCTCGTCGGCAAACAGGCTGTCGGCCAGCTGGTGGGCAGAGGCGCTATCGCCCCGTGCCAGTGCTTGGCCGAGCCGGTCCGCCCCGAGCAGCCGTTCCCAGAAGCTGCGCCGTTCTCTCATGCTGGCGAAGCGCGCCTTGACCCGCTCCCGCAGGCTGCCGGCGAAGGTCGCCACGGCCCCCAGATGTTGCGGCAGCAGGGCCTCGAGTTTTTCCCGCAGCAGACGGGCCAGCACCGGCGCCTTGCCACCGGAGGAGATGGCCACCATCAGGGGCGAGCGATCGATGATCGACGGCATGATGAAGCTGGAGCGTTTCGGGTCATCCACCACGTTGGCAAAGATCCGCGCCATATTGGCGCTCTGGTAGACCAGGGCATTCACCTCGCGCCGATCGGTGGCGGCTACCACCAGCCACTTGCCCGCCAGTTGTTCCGATGCAAATTCACCGGCGAGCCACTCGATGCTGCCGTTGGCAGCCAGCTCCGTCAGCTCGGGGTCGAGCTCGGGCGCGACCACGGTGAGGTGGGCACCGGCATCCAGCAGCAGGCGCGCCTTGCGCTCCGCTACCTCGCCGCCGCCGACCAGCAGCACGGGTTTGTTGTCGAGTCGGCAAAAGATGGGCAAGTAGTCCATGGGGCCTCCTGATCAGGCGGTTTGGGTCTGGCTGGCGGTGGTGGTGGCGTCGCTCACCGCGACCGGGCGCTCAGCCTTGGGGGTGGCATACCAGTAGCCGAGGCCCATGAAGAGGGCGCCGGAGACGGTGTTGCCCAGGGTCACCCACAGCAGGTTGTGGCCGATGCCGCCCAGGGTGTAGGCCTCGGAGTGGGCACCGAACCAGGAGAGGGCGAACAGGGTCATGTTGGCGACCGAGTGCTCGTAGCCGGAGGCGATGAAGGCCAGCAGGCACCACCAGATGGCGATGAACTTGGCGGCACCCTCGGTGCGCAGCGCCATCCAGATGGCGAGGCAGACCAGCCAGTTGCAGAGGATCCCCTTCATGAACAGGGTCAGCGCCGGTGCCTGGGTCTTGGCCAGCGCCACCTTGTGCGCCAGGCTGCCCGCGTCCGGCAGCAGGCTGCCGCCGTAGGAGTAGATCAGCGCCACCGCGATGGAGCCGAGCAGGTTGCCAGCCCAGGTCTGCGGCAGGATGCGCAGCAGATCCCCCATGGAAATCTTGCCGGTCTTCACCCCGAAGGTGAGGAACATGGTGTGGCCGGTGAACAGCTCGGAGCCTGCGATGATGACCAGGGTCAGGGCGATGCCGAAGGTGGCCCCCATCACCAGCGGACGGATGCTCGGGTCCACCAGATTGCCGAGGGTGAAGATGAGGATGATGCCAAGGCCCACATAGGCCCCCGCCATGGCGGAGCTGAGCCAGAAGCCGAGCTTGTCGCTGCGCTCGAAGCGGTTGATGCGGGCCGCGTTGGCGGCGCACTTGTTGATGGTTTCGGTACACATCTTTGGTTCCTTCAAGAGGGCCGCCCGCGGGCAACCCTGACTGTTTCTTCAACCCCCTCCCAGCCTCCCCCTTGCTCAGGGGGAGGAGCTTTTTGCTCCCTCCCCTGTGAAGGGGAGGGCCGGGGTGGGGTCTGGTGTTAGACGGCGACCCAGACCTGCTGGTCGCGTACTTCAACGGGATAGCTCTGCACCGACATGGCGGGGTTGTCGAAACAGTAGCCATCGCTCAGGCGAAAGCGCTGCTTCTTGAGCGGGCTGGCGACCCAGAGCTCGCCGTCGTGTTCGCAGATCAGGCCCCGCGACAGCACGTTGGCGGCGAAGAAGGGATCCCGGTTGTCGATGGCGAACACCTCAGCCGCCGCGCTCGGGCGGAACAGGGCGATCTGGCGACCCTCAATGAGTGCGCAGACACCGGTTCCCGGCAGGATGTCGTTGAGTTGGCAGGCTAATTTCATGATTGAACCTCCACATCGAGCGAAACAGGCATATTCTGGCGACCTTCGATCAGGGCGCAAACCCCGGTGCCTGGGAAAATGTCATTGAGTTGGCAGGCTAATTTCATCATTTGGTCTCCACCTCGATCTGGTAGACGGGGATGCGCTCGGCCGGAGTGGCGGGTCTGTGCTGGTCGCGCTCGGCGACGAACTGGACGTCCGGGTCGCGCTTGTCGCTGTTGATGAAGTGGCTGAAACGCTTGAGTGCCTCCTCTTCGTTGAGGGTGCGCGACCATTCGCACTCGTAGCTGTCGATGAGGGTCTGGATATCGCGCTCCAGCGTCTCGGCCAGCCCCAGCTTGTCGTCGACGATCACTTCGCGCAGGTAGTCGACGCCCCCTTCCAGGTTGCCGAGCCAGACCGAGGTGCGCTGCAGTTTGTCGGCGCTGGTGACGTAGAACATCATAAAGCGGTCGATCAGCTTGATGAGGGTCTCGCGGTCGAGGTCAGACGCCAGCAGGTCGGCGTGGCGCGGCTTCATGCCGCCGTTGCCGCCCACATAGAGGTTCCAGCCAGCATCGGTGGCGATGATGCCGACGTCTTTGCCCTGCGCTTCCGCACATTCGCGGGTACAGCCGGAGACGCCGAACTTCATCTTGTGCGGGGTGCGAATGCCCTTGTAGCGGTTCTCGAGGAAGACCCCGAGGCCGACGCTGTCCTGCACGCCGAAGCGGCACCAGGTGCTGCCGACGCAGGTCTTGGCCATGCGCAGTGCCTTGGCGTAGGCCTGACCGGTCTCGAATCCGGCCGCCAGCAGCTTGCGCCAGATGGCGGGCAGATCATCCTTCTGGGCCCCGAACAGACCGATGCGCTGGGCGCCGGTGATCTTGGTGTAGAGCTTGTAGTCGCGGGCCACTTCGGCCACCGCCAGCAAGCCTTCCGGGGTCACCTCACCACCGGCCATGCGCGGGATGACGGAGTAGCTGCCGTCTTTTTGCATGTTGCCGAGGAAGATGTCGTTGGTGTCCTGCAGCTGGGTGTTGAGCGGGCTCAGCACATAGCCGTTCCAGCAGGAGGCGAGGATGGAGCCGACCGTGGGCTTGCACACCTCGCAGCCATAGCCGTGACCATGCTTGGCCAGCAGCTCGTCGAAGCTCTTGATCCCTTCCACCTTGACCAGATGGAACAGCTCCTGACGGGAGTGGGGGAAGTGGGCGCAGAGGTGGTTGTTGACCTCTATGCCCTGCTTCACCAATTCGGCGTTGAGCACCTGGCTGATGAGGGGCACGCAGCCGCCGCAGCCGGTACCGGCCTTGGTGTGCTGCTTGATGGCGGCCAGGGTGGTGTGGCCCTCGGCCACCGCCTTGGCGATGTCACCCTTGGAGACGTCGAAGCAGGAGCAGATCTGGGCGCTTTCCGGCAGGGCATCCACCCCCAGGGTCGGTTTGGCCCCGGCGTAGGCGGGCAGGATCAGGGTGTCCGGGTGGCTCGGCAGCGGCAGGGCATTGAGCATCATCTGCAGCAGGTTGCCGTAATCTTCCACGTCACCCACCAACACGGCGCCGAGCAATCGGCTGTTGTCTTCGCTCACCACGATCTTCTTGTAGACGCCGGCCTGGTCGTCCTGAAACACATAGCTGTGGCTGCCCGGGGTGCGGCCGTGAGCATCACCGATGGAGCCGACGGAGACACCGAGCAGTTTGAGCTTGGCGCTCATGTCCGCCCCTTCGAAACGGCTGTCGCCGCCGAGCAGATGGTCGACGGTGATCTGGGCCATCTTGTAGCCCGGCGCCACCAGCCCGAAGAAGCGGCCCTGCCAGGCGGCGCACTCGCCGATGGCATAGATGTCGGGGTCGGAGGTGAGGCAGTGATCGTCGATGACGATGCCGCCACGGTCGGCGATGGCGAGATCACCGTAACGGCCCAGGGTATCTTGCGGGCGAATGCCGGTGGAGAAGACCACCACATCCACTTCCAGCTGGCTGCCGTCGGCAAAGGCGAGGCGGTGTTTCGCCTGCTCGCCGCCATGCATCAGGATCTCGCTGGTGCTCTTGCTGGTGTGTACCTGCACGCCCATGGATTCAATCTTGCGGCGCAGCAGCTGGCCGCCCTGACCGTCGAGCTGCTCGGCCATCAGCACAGGAGCAAACTCCACCACGTGGGTTTCGAGACCCAGCGCCTTGAGGGCGCCGGCGGCTTCGAGGCCAAGCAGACCGCCCCCGATCACCACCCCGCTCTTGCCGCTCTTGGCGGCGCTGCGGATGGCTTTCAGATCCTCGATGGTGCGATAGACGAAGCACTCGTGGTGCTGACTGCCCGCAATGGGCGGCACCCAGGGGTAGGAGCCGGTGGCCAGCACCAGCTTGTCGTACTCGACCACTGTGCCCTTGTTGGAATGCACTTCGCGGTTGGCCCTGTCGATTTTTTTCACCGCTTCGCCGAGCAGCAGGCGGATGCCGTGCTTGTCGTAGAAACCGGGTTTGACGAGGGAGAGATCTTCGCTGGTGTGATGGGAGAAGTAGGAGGAGAGATGGACGCGATCGTAGGCGGGACGGGGTTCTGCACCGAAGACGGTGATCTCGTAGCGGCCCGGCTCGGCCCGCTCGATCAACTCTTCGATGAAGCGGTGCCCCACCATGCCGTTGCCCACAACGACCAGTCTGACTTTGCTCATAGTTGCCTCAAGTTTGGAGTAATAAAACATCATTCTGGGGCTAGGCTACCCAGTCAGTCGGGGCGGGCAATTGATGCAAGTCAAGTGTCTATTTATATATCTCGTCAGGGGTAATTCGATATAATTCAAAGATATACAAAAATAGGTATACCAGTTGATGATTTCTGGGGCTCGGGGTGAGGGGTGGTGGAGGGAAAGCCCGGTTTACCCACGGCCGGAGAGTGAAAACTTCTGGCGGAAAATGGCCGGCCTCGCGCTGGGCGAGACCGGCATCAGCTGAACAAGGTGGCGCGTCAGGCGATATGGCGGCGGAACATGGCGAGCGCCAGCGACAGGGTGACGCCGGCGATGGCGAGCAGCGGCCAGAGCAGGGGCCAGGCGGCCGACCAGTCAAACCCCTTGAGGAAGACCCCCTTGAGCAGCACGATGAAGTGGGTAAGGGGGTCGATGGCCGCCAGCCACTGGAACACCTGCGGCATGTTCTCCACCGGCGAGATATAACCCGAGAGGATCACCGCCGGGACGGTGAAGGAGAAGACCCCGAGAAAGGCCTGCTGCTGGGTCGAGCAGAACGACGAGATGAAGAGCCCGATCCCGGCCAGTGCCAGCCCGTAGCAGACCATGCCCGCCATCAGCAGGCTGAGGCTGCCGGCAAAGGGGAGGTGAAAGACGAAGCGGGCGGCCAGCGCGACTATGCACCCTTGCCCCACCGCCACCATGATGCCGGGCACCGCCTTGCCCGCCATGATCCAGCCTGCGGTGAGGGGGGAGACCAGCAGCTGATCGAAGGTGCCTTCTTCCCGTTCCCGCGCGACCGAGAGGGCGGTAACGATCAGACAACCGGTGGTGGTGATGATGGCCACAAGCGCCGGCAGGATATGCCAGTGGAACTCGACGTTGGGGTTGTAGAGGTTGCGTACTGCCAGCTCGGGTTGGCCCTTGCCCTCACTTTGCCAGCGGGCGATCACCTGACTGATGTAGCCCGCCGCTACCTGACCGCCGTTGGAGCGGCGGCCGTCGATAATCAGCTGCACCCTGGCCGGTTCGCCCCGCGCCAGTCGGCGCGAAAAATCCCCTGGAATAATCAGCCCGAGCAGTGCCTGCTGCCCGGTGATGGCCTCGGTCATGCCCGCCTCGCCTTGCACCGGAATGATGGTGGTGAAGGCGGGCATATGGGTGAGGCGCTCCAGCAGCTCGCGGCTCTGGGCTCCGCCATCCTGGTTGTAGATGGCCAGCGTGTTGCCGGTCACCTCCAGAGTGGCGGCGAACGGGAAGAGGGCGGTTTGCAGCAGCACCGGCATGATGAGCAGAAAGCGCCCCTGAGTATTGCCCATCAGGGCCTGCAGCTCTTTTCGGATCAGCCACCAGAGTCGGATCAGCATGGGTTACTCCAGAGTGCGCCGTGTCTTGCGGGCGGTCAGGGCCAGCCAGAAACCGGCCAGCAGCAGCAGACAGAAACCGTTGACCAGCAGGATCGAGAAGACGCTGCCCGCCTGATAGAGGGTCTGCAGGGAGCTGGCGAAATAGCGGGCCGGAATGAGGTGGGTGATGGCCCGAAGCCAAGGTGGCATGCTGGCGATCTCGAACACGAAGCCCGACAGCATCACTGCGGGCAGAAAGGCGGCGATCAGCGCTGCCTGCGCGGCGTTGAACTGGCTGCGCATCACGGTGGAGAGGAACAGCCCGAGCCCGAGCGCGCTGCCGAGAAAGACGCTGGTGACCAGAAAGAGCAGCAGCAGGGAGCCGCGCCATGGCACGCCCATCACTGCCACCGAGAAGAGCAGGCAGAGCAGCATGGCGATGATGCCAAGGCCATAGTAGGGCAGCAGCTTGGAGAGCAGCAGCTCCCCCTTGGTGACCGGGGTGGCGAGCAGCGCCTCCATGGTGCCGCGCTCCCACTCCCGCGCCACCACCAGCGAGGTGAGCAGGGCCCCGATGATGGTCATCACCACCGCAATGGAGCCCGGCACCAAAAAGTTGCGGCTCACCAGTGCCGGGTTGAACCAGGCGCGGCTCTGTATCGACACGGGCATGGCGACCCCCTCGCCAGCGAGCCACCCCTGCCAGATCCCCTGCACATAGTTGGTGACGAAGTTGGCGGTGTTGGGCTCGGAGCCGTCGGTCAGCAGCAGCGCCTGCGGCGTGCCATTGCCCTGACCGGCCATGGCGCGGGAGAAGCCGTCATCGATCATCAGCAGGCCGCGGATCTCGCCACGGGCCAGACTGGCGAGCAGGGACTCCTTGCTCGGCCCGCTGTGGATCTCCAGCGCGGTAGAGCCGCGCAAGGCCTGCTCCAGCCGTACCGCCGGGGCGCCGCTGTCGGTGCGCCAGATGCCGAGGCGCAGATGGTCCACATCCAGATTGATGGCGTAACCCATCACCACCAGCAGTACCACCGGCATGATGAAGGCAATGAGGATGCTGCTCGGGTCACGGACGATTTGCAGCGTCTCCTTGCGGCAGAGGGCCATCAGTCGCCGACGGTTGATGCTCATGCGTCCTCCTCGCTGGCTCGCTCTACCAGGGTGATAAAGGCCTCTTCCATTGTTGGCAAAGAACAGGTCGGCAAGGATCCGGTTGGCAAAGAGGTCACCGCCTCTTTGGCGGCCAGCCCCTTGAGATCGTCCGGGGTGCCGAGCGCCAGCAGCTTGCCGCGATAGATGAGGGCAATGCGGTCGCAATACTCCGCCTCATCCATAAAGTGGGTGGTGACCAGCACGGTGACGCCGTGGTCGGCCAGCGCGTTGATGTGCGACCAGAACTCGCGCCGGGTTACCGGATCGACCCCGGAGGTGGGCTCGTCGAGGAACAGCAGCGGCGGCTCGTGCAGCAGGGCGCAGGCCAGCGATAAGCGCTGGCGCAGGCCGAGGGGCAGGGATTCCGCCTTCTGATTGAGCCAGGGGGCGAGGGCAAAGGCAGTCACCATGGCGTCGATCCGCGTCTGCTGGTGGCGGCCGAACAGGCCGTAGATACCGGCGAAGAAGGAGAGGTTCTGGGCCACGGTAAGCTGCTTGTAGAGGGAGAACTTCTGCGCCATGTAGCCGAGGCGCTGGCGCGCTGCCGAGGGGCTGTGAGCCAGATCGATACCGGTTACCAGCGCCTGTCCCTCGCTCGGGCGCAGCAGGCCGCACTCCATCTTGAAGGTGGTGGACTTGCCCGCCCCGTTGGGGCCGAGCAGCCCGAAGATCTCGCCGCGGCGCACCGCAAAGCTGACATCATCGGTGGCGGCAAAATCGCCGAAGCGCTTGGTGAGGTGGCGCGCCTCGATCACCGCCTCGGGGGAGACCCCCTGCGGCAGTTCGGCTTCCCGCATCCCGGCTGCCAGACTCGACTCCCCGCCGGGGCCGCCGCCGAGCAGGTCGATAAAGGCATCCTCCAGCCGGGGCTGGGCCGGTTGAAAGGCGCCGTTGGCGAGATGCAGCTCCGCCAGCGGTGGGGGCGTCATGCCCGGGTGCAGCAGCAGGCGAACCCGCTCCCCCGCCACCGCGCCATCCATCACCGCCGGGTGAGCCAGTGCCCGGCGCAGCAGGGCGCGCCGCTCGCGGCCATCCAGTTGCCCCGCCTCCAGCAGCCAGCAGCGGCTGGCCATGGCCCCCATCAGATCGGCTGGCGTGCCGCTGGTGCGCACCTCGCCATCCGCCATCAGCAGCACGTGGTCGCACAGCTCCGCCTCATCGAGATAGGCGGTACTCCAGAGCACCGTCATCCCCCCCTTGGCCAGCTCGCGCACCATCTGCCAAAGGGCGCGGCGGGAGATGGGATCAACCCCGACCCCCGGTTCGTCGAGCAGCAGCACATCCGGGGTGCCGAGCAGGGCGCAGGCCAGCCCGAGCTTCTGTTTCATCCCGCCAGAGAGCTTGCCCGCCGGCCTTGCGGTGAAGCGGGCAAGATCGGTGAAGGCGAGCAGCCGCGCGAAGGTGGGCGTGCGTTCGGGCTCCAGTACGCCGCGCAAGTCAGCGTAGAGGGTGAGATTTTCCAGCACGCTGAGATCCTCGTAGAGGCCGAACTGCTGGGGCATGTAGCCGAGGCGCTGACGCAGCAGATCCCCCTGGCTCACCGGATCCAGACCCAGCACCTGGATGGTGCCCGCTTCGGGGATCAGCAGACCGGCCAGCAGGCGCAGCAAAGTGCTCTTGCCCGCGCCGTCGGGGCCCACCAGCCCGGTGATGCCGCCAGCCGGAATGGTGGCCGAGATGGCGTTGAGGGCGACCCGCTCGCCAAAGCGTTTGGTGAGCCCTTCAAGGGAGATGGCGCTGTTCATGGAGCCAGCCTGACGGTGACCGGCATCCCCTGTCGCAGGGCCGGGTCGGGATCCTGCACCACGATGCGCAGCCGGTAGACGAGGTGAGTGCGCAGGTCCGGCGTCTCCACCGATTTCGGGGTGAACTCGGCGGTGGGCGAGACAAATCCCACTACTCCGTGATAGGGCTTGTCCGGCCGCGAGTCGGTGGTGAGGGTCACCTTGGCGCCGCTCGGGAAGTGGCCGAGCCAGGGCTCCTCCACATAGGCGCGCACCCAGACCGGCGCGGTCAGGGAGAGGTTGAAGGCGGTCGCTCCGCTCTGCACCATGCTGCCGTTCTCGATGGCGCGGCTGATGATGATGCCGTCGCTGGGGGCGGTCAGGCTGGCATCCGCCAGCGCCAGCTCGGCACTGGCGAGCGCCGCTTTGGCCCCTTCCAGCTGGGCATCGGACTGGGCAATCTCTTCCGGGCGGTAGCCGGTTTCGAGCTGGGCGAGCTGCTCGCGGGCGGAGCGTACCTGTGCCTGGGTCTGATCCCGCTGGGAGCGGGCGGTATCGAGCTGACCGCGGGAGATGGCGCCGGTGGCGGCCAATGCGCTCTGGCGGCGCCACTGCTGGTCGGCTTCCAGCGCAGCGGCTTCGGCGGCGGCCAGTGCGGCCCGGGCGCGGTCGGTCTCTTCGCTGCGATAGCCTTTGTGGATCAAGGCGTTGGCGGCAGTGAGCGCAGCCAGATTGGCGCTGGCGCTGTCGCGGCTGTGGGTGAGGGGAACCGGATCGAGGCGGGCCAGCAGTTGACCCGCTTTTACCCTATCTCCCTCATCGACCAGCACCTGATCGACGCGTCCGCCGACCCGAAAGGCCAGATTGACGTCGCGAATATCGACGTTGCCGTAGAGGATGGATCCGTCGGCGGGGCGCCCCTGCCACCAGAGGTAGCCACCGATAACGGTTAGCAGCAGGGCCACGATTGCAATGCGTTGTTTCATGCTGCTTCTCCTTGAGGATGGCTCTGCCACCAGAGGTCACCACCGAGAACGGCCAGCAGCAGAGCTGCCATAGGGATGATGGCGATGGGTTGTTTCATGCCGTTTCTCCTTCCTTGATGTCGGTGGGGCGCAGGCCGCGCAGGGCCCATACCAGCCGCTGTCTGGCGGCCTCGGGGTTGTCTATCTGGCTGAGAAAAGGGGCGGCCTGTTCGGGCAGCCAGCCGAGCTGGCGACCGCTGCCGGCGATCACCAGCGGCAGGCCGACCGACCCCATGATGAAGATCATCAGCTGGAGCGGGTGACCCGCGACCAGCGACCCTTCCGCCTGTGCCATCCGTACCTGTTCGATCAGCAGCAGGGGATGACGGCGCGGCAGGCTGAGCAGAAAGCGCTGGGCCGCCCCTTCCCCCGCCAGCGCATCGCCAAACAGGTGGTTGATGAAGCCGCGCTGGCGCGCCACCAGCCCGATCAGCGCCTCCATGGTGGCCTCGAACATGGCGATGGCAGAGGGGTAGGAGCCTTTGGCTGCCACGGCCTTGAGCTCGTCATAGAGGGGGGCGTACCAGAGTTCCACCAGCTCGTCGATAAAGGCGTCGCGGTTGCCGAAGTGGTAGACGAAGGAGCCGAGGTTCACCTCGGCCGCCGCCGCCAGCTCGCGCACCGTCAGGCCGCGCAGCCCCTTCTCGGTGGCGATGGCGAGGCCGGTATCGAGCAGTTTCTGACGGGTGGGGTGCATCTGGCTGGCGCTCCTGGTGTATGCATTTTGTACGCAATTATACGACCGTATAAAAAATGCGGAAGCGGGCGACAGGATCTTTTTGCCCGCAATGTGATCCGCCCCGCTCTGAGGGGTCGTGATCCCCGTCCGGCAGGGGGAAGGATCCACCGATTGTGCCCAAGCCACGGGCATGTCGGTGTGATGGGGTGGTGACAGGCGCTTCAGGCCCCGGGGGCGGGCGCTCGGGCCACAAGGGGCCTGTGATGGAGCCGGGCGCTGCCTGACCCGGATCAGGGGGTGTCGGTGGCCCCGGTGTGATAGGGGGGCCGGGCACAGGTATCCCGTATCAGGGCGCGCAGCCAGCGGTGGCCCGGATCGGCATCCTGACTGGGGTGCCAGAGCAGGGCGACCCGGATCCCTGGCAGAGCGAAGGGCAGGGGCAGGGTGACCAGATCGCCGAGCAGGCTGGCGCAGTGCAGGCGCGGCACCGTCGCCACCAGATTGCTCTCCCTGACCAGGGCCAGCGCCGTCGCAAACCCGGGAACCAGGGTGGTGATGGTGCGCCGCTTCCCCTGGCCTGCGAGGATCTCGTCGATGGGGCTGTGTGGCTGGCCCCGGCGGGAGACCAGCACGTGGCGGGCGGCGGCATAGCGCGCCACGGTCAGGGTGCCGTCGCAGAGGGGGTGGTCCGGGTGCACCACGGCGACGAAGTGGTCCTGGAACAGGGCCTGGGTGCGCAGCTCGGGGGCCGTGGTGGCGCCGATCACCCCGGTCTCGAAGTCCAGCTCGCCACGGCGCAGGGGGCCGCTCTCCTTGTCGGGTTTGGCCAGAAAGTGCAGCCGCACCCCGGGGGCCTCGACGGCGAGGCGCGCCAGCAGGGCGGGGCCTACCGCCTCCACGAAGCCGTCGCTGGATCGCAGGCGGAAGGTGCGCTCCAGGCTCGCCGGGTCTACTTCCTGCTGGGGGCGCAGTACGGCCCGGGTCTCCTGAACCAGGCGGGCGACCTCATCCCGCAGGATCTGCGCCCGAGGTGTGGGGATCAGGCCGCGTCCCGCCCGCACGAGCAGCGGATCCCCCGTGGTCTCCCGCAGCCTTGCCAGGGCCCGGCTCATGGCGGAAGCACTCAGGCCTAGCCGTCTGGCGGCGCCCGCCACACTGCCCTCTTCCAGCAGGGCATCCAGGGTGATCAGCAGGTTGAAATCCGGGGTCATGGTCGTCTCCTCGCAGGCGGCGCCTGACGGGCCGACCCGTTCATGATACGCGAGTTGCCGTCTCTTCATATGCCGTCTGGTGCAACTATAAGCTGCAATCAGTGCGTCTTCCGCCTTGTCATCCCCCCCGCTAGCCTGGGTGCATCATCACTTGCCGGAGAGACTGCCATGTCCACACCACTTCTTGTTTCCCCTCCCGTGACGCGCCGTCTTGGCCTCGTGGGGCTCGGGCTCGCCACCCTGCTGCCCATGCTGGCGGGCAGCATGGCCAACCTGGTGCTGCCTGCCCTGGGGCAGGATTTCGGCGTGTCCTTCGCCAGCCTGCAATGGGTGCTGGTGGCCTACCTGCTTGGGATCACCAGTCTGACGGTGGTGGCGGGCCGGCTCGGGGATCGTCTGGGGCGGCGTCGCCTGCTGCTCTGGGGGACCGGGGTCTTTGCGCTGGCTTCCCTGCTGTGCGCCCTGGCCCCTTCCATTGGCTGGCTCATTGCCGCTCGCACCCTGCAAGGGGCGGGTGCGGCCTGCATGCTGGTGCTCTCGCTGGCCATGGCAGGAGAGCTGGTGCCGCCAGCCCGACGGGGCTGGAGCATGGGATTGCTCGGCACCCTGTCGGCCTGCGGCACGGCGCTCGGCCCCTCCTTTGGCGGCCTGTTGATCGGCGGATTTGGCTGGCAGGCTCCCTTCCTGCTGCTGCTCCCCCTGGCGTTGCTGGCGCTGGGGTGTGCCTGGCGCGATCTGCCCCGGGATGAGGCGGGCTCTGCCGAGGGAGGCCTCCCGCTCACCAGTCTGTTGCTGCTGGTGACGGCGCTGCTCTGCTACGGGCTGGCACTGACCCGGGGCAGCCCGCTCGGGGTCTGGCCGGGGATTGGGGCACTCGTCGCCATGGTGCTCTTCGTGCGTGCCGACTCGGGCGCCCGTCGCCCCTTGCTGCCCCTGGCGCTGCTGGGGGCGTCCAGGCGAAGAGGCGGGATCATCGCCAGTGCGCTGGTGGCCAGCGTCATGGTGGCGACGCTGCTGATCGGTCCTTTCTACCTTCACGGCGCCTTTGCCCTCGACATGGGGACGGTGGGGCTGATGATCTCCATGGGCCCCCTGCTGGCGGCGCTGTCCGGCATGCCCGCTGGCTGGCTGGTGGACAGGGTGGGGGCGACCCCTGTGGTGCGCCTCGGCCTGGGGCTCATGGTGGTGGCCGCCGTCTTGCTGGCCTTGCTGGACAGGGCGCTCGGGCCCCTCGGCTACCTGCTGCCCATCCTGCTGCTCACCGCCGGTTATGCCCTGTTCCAGACCGCCAACAACAGCGCCGTGGTGGGGGAGGCGGAGGGGGCGAGCCGTGGCGCCGTGGCCGGGCTGCTGACCCTGTCGCGCAACCTGGGCCAGCTGACGGGGGCGGCGGGGCTGGGGGGCCTGTTCGCCGCCCTGGCGGGGCGGCCCGATCTCGCCCTCGCGACGGCGGACGAGCTGGCGTTTGCCACCCGGGTCACCTTCGCCCTGACGGCCTTGCTTCTGATGAGTGCGCTCTGGCTGGCGGGAAGGGAGGAGCGTGCCGTGCAGGGTGATGTGGCCCGGGACGGCTGCGAGTCGGGAGAACGCTGAAAACGAAGACGCCTCCACAGGGGAGGCGTCTTGCTATGGGATTGAGCAGGATAGTAAACCGCTCAGCTCCTCGTTATCGATCAACCTGTTACAGAATGAAGCGGCTCAGATCCTCGTCTTCAATCAGCTTGCCGAGGTGGGCGTTGACGTAGTCGGTGTTGATGACGAAGGTCTCGCCGGATTTCTCGGAGGCGTCGTAGGAGATGTCTTCCATCAGGCGCTCCATCACGGTGTGCAGACGGCGGGCGCCGATGTTCTCGGTGCGCTCGTTGACCTGCCAGGCCGCTTCGGCCAGACGGCGGATGCCATCCTGGGTGAACTCGATGTTGACCCCTTCGGTGGCCATCAGCGCCTTGTACTGATCGGTCAGGGAGGCGTTCGGCTCGGTCAGGATGCGCTCGAAGTCTTCGGTGGTCAGGGCGGTCAGCTCGACCCGGATCGGCAGGCGGCCCTGCAGCTCGGGGATGAGGTCGGACGGCTTGGCGATCTGGAAGGCGCCGGAGGCGACAAACAGGATGTGATCGGTCTTGACCATGCCGTGCTTGGTGTTGACGGTGCAGCCCTCGACCAGCGGCAGCAGGTCGCGCTGCACCCCTTCACGGGAAACGTCCGGGCCCGAGCTCTCGCCGCGCTTGCAGATCTTGTCGATCTCGTCGAGGAAGACGATGCCATTGTTCTCGACGGAGGCGATGGCCTTCTGCTTCAGCTCTTCCGGGTTGACCAGGCGGGCCGCTTCCTCTTCGATCAGCGCCTTCATGGCCTCCTTGACCTTGATCTTGCGCTTCTTCTTCTGGTTCTGGCCCAGGTTCTGGAACAGTCCCTGCAGCTGGTTGGCCATCTCTTCCATGCCCGGCGGGGTCATGATTTCGACACCCATGGGGGAGGCGGCCAGATCCAGCTCGATCTCCTTGTCATCCAGCTGACCTTCCCGCAGTTTCTTGCGGAAAATCTGGCGGGTGTTGGAGTTGTCGGCTTTCTCTTCCTCACCCCAGCTGTTGCGCGGGTTGGGCAGCAGGGCGTCGAGGATGCGCTCTTCGGCGGCTTCCTCGGCGCGGTATTTCATCTTCTCCATCTCGGTCTCGCGCACCAGCTTGATGGCGACATCGGTCAGATCGCGGATGATGCTGTCCACTTCCTTGCCCACATAGCCCACTTCGGTGAACTTGGTCGCTTCCACCTTGATGAAGGGGGCGTTGGCCAGCTTGGCCAGGCGACGGGCGATCTCGGTCTTGCCGACGCCGGTCGGGCCGATCATCAGGATGTTCTTCGGGGTCACCTCGTGGCGCATCTCCTCGGAGAGCTGCATCCGGCGCCAGCGGTTGCGCAGGGCGACGGCGACCGCGCGCTTGGCGTCGGCCTGACCAATGATGTGTCTGTCCAGCTCGTGGACGATTTCTCTCGGGGTCATCTCGGACATGATGGCGTTCCTGTATCCGGGGCGGGCAGGGCCCACCCCTTGGAAAATGGGGCGTCTGGCAAGGCGGCCTTATTTGGCGGCCCTATTTCGCCGACTTATTTAGCTGAATAATCCAGCACTTCGATGGTGTGGTTGCCGTTGGTGAACACACAGATGTCGCCCGCAATCTTGAGGGACTTCTCGACAATGCTCTTGGCGTCGAGCTCGGTGTTCTCCAGCAGGGCGATGGCGGCGGACTGGGCAAAGTTGCCGCCGCTGCCGATGGCGATGAGATCGTGCTCCGGCTGCACCACGTCACCGTTGCCGGTGATGATGAAGGATTTGTGCTCGTCGGCGACGGCCAGCAGGGCTTCGAGGCGGCGCAGGGCGCGATCGGTGCGCCAGTCCTTGGCCAGCGCCACGGCGGCGCGCTCCAGGTTGCCCTGATGGGCCTGCAGTTTGGCTTCGAAGCGCTCGAGCAGGGTGAAGGCGTCGGCGGTGCCGCCGGCGAAACCAGCCAGTACCTTGCCGTTGTAGAGGCGATGAACCTTGCGGGCGTTGCCCTTCATGACGGTGTTGCCAAGAGAAACCTGGCCATCGCCACCGATGACGACCTGACCGTTGCGGCGAACTGAAACTATGGTAGTCACTTTACTTACCTCGCTTGAGCCGAATGACGGCCTGACTGTGCATGGAGGAAAAGATGGGGATGGCAAAACGGCTTTTCAAGCCTGTGCCGAGCACGGATCGCGGGGGAGGGATCGGGTGGGCGCGGGATGGCGCCAAAAGAAACAGGGCCGGGTGTTGCCACCCGGCCCTGTGCATGGACGCGGCGATCACCCCTTCTTGGGGATGCAGCCGCTGATGCCCGAGCCCTGCAGCTTGCGGTTGGCCGCATCGGCCGCCGCCTTGCCGTTGAAGGGGCCCACCATCACCTTGTAGACGGCGCCACCGGCCCCGTTCACCACCTGCAGACTGGAGGAGAGCCCGGCGGTGAAGGCGATGCGCGCCTTGAGGGATTCCGCGGAATCCTGGGAGCGCAGGGCGGCACACTGCATCATGTAGCGACCGCCGTCGGCGGCTGCGGTCTGTGCAGTCTGGGTCGCCGCCTTGGCCCTGGCGGCCTCGGCACGCTCCCGCTCCAGTTCGGCGCGGATCTCCCGCTCCATCCGCTCACGCTCGGCCTTCTGGTCGATCACCTGCTCCCGGGCGCTGGCGACCGGGGCACCGGTGGCCGGCTTGGCCGGTTGCACCGGTTGCGGCTGATAGGGCTTCACCTGACCGATGGGGGTTCCCGGCTGGGGAATGTCGGTCGCGACCGGCTTGGGCAGTGCCTCCGGTTGCAGGGTCATGGTCTCGGCGGGCGGGGGCGGCAGCACGCCCGGCTGGGGCGGCGGCTCTATGATGTCCACCTGCTTGTTCTCCAGCCGCTCGATGTAGCTCCACTTCTCCTGGGGCAGGGTATTGCCCTGTGCCTTGGGTTTGTTGGCCTTCACCTGCTCTTCGATGGTGGGGGCATCGGCGCCCTTGCCGTTGATGAGGTAGAGGAAGGCGCCGAAACCGACGACCAGGGCCCCGGCCAGCAGTGCCGGGATAACAGGAAAGCGGCGAGGGGCCGCTTTCTTGATGTTACGGCCACCCGCCCGTCGTCTCGGGCTGTTGCCGACGTAATCCCGGGTCGCCATCTATTACATGCGCTCCAGGGTGTGGATGCCCAGCACGCCCAGGCCCAGCTTGAGCACCTTGGCGGTGGCGGCGCACAGCAGCAGACGGCTCTGGCGGGTCGCCTCGTCCACGCCGTCCTTGTTGATCGGGCAGGCTTCGTAGAAGGTCATGAAGTTGCCGGAGAGCTCGTACAGATAGGTACAGAGCAGGTGCGGCATCCCCTTGTCCGCCACGCCGTTGACCGCGTCGGAGAACTGGATCAGCTTCTGGGCCAGGGTCTCTTCGGCGTCTTCGCTCAGGACCACCTTGCCGCTCAGGGTGTCGGCATCGACGCCGGCCTTGCGGAAGATGGACTGGATACGGGTGTAGGCGTATTGCAGGTAGGGGGCGGTGTTGCCTTCAAACGACAGCATCAGATCCCAGTCGAAGATGTAGTCGGTGGTGCGGTTCTTGGAGAGATCCGCATACTTGACCGCACCCATGGCGATGGCGTGCACCACCTGGGCCTTCTCTTCGGCAGAGAGGTCGCTGTTGCGGCTCTCCAGCAGGGCGCTGGCGCGCTCTTCCGCTTCGTTCAGCAGGTCGACCAGCTTGACGGTGCCGCCGGAGCGGGTCTTGTAGGGACGGCCGTCCTTGCCCAGCATCATGCCGAAGGCGTGGTGCTCGAGGGGCACGGACTCCGGCACATAGCCCGCCTTGCGGGTGATGGTCCAGGCCTGCATCAGGTGCTGGTGCTGACGGGAGTCGATGAAGTACATGACCCGGTCGGCGCCCAGGTTCTCGTAACGGTATTTGGCGCAGGCGATGTCGGTGGTGGTGTAGAGGAAACCGCCGTCGCTCTTCTGGATGATGACGCCCATGGGCTCGCCATCCTTGTTCTTGAACTCGTCCAGGAAGACCACGGTGGCCCCTTCGCTCTCGACCGCCAGCCCCTTGGCTTTCAGGTCGGCAACGATCTGCGGCAGCATGTCGTTGTACATGGACTCGCCCATGATGTCCTTGTTGGACAGGGAGATGTTCAGACGGTCGTAGTTGCGCTGGTTCTGCTCCATGGTCATGTCGACCAGCTTCTTCCACATGGTGCGGCAGTACTCATCGCCACCTTGCAGTTTCACCACGTAGTTGCGGGCGCGCTCGGCGAAGGCTTCGTCTTCGTCATAGTGACGCTTGGCCTGGGTGTAGAAGGCTTCCAGGTCCTTGAGCTCCATGTCGGAGGCGTGCTCGTTGGCCATCTTCTCCAGATAGGCGATCAACATGCCGAACTGGGTGCCCCAGTCGCCGATGTGGTTGGCACGCACCACCTTGTGGCCCAGGAATTCGAGGGCGCGGGCGGCCACGTCACCGAGCACGGTGGAGCGGATGTGGTGCACCGCCATCTCCTTGGCCACGTTGGGGGCGGAGTAGTCCACCACCACGGTCTGCGGCGCCGGCAGCTTCACGTTGGCGTTGTCGGAGGTCACCATGGCTTCCACCTGACCGGCCAGCCAGCTCGGGTCGAAGAAGAAGTTGATGAAGCCGGGGCCGGCGATCTCGACCTTGGCGATCAGATCGGAGGCAGGCAGGTGCTCGATGATGGCAGCGGCCAGCTCGCGGGGATTCTTGCGGGCCGGTTTGGCCAGCAGCATGGCCAGGTTGGTGGCCAGGTCGCCGTGAGCCTTCTCCTTGCATCGGTCTACTTGCACCCGGGCTTCCAGGTCGGCGGGCAGGACGCCTGCGGACTTGAGATTGGCTACCGTTTGTTCAAGTAGATGATGAATATGCTCTTTCATAACTGACCACCGAGGTTGCGCGTCGAAAAGTGACTGACTGGATAAGGGCGTGAATTTTACCCGCATCGGGCCGAGAAAACTATAGGAACGGCCCGCACCCGTAGGTGTGGCGGATATTTCACTGCGTTTTCCACCACATTGCAGGATATTGATTTGGATAAGTGGTGGTTATCCATTTCTACTGCATAACGAAACGGCTTGTCCAGGCTATTTTCCCCTGATTATGACAGGGTTATTTATACCGATTCGATCTGAATGATCCCGCTTCCCGTGGCGGTCGTATCCTTTGAGGACGCCGTTGGAGGATGATTCCCATGACACTGGTACTGTTTCCACTCTCCGCTCACCTGCTGCCGGGCGGCATCATGCCGCTGCGCATCTTCGAGCCCAGATACCAGCGCATGATCGCCGAGTCCCGGGAGCGGGAGTTCGCGCTCTGCATGCTGGACCCCCGCCAGCCCGACGCGCTGCGCAACATGTACCCCATCGCCACCCGGGTGCGCATCATCGATTTCGATCTGCTGCCCGATGGTTTGCTCGGCATCACGGTGCTCGGGGTGGAGCGGGTGCGTATCACGGATCTCTGGCAGGAAGAGGACGGTCTGCGGGTCGGCGAGGTGGATCCCCTGCCCCCCTGGCAGAGCGGCAGGCTCCAGGCGGATCAGCACTCCCTGGCCAAGGCGTTGCAGGATGTGTTCAACGACTATCCGGAGTACGCGGCACTCTATCCGGAGCCGGACTGGGAGGATGCGAGCTGGGTCGCCCAGCGCTGGCTGGAGGTGCTGCCCATCCCGGTGGAGCAAAAACAGTGGCTGGTGGCGGCCAAGGACAACCAGCCCACCCTCTCCCTGCTGAGCGGTCTGCTGGTCGCGAGCCATTGAATTCCCCTTCCCGGTGATCCTTTTTCCTCGCTCACCGTATTGGGGGTGAACACCACACGCGAGGGATGGCGCAATGGCATATACTGGCCAACCACAATCGGCTCCACGCAGGACATCGCCCCCCATGGACAACCCAGACGGCGACCTCACATCTTTGCTGGTCCGGGTGGCCGAGCGGGCCGACAAGGCTGCCTTTGCCACCCTGTTCCACCACTTCGCGCCGCGCATCCGCAGCTACGGGCTGCGTCACCTCGGCAGCGAGGCCAACGCCATGGAACTGGTGCAGGAGACCATGCTGCTGGTCTGGCAGAAGGCACGGCTCTATCACCCCGACAAGGGCGCCGCCACCACCTGGATCTACACTGTGATGCGCAACCAGAGCTTTGACATGCTGCGCCGCCGCCGCGCCAGCAAGGAGGAGCTCTGCGCCGAGGAGATCTGGCCGCTGCTGGAATTCCGGGCCGAAGAGGAGCACCTGAGCGGCGGTGAAGACGCGGTGCTGACCCGCCAGATGGCCCACTATGTCGCCACGCTGCCGGAGCCGCAGCAGCAGGTGGTGCGCGGCATCTACCTGCAGGAGCTCTCCCAGCAGGAGCTGGCCGACCGGCTCGGCGTGCCCCTTGGCACCATCAAGTCCCGGCTGCGGCTGGCACTACAGAAACTGAAGGAACAAGTGGAGCAAGGCCATGATTAAGACCCATCCGACTGAACCCATGCTGCGCGCCTTCGCTGCCGACGAGCTGCCTCTGCCGCTGGCCGTCGGTGTCTCCGCCCATTGCGAGTTCTGCCCCGAGTGCGCCGCCCGGGTGAAGGAATTTGAAGAGGCGCTGGCGTGCCAGCATCTCGCCCCTGACGCGCCGGACGAGGCGCTGCCCGCCGGATTCGATGCCATGCTGGCGGGCATACTGCAACAGCCGGTGGCGACGGAGGCGGCGCTCGCCCTTGCCGAGAGCCCGAGGCCAGAGCTCAGGGTGGCGGGTCACAGTTACCGGCTGCCGCGGGCATTGGCACGGCATCATGCCCCCAGGTGGCGTCATCTCGGGGCCATCCGTCAGGTCAGCCTGCCGCTGGACGAGATGGGGGCGCGGGCCAACCTGCTCCACATCGAGGCGGGGGGGCGGATCCCCGAGCACACCCACAAGGGATATGAGCTGACCCTGCTGCTGGCGGGCACCATCGAGGATGGCGACACCCGCTATCAGGCGGGGGATTTCATCTGGCGCGACGCCAGCCACGCCCACAGCCCCCACACCCCGGACGGCTGCCTCTGCTACACGGTGCAGGATGCCCCCGTGCAGTTCACCAAGGGGCTGTCACGGCTGCTCAACGGCATCAGCCAGCACCTCTATTGAGTTGGGCTCACGGCTGCTCGGCGATAGCGGGCTGCCGCGCGACTGAGGCGGTATCACGGCATGAAAAAAGGGACCCTCGGGTCCCTTTTGTGTTGCTTGGCGGCGAAGCCCATCAGGCCACGAAGACCAGGTAGACGACGAAGGCCAGCAGGAAGCGGTAGATGGCGAACGGGATGAAGTCGAGACGACGGATCAGCGCCAGGAAGGTCTTGATGGCGACCATGGCCACCACGAAGGCGGTGACGAAGCCCACCGCAAACATGGGGAAGTCCGCCATGGAGAGGAAGTCGCGGCTCTTGTAGAGATCCAGGCCGCTGGCCGCGATCATCATGGGTACCGCCATGATGAAGGAGAATTCCGCTGCCGCGTGGCGGCTGATGCCCATCAGCATGCCGCCGCTGATGGTGGCGCCGGAGCGGGAGAAACCGGGCCAGAGTGCCAGGCACTGGAACAGGCCGATGCCGAAGGCCTGCTTGTAGCTGATGTCGTCCAGGGTCTCCGCGGTCACGGCGGGGCGGAACTTTTCGGCGATGATGAGCAGGATGCCACCGGCCACCAGGGCATACATCACGGTTTCCGGCCCGAACAGATTGGCCTTGATCCAGCTGTGGATAGCCAGCCCGACGACCACGGCAGGCAGCATGCCGAGGATGACGTGCACCAGGGAGAGGGTCGCGTGGCCCGGGGTCGGTTTCTGACCGAAGTGAATGCCGATGAGTCCGAACAGGCGGTGCCAGAACATGACGACCACTGCCAGGATGGAGCCGAGCTGGATTACCACCTCGAAGGTGGCGGCCTTGGGTCCTTCAAACCCGAGGAGGTGGCCGACGATGATCATGTGGCCGGTGGAGGAGACGGGGAGGAACTCGGTCAGGCCTTCCACTATGCCCAGCACAAAGGCGACGAACAGGGCGTAGGATTCGGTCATGGTGCAGATCTCTTGGTTATGGGGTCTGGATAAAATCAACCCCGAACGGGTCGGGGCGGCCAATGATGGCGGAAAATCGCGCGGGCAACCAGTGAATATTTGGGATTTCAGCGCCCTGTTCCGGCCGGGAAAGGGCGTTGGCGGACCATGCAGGGCGCGGCTTGCCGCATGCTGTCAGAAGCCATGACTGCCCCGTCACGTTCTGACAGGTCAGTCACGCCTGTTGACCTCTGTTTTATGATCTCTTTGTGCTGTCAGGCCAGTATGGACAGGATTTTCTGTTGAAGATCATCGTCCAGGGGGGGCTGTCCCAGGGCGTCGACGGCGCTCGTTATCTGTTGGGGATGGCTGGCGCCGATCAGGGCGCAGCTCACCACGGGGTCGCGCAGTACCCATTGCAGTGCGAGTTGCGACAGGGACTGACCCCGTTGCAGGGCCAGTGCATGCAGGGCGCGGACGGTGGCGAGCTTCTCCTCGGTGATCTGGTCCGCCGTGAGGAAGGGGCTGGCACTGGCGGCACGAGAATCCGCGGGAATGCCCGCCAGGTAGCGATCGCTCAGCAGCCCCCCCGCCAGGGGCGAGAAGGCGACCACCCCCATGCCGTGCTCCCGGCAGGCCGGCAGGGTGTCGGGCTCAACATCGCGCTGGAACAGGGAGTATTTGAGCTGGTTGACCAGGCAGGGGGTGCCGAGCTCCGCCAGCCGGGTGGCAGCCTTGGCCGCGAGCGGGGCCGGGTAGTTGGAGAGGCCGATGTAGAGCGCCTTGCCCTGGCGCACCATCAGGGCCAGGGCCTGGCAGGTCTCCTCGAGCGGGGTGCGGGGATCCGGCCTGTGGTGATAGAAGATGTCCACGTAGTCGAGGCCCAGACGGCGCAGGCTCTGGTGCAGGCTGGCGAAGAGGTACTTGGCGCTGCCGCCATCGCCGTAGGGGCCGTCCCACATCACGTAGCCCGCCTTGCTGGCGATGATGAGCTCGTCCCGATAGGGAGCCAGGCTCCTCTTGAGCAGCGTGCCGAAGGTCAGTTCGGCAGATCCCGGCGGCGGCCCGTAGTTGTTGGCGAGATCGAAGTGGGTGATCCCCAGATCGAACGCCTGATGCACCATGGCCTTCGCGGTGGCGGGATCGCTCCCGGCGCCGAAGTTGTGCCAAAGGCCCAGACCGATGCCGGGCAGGCGCAGGCCGTGGCGGCCCGCCGGTCGGTAGGGCTGGCGCTGGTAGCGGTCGGGGGCGGCGAGGTAGTTGTCATCCATCACGGTGCGGTTCCTTGGCTGATGTGCAATGAGGAGCGACGGGCCCTGCGGCGGGCATCACCCCGGCTGATTCGGTGGTGCCATCGGGGCCGGGGCCGCCATGACGTGGCGGCGCGCCCGGGCCCCTTCGTCTGCCCGAGCAGGGCTGTCAGGGGGCAGGAATAAAGCGATAACGGGTCTGGTGGCGATAACGCTGCCCCGGTAGCAACCAGGGATCGCCGAAGGCGGGCCGGTTCGGGCTGTCGGGCAATTGCTGGGCTTCCAGGCAGAAGCCGTCGTAATCCCGGTAGGGTCGGCCCTGACGATCCGGTGTGCCGGTCAGCCAGTTGCCGCTGTAGAACTGCAGGGAGGGCTGGTTGGTGTAGACCGCCATGGTCAGCTTGCCATCCCCCGAGATCACCCGGGCGGCCCATGGCTGGTGGGACCCACCAAACGGCTCATCAGCAGGCTCAAAATCGCTATTGTTGAGCAGAAATGCGTGATCGTATCCCTTGGCCAACTGCTGCTGGGGGTGGTCCAGCCACGCCTGGTCGATGGGGCGGGGGGCGCGCAGATCGAAGGGGCCTTCCACCGGGGCGATGGCCAGCGGCAGGCTCTGGTCATCCGTGGGCAGGTAGCGGTCGGCGTCGAGGCTGATGGTGTGGTGGCGGATGTCGCCACCGCCATCCAGGTTGAAGTAGGCGTGGCTGGTGAGGCTGACCGGACTGGGGGCGTCCGTGCTGGCGCAGAAGTCGACCACCAGATCGCACTGCTCCAGCCGATACTCCAGGCTCACCCTCAGATTGCCGGGAAAGCCCTGATCCCCCGCCCGGGAGAGGAGCGCCAGCTTGACCCTGTCCGCCTCCTGCTCCTTGATCTGCCAGGTGCGGCGATGGAACCCGTCGCGCCCGCCGTGCAGGCAGTTGGCCCCCTGGTTGGCGTCCAGCGTCCAGCACTGGCCTTCCCGCTCAAGGCGGGCGCCGCCGATGCGGTTGGCAAAGCGCCCCGCCACGGCCCCCAGCCATACCTGCTGGGTGAGGTAGGCCTCGTCGGCGCAGCCCAGCAGCACCTCCCGCCGCTCTCCCGCCACCGGCAGGGTGAGGGAGGTGAGGGTGGCCCCGTATGTGAGACCGCGCAGCCGCAGTCCCTCCTCGTTTTCCAGCTCGAATCTCATCATGGTTTGCGGTTCCCCGTCGTGATCCCGTCGCCCCCTGCCGGCGTCGCGAGTGCCGGGCAGGGGGCGTCACCCGTTGTCAGGCGTGCGTTACAGTCTGCCGGCCCCTGCGCTGGCACGGCAGACGTAGCAGTCCGCCTTGAGGCCGAAACGGGCCGGGTATTCCGCCTCCACCACGGCGATCACCTCGGCCACCTTCTCGGGGCGCAGCAGGGCGACCACGCAGCCGCCAAAACCGCCGCCGGTCATGCGCACACCGCCTTCGCTGTCGATCCGGGCCTTGATGATCTCCACCAGGCCGTCGATGGGGGGCACGGTGATCTCGAAGTCATCGCGCATGGCGGCGTGGGACTGGCCCATCAGCTCGCCGAGGCGCACCAGATCGCCCTGTGCCAGCGCATCGGCCGCCGCCAGAGTGCGGGCGTTCTCGCCGACCACGTGGCGGGCACGGCGATAGCAGGCCTCGTCCAGACCGGCCTTGCCCGCTTCCAGCGTCGCCAGATCCAGGTCGCGCAGGGCCTTGACCCCGTAGTGACGGGCGGCGGTTTCGCACTGCTGGCGACGGGTGTTGTATTCGCTGTCCACCAGGCCGCGGCGCACGTTGGAGTTGACGATGAGCACCGCCAGATCGGTGGGCATGGGGATGAGCCGGGTCTCCAGGGAGCGGCAATCGAGCAGCAGGGCGTGATCCTGCTTGCCGCTCGCGGAGATCATCTGATCCATGATGCCGCAGTTGCAGCCGACGAACTGGTTCTCCGCCTGCTGGCCGTTGAGGGCGATTTCCGCCTGGCTGATGGCCAGCCCCTGGGCCTCCTTGAAGGCCTGGCCGATGGCCACCTCCAGGGAAGCGGAGGAGGAGAGACCCGTCCCCTGGGGCACGTTGCCGGAGACCACCAGATTGAGGCCGCGCAGGGCGTGGCCCCGTGCCTGCAGGTGTTTCACCACGCCGCGGATATAGTCGCTCCAGCGCTGGCTGGGGTGGTGCTCGATGGGTTGATCGAGACTGAACCGGTCGCGCTGGTTGTCGTAGTCGGCGGCGATCACTTCGACCAGGTTGTCTCCGCGCAGGCCGATGGCGACGCAGGTCTCGTAGTCGATGGCGCAGGGCAGCACGAAGCCGTCGTTGTAGTCGGTGTGCTCGCCGATGAGGTTGACGCGACCTGGAGCCCGTACCAGCAGGTCGGGTTGTTGCTCAAACTGCTCGGCAAACACGGCGCTGACGCGCTGGCTCGGGGTCATAGGGCCTCCTCGTTGGCCTGGTTCTGGTCGTTGTAGTGGATGGGACTGAGGGCGCGCAGCCGTTCGGCCGCCTGTTCCGGGGTGAGATCGCGCTGGGTCTCGGCCAGCATCTCGAAGCCCACCATGAATTTGCGCACCGTGGCGGAGCGCAGCAGGGGCGGATAGAAGTGGGCGTGCAGTTGCCACGCCTCGGGGCAGTCGGAACGGGGCGGGGCGAAGTGCCAGCCCATGGAGTAGGGGAAGCTGCACTGGAACAGGTTGTCGTAGCGGCTGGTGAGCTCCTTGAGCGCGATGGCCAGGTCCTGTTGCTGTTCCCGGGTGAGATCCAGCATGGAGGGGACATGGGCCTTGGGCAGCAGCAGGGTCTCGAACGGCCAGGCCGCCCAGAAGGGCACCACCGCCAGCCAGTGGGCGGTCTCCACCACGATGCGGGAGCGATCCGCCAGCTCCCGCTCCACATAGTCCAGCAGCAGGGGACGGCCGTGTTCGGCCAGCCAGGCGCGCTGGTGCGCCTCTTCCCGGGCAATCTCGTTGGGCAGGAAGTCGCTGCCCCAGAGCTGGCCGTGAGGGTGCGGGTTGGAGCAGCCCATGACGGCGCCCTTGTTTTCAAAGACTTGGACCCATTCCCACTGGTCAGAGAGCTCGGCCACCTGGTCCATCCAGGTGGTGATCACCCCTTCGATGGCGGGCAGGGGCAGCTCGGGCAGGGTCTTGCCGTGATCCGGCGAGAAGCAGATGACCCGGCTGGTGCCCCGGGCGGCTTCCAGCTTCAGCAGGGGATCCGGCGCCGCGTCAGCGGCCGGGGTGTCCTGCATCAGGGCGGCGAAGTCGTTGGTAAAGACGAAGGTGCCCTGATAGTCGGGGTTGATATCGCCGGTCACCCGGGTGTTGCCCGCGCAGAGGAAGCAGTCGGGATCATGGGCCTGGCTCGGCGCCAGGCTCACCTTCTCGACCTGGCCTTGCCAGGGGCGCTTGGCCCTGTGAGGGGAGACCAGCACGTATTGGCCGGTCAGCGGGTTGAAACGACGGTGGGGGTGATCAACCGGGTTGAACATCATCACTCCTCAAGCTCAATAAAGGAATTGCGGGCAGTGATGAGGGCGGGTGCGCCGCTCATCTGTGGCCCCTCTCCCGCGACGGGAGAAGGGAGCAAAACGGATATCACGCCTCATACCCCTGGGGGTTGGCGGATTGCCAGCGCCAGCTGTCGGCGCACATGGCGGCCAGATCCCGCCGGGCACGCCAGCCCAGCTCGCGTTCGGCCTTGGCGGGATCGGCCCAGCACTCGGCGATGTCGCCGGGGCGCCGTGGCTCGATCCGGTAGGGAAGGGGCCGACCGCAGGCGGCCTCGAACGCCGCGACCATCTGCAACACGCTCTGGCCCTGGCCCGTGCCCAGGTTGTAGGCGTGGACACCGCCCCGTCCGGCGCAGTGTTCCAGAGCCTTGACGTGCCCTTCGGCGAGATCCATCACATGGATGTAGTCGCGCACCCCGGTGCCGTCGATGGTTGGGTAATCGTTACCAAAGACCGAGAGGCAGTCGCGCCGGCCGATGGCGACCTGGGTCAAAAACGGCATCAGATTGTTGGGGATGCCCTGGGGATCCTCTCCCAGGGTGCCGGACTCGTGGGCGCCGACGGGGTTGAAATAGCGCAGCAGGGTCATGCTCCAGTGGGGCTCGGCCCGCTGCAGATCCTCGAGGATCTCCTCGATGATCAGCTTGGATCGGCCGTAGGGGTTGGTGGCGCTGCGGGGGAAATCTTCCCGGATCGGGGTGCTGGCGGGATCGCCGTAGACGGTGGCCGACGAGCTGAACACCAGATTGCGTACCCCGGCCCGTTTCATCGCCTGCAGCAATACCAGGGTGCCGCTCAGGTTGTTCTCGTAGTAGTCCAGCGGGATGCGGGTCGACTCGCCGACCGCCTTGAGGGCGGCGAAGTGGATCACGGCGTCGATGTGCTGCTCGCTGAAGATGCGATCCAGCAGGGCCGGGTCACGGATGTCCCCTTCGTAGAAGCGGGGCTCGCGCCCGCTGATGGCGGCGACACGGGTCAGGACGCCCGCCTTGCTGTTGCAGAGGTTGTCTACCACCACGGGCTCCATGCCTGCGGCCTGCAAGGCCAGACAGGTGTGGCTGCCGATGTAGCCGCAACCGCCGGTGACCAGTACTTTCATCCGTTGTTCCACCCTCAACTCCTCGCATCAGGAAAGCCTGAGCAGGAGTCTAGCCGAGGGGCTGACGGGCAAACTGTGAGCTGCTTAACAAATATGTGTAAACGATTACACTTGTTTTCATCGACCAATGTGGCAAGTTCTGATTTTTCCCCCTGTTATCAGTGACATTGAACGGTATAATGCGGCCAGTTGCAGCGTGAAATAAGTGAAAACAGCATGAGCACCATCAAGGATGTCGCCCGTTTGGCCAATGTGTCAGTGGCAACGGTTTCACGGGTGATGAACAACTCACCCAAGGCCAGTGCCGCCTCCCGCGAGGTGGTGCTGAAGGCCATGGCCGAGCTGGGCTATACCCCCAACGCCAACGCGCGGGCCCTGGTCAGCCAGACCTGTGACACCATGGGAGTGGTGGTGGGCGACGTGGCGGATCCTTTCTTCGGCGCCCTGGTCAAAGGGGTCGCTGCGGTGGCAGTGGAGCAGGGCTTGCACCTGTTGATGGGTAATGGTTTTCACCGCGCCCAGCAGGAGCGGGAGGCCATCGAGTTGCTCATCGGCAAACGCTGCGAGGCACTGGTGGTGCACAGCAAGGCGCTCGGCGACGAGGAGCTGGTCGACTACGCCCTGCGCGCCCCCGGCATGGTGCTGATCAACCGCGACATTCCGAGTCTGAGGGGGCGCTGCATCGCTCTCAACAACCGCCAGGGTGCGGCGACCGCCACCCGTCATCTGCTGGATCTCGGCCACCGCCATATCGCCTTCCTGAGCTCGGATCACGCCATCGAGGATGCGCTGTTGCGCCACCAGGGCTATCAGGATGCCCTGGCGGAGGCGGAGGTCTTCGCCGATCCCGAGCTGGTGGAGAGCGGCATGCCCAATGAAGAGGGGGGCGAGCGCGCCATGCTCAACCTGCTGGCCAAGGGGTTGCCCATCACGGCGGTGGTGGCCTACAACGACGCCATGGCGGCAGGGGCCATCTCTGTGCTGGCGGACAACGGCCTCAAGGTGCCGGAAGAGGTGTCTGTGGTGGGCTTCGATGACATCATCTACGCCAGATACCTGAGACCCAAGCTCTCCACCATGCGCTATCCCATCGAGCTGATGGCGGCCCAGGCGGCCAAGCTGGCGCTGCAACTCGCCGCAGGGGAGAGCGAATCGGTGCAGAGCCGCATCTATACCCCCACCCTGATCAACCGCCATTCGGTCGCTCCCGTCAGGTCCTGATCGCAGCGCTTGCGCCCTGTCGGCGCAAGCGCTGCACCTGGCGAACCCGTACTGCAGCCCATAAAGCGCCCCCATAGCTCAGACTATGAGTAGCTCAGACGGATAGCTGAAAGCATGGCTAGCGCAGACCATAAAGGACTGTCTGAGGAGTGATAACCGTCCCCTCACACTCCCTGCCTGCTGAACTCGGCTGCTCTTCCCGCTCGTCTGCCACGAGCTCCTCTCCCCCGGCCTGCCGAGCCTCACTTCCGGCCAGATCCTGCCAGACACCCGCCATGGCTTTTCTCTGCGCCGGGCAGGGGCTCTCGTGGCCTCTGCACACTCCTTCGAGAGACCGGGCTGCGTGCCCAGAACCGGGTTGGGGCGCTCCAGCACCTGATGAGGCGAGGGGGGCGCGATGTAGTGTCTTTGCCATGGCTTGCTCCGCTGGCTCGGCCATTGCCTCCCGGTTTCACACTCCCGGGCATCTTTTGCCCTTCCGAAGGTCCGCTTTTTCCCCCATGGGGTCATTTACCCGGATTTATCCGATTTTTACTCCGTTTTACTTAACAAAATGAGTGTAATCGTTTACATCTGTGTGAGCGGGATCGCCGATCACCGGGCAAAACTCTCCTACACTGCAGTGGTTTTCAGCGTGAATGCAGGGAGAAGTGAAGCATGCTCAGGGAGATAGTGGCCCGTCAGGATTGGCAGACCCAGGGGATCACCGCCGTGAACCGGTTGCCAGCCCATACCCCCTTGTCCAGTTGGCGCAGTGAAGGGGAAGCCAGGATGGGGGGGTTGTCACCTTCCCGCCTGCTGCTGGACGGCGAGTGGCAGTTCTCCTGGTTCGAGGCCCCGGAGCGGGTGCCGGAGCAGTGGCTGGTGGAGGATCTGCCGGATGCCTGCCCCATCAAGGTGCCGGGCAACTGGCAACTGGCTGCGGCCTATCCGGGGGTGCGACCCGTCACGGATGTGCCCATCTACACCAACATCAAGTACCCCTTTCCCTGCGACCCGCCGCGGGTGCCTGCCGAGAACCCCACCGGTTGCTACTCCCGCGAGTTCACCGTTGCTGCGGACTGGCTGGCCGAGGGGCAGACCCGGATCATCTTCGACGGGGTGGACAGCGCGTTTCATCTCTTCTGCAACGGCCGCTGGGTCGGTTACTCCCAGGACAGCCGGCTGCCGGCGGAATTCGATCTGACCCCCTTCCTTCAGGCCGGGGCCAACCGCCTCGCCGTCCTGGTGCTGCGCTGGTCTGACGGCTCCTATCTGGAAGATCAGGACATGTGGCGCATGAGCGGCATCTTCCGCTCCGTCAGCCTGCTGCACAAACCGGCCCGTCATCTGATGGATATCCGAGTGACGCCCGAGCTCGACGCCTGCTACCGGGATGCCCGCCTCAAGGTTGAATTGCAGGCGGCCAACGGAGCCGGTCTGTCGGTGGAGGCCAACCTCTATGATGGCGACGAGCGGGTGGCGACCCTGCGCCAGCAGATTGGCACCCAGGCCATCGACGAGAAAGGGGTGTATGACGATCGCGCCGAGCTGTGCCTGACGGTAACGGCCCCACACAAGTGGAGCGCCGAGACCCCGCACCTCTATCGCCTGACCCTGACCCTGCTGGGCGAGCAGGGAAGCGCTCTCGAGAGCGAGGCCCATGACGTGGGCTTTCGGGCGGTGGAGATCCGTGGCGGCCTGCTGCGGGTCAACGGTCAGCCCCTGCTGATTCGTGGTGCCAATCGCCATGAACACCATCCCGCCACGGGTCACGTGGTGACCCCGGCCGACATGGAGCAGGATCTGCTGCTGATGAAGCGGCACAACTTCAACGCGGTGCGCTGCTCCCACTATCCCAATCACCCCGAGCTCTATCGCCTGTGCGACCGGCTCGGCCTCTATGTGGTGGACGAGGCGAACCTGGAGACCCACGGCATGACCCCCATGGGGCGGCTGGCGCGGGATCCCGCCTGGAGCAACGCCTTCCTGGAGCGGGTTACCCGCATGGTGGCCCGGGACTTCAACCACCCCAGCATCATCATCTGGTCTCTGGGGAACGAATCCGGTTATGGCCCGGCCCACGACGCCATGTATCGCTGGGTGAAGGGGGCGGACCCCAGCCGCCCGGTGCAGTACGAAGGGGGCGGGGCCGACACCCCGGCCACCGACATCATCTGCCCCATGTATGCCCGTACCCATCAGGATCAACCCTTCCCGGCGGTGCCCAAGTGGGCACTGGCCAAGTGGATCGGCCTGCCGGAAGAGACCCGGCCGCTGATCCTGTGCGAATACGCCCACGCCATGGGCAACAGCCTGGGGGGCTATGCCCATTACTGGCAGGCATTTCGCGATCATCCGCGGCTGCAGGGTGGGTTTGTCTGGGATTGGGTCGATCAGGGGCTGGACAAGCAGACCGACGATGGCCGCCATTTCTGGGCCTATGGTGGCGACTTCGGCGACACTCCCAACGATCGCCAGTTCTGCTGCAACGGCCTGCTGTTCCCCGATCGCACCCCCCATCCCTCCTTGTTTGAAGCCCGGCGTGCCCAGCAGCCCTTCGTTCTGACCCTGCAGGGTCGCCAGCCGCTGACGGTGGAGATCCGCAGCGAATACCTGTTCCGCGAGACGGACAACGAACGCCTGCTGTGGCGGCTGTGTGAAGACGGCGTGGTGGTGAGCCAGGGTGAATGCCCGCTCGAGCTGGCCCCCTGGGGGAGCGTGACGCTGACCCTGCTGGAGCAATTGCCGGCCTTTGCGCCGGGGGCGCTTGCCTGGCTGGATCTCGCCATCGTGCAGCCCACCGCCACGGCCTGGGCCGGAGCGGGTCACGAGGTGGCTCGCCAGCAATGCCTGTTGCCCGCGCCCCTGGCGCTGCCGTCGGCCTGCCCGGCGGTCAGCCTGACCGAGCAGCGCGATCACTGGGTGCTTGGCGCCGCAGATTCCCTGTGGCAGCTCGACAAGGCCAGTGGTCGCATCGTCAGCTGGCAGAAACAGGGCCGCGAGCGGCTGTGCGACGCCATCGCCGATCACTTCTATCGGGCGCCGCTCGACAACGATATCGGCACCAGCGAGGCGGATCACGCCGATCCCAACGCCTGGATTGCCCGCTGGCAGGAGGCCGGACTCAATGATCTGCAGCACCGCTGTCTCGGCCTGGAGCCGAGTCCGGAGCAGGGTCTCATCACGGCGCACCACGGCTACTTCGTGGGTGACGAGCCGAAGATCCTGACCCGCTGGCATCACAGGATTGACGGGGAGGGCGCCATGCACCTCGCCATCGAGGTGGAGGTGGCCGCCGACATGCCCTCCCTGCCGCGCATCGGTGCCCGGCTCTGGCTGGCCGATGAACCGGCCGAAGGTGCCCCGGTGAGCTGGCTGGGGCTTGGCCCCCACGAGAATTACCCGGATCGCCGGCTCGCCGCCGATCTCGGTCGCTGGCAATTGCCCATCGAGGCGTTGCACACCCCTTATGTCTTCCCGACCGACAACGGGCTGCGCTGCGATACCCGCGCACTGCAACTGGGGGATCTGGTGGTGGAGGGGCGCTTCCACTTCAGTGTCAGCCGCTACAGTCAGCAGCAGCTGACCGAAGCCCGTCACCAGACCGATCTGGTGGCTCTGGGGGGCACGCACCTGTGCCTCGATGGCTTCCACATGGGGGTGGGAGGCGACGACTCCTGGAGCCAGAGCGTGCGGCCCGAGTTCTGGCTGTTGCCGGGTCGTTATCAGTGGCACTGCCGTCTGCGCTAGCCGGACCCGCCGTCGCGAGATGGCGAGACCCAAAGGCAGTTTCTCACGTAACTATTTAATTTTTAACAATATTACGGCTATGTAACAGAGTGTAAACGTTTTCATTTTGTTGCCAGGATCACAGACCGCCTCACAACAAACTGATTACATTAGGCTGGCGCCAGCTCAAACGGTGTACAGCATTCCCTACAAAAAACAGATAGAGATCGGAGCATAACAATGAAAAAACTCACGACAGTTGCCACCTTGCTGATGGGACTGATGGCGGGAGCCCAAGCCCAGGCCGATACCCGTATCGGGGTCACCGTCTACAAGTACGACGACAACTTCATGGCCGTGGTGCGCAAGGCCATCGAGAAAGAAGCGGCGGCCACCCCGGGTGTGGAACTGCTGATGAACGACTCCCAGAACGACCAGTCCAAGCAGAACGACCAGATCGATGTACTGCTGGCCAAGGGCGTGAAGGCCCTGGCCATCAACCTGGTTGACCCGGCGGCGGCCCCTGTCGTGATTGAGAAAGCCCGTGCGGACGAGATCCCCGTGGTCTTCTACAACAAGGAACCGAGCGCGGCCGACCTGGCCAGCTATGACAAGGCCTACTACGTTGGCACCGACTCCAAGGAGTCCGGAATCATTCAGGGCCAGCTGATCGCCAAGCACTGGAAAGCGCACCCCGAGTGGGATCTGAACAAGGATGGCGTCATCCAGTTCGTGCTGCTCAAGGGTGAGCCTGGCCACCCGGATGCGGAAGCCCGCACCACCTACGTCGTCAAGACTCTGAACGATGGCGGCATCAAGACCGAGCAACTGCACATGGATACCGGTATGTGGGATACCGCCATGGCCAAGGACAAGATGGATGCCTGGATCTCCGGTCCGAACGCCAACAAGATCGAAGTGGTCATCGCCAACAACGACGGCATGGCGATGGGCGCCGTGGAATCTCTGAAGGCCCAGGGCAAGACCGCCATCCCGGTGTTCGGTGTTGACGCCCTGCCGGAAGCCCTGGCCATGGTCAAGAGCGGTGCCATGGCCGGTACCGTGCTGAACGATGCGGCCAACCAGGCCAAGGCCACCTTCGAGCTGACCAAGAACCTGGCCGAAGGCAAGCCGGCCGGTGAAGGCACCAACTGGAAGATCGACAACAAGGTCGTCCGCGTTGCCTACGTGGGCGTAGACAAAGACAACCTGTCCCAATTCGAGTAATTCCTCCCCTCAGGGCAAGGGAGATCCCCTTGCCCTCTTTTCAACCAGATGTGATGGCTGATATGACAACACGGCAACAATCAGAATGGCTGTTGGAGATGATTGACGTCAGTAAGAGCTTTCCTGGCGTCAAGGCACTCGATAATGTCAATTTACGGGTCCGTCCTCATTCTGTGCATGCGTTGATGGGCGAGAATGGCGCAGGGAAGTCCACGCTGCTCAAGTGCCTGTTCGGCATCTACGAGAAGGATCAGGGCAAGATCTTCTTCAAGGGACAGGAGATCAACTTCACCTCGTCCAAAGAGGCGCTGGAGAATGGCGTTTCCATGGTGCACCAGGAGCTGAACCTGGTACTGCAACGCACCGTGATGGACAACATGTGGCTCGGCCGCTATCCCACCAAGGGACTGTTTGTCGACCACGGCAAGATGTATCAGGACACCAAGCATATCTTCGAGGAGCTGGACATCGACATCGACCCCAGGGTCAAGGTCGGCACCCTGTCGGTTTCCCAGATGCAGATGATCGAGATTGCCAAGGCATTCTCCTATGACGCCAAGATCGTCATCATGGACGAACCCACCTCCTCCCTGACCGAGAAAGAGGTCAACCACCTCTTCAAGATCATCAACAAGCTCAAGGAGAAGGGGTGCGGCATCGTCTACATCTCCCACAAGATGGAAGAGATCTTCCAGCTCTGTGACGAGATCACCATATTGCGGGATGGCCAGTGGGTGGCGACCCAGCCCCTCAAGGGCATGACCATGGATCAGATCATCGGCATGATGGTCGGCCGCGAGCTCACCCAGCGCTTCCCGGAAAAAACCAACCAGCCCAAAGAGGTGATCCTCGAGGTCGAGCACCTGACGGCCAAGAACCAGCCTTCCATCAAGGACGTGACCTTCAACCTGCACAAGGGGGAGATCCTCGGCATCGCCGGTCTGGTGGGGGCCAAGCGCACCGACATCGTGGAGACCCTGTTCGGCATCCGCGATCGCAGCGAAGGGACCATCAAGCTGCACGGCAAAGAGGTGGCGAACCACAACGCCCACGAGGCGATCCAGAACGGCTTCGCCCTGGTGACCGAGGAGCGCCGCTCTACCGGGATCTATTCACGCCTCGACATCGCCTTCAACTCCCTGATCGCCAACATGGACAACTACAAGGGATCCATGGGGCTGCTCAGCGACAACAAGATGAAGAGCGATACCCAGTGGGTCATCGACTCCATGCGGGTCAAGACACCGACCCAGCAGACCCAGATCGGCTCCCTCTCCGGTGGCAACCAGCAGAAGGTGATCATCGGTCGATGGCTGCTGACCCAGCCCGAGATCCTGATGCTGGATGAACCGACCCGGGGTATCGACGTCGGCGCCAAGTTCGAGATCTACCAGCTCATCCTGGAGCTGGCGAAGAAGGACAAGGGCATCGTCATCATCTCCTCCGAAATGCCGGAACTGCTCGGCATCACGGACCGCATCATGGTCATGAGCAATGGCCGGGTCGCGGGGATCGTCAACACCAAAGAAACTGACCAGAGCGAGATCCTGCGCCTGGCATCTCTGTACCTATAAAGACAGGAAGACATTATGGAGTCGGCTAAAAATTTCAATCTGATGCAGGCGCTCAAAGAGAACGGCATCTATGTGGTGTTGCTGGTGTTGCTCATGATCATCGTGATCAAGGAGCCTTCCTTCCTCAGCCTCACCAACCTCAGCAACATCCTGACCCAGTCCTCGGTACGGGTCATCATTGCCCTCGGGGTGGCGGGCATCATCATCACCCAGGGTACTGACCTGTCGGCCGGTCGCCAGGTCGGCCTGGCGGCGCTGATCGCGGCCACCATGCTGCAGGCCCTGACCAACGTCAACAAGGTCTTCCCCACCCTGGGGGAGGTGCCCATTCCGGCGGTGATCCTGCTGGTGTGCGTGGTGGGGGCCCTGATTGGTCTGGTCAACGGCCTGATCGTCGCCTACCTGAACGTGACGCCCTTCATCACCACCCTGGGCACCATGATCATCGTCTACGGCATCAACTCCCTCTATTTCGACTCCGTGGGGGCTTCTCCGGTGGCCGGGTTTGATCCTCGCTTCTCCAACTTTGCGCAGGGCTTCATCCGGATTGGCGGGTTCAAGCTCTCGTACCTGACCTTCTATGCGGCCATCGCCAGCGTCTTCGTCTGGGTGCTGTGGAACAAGACCCGCTTTGGCAAGAACATCTTCGCCATCGGCGGCAACCCGGAAGCGGCCAAGGTGTCCGGCGTCAACGTCGCCGTCAACCTGGTGGTCATCTATGCCCTGGCCGGTGTCTTCTACGCCTTCGGCGGCATGCTGGAAGCGGGGCGGATCGGCAGTGCCACCAACAACCTCGGCTTCATGTACGAGCTGGATGCCATCGCGGCCTGCGTGGTGGGGGGGGTTTCGTTTGCCGGCGGTGTGGGAACTGTCGCGGGTGTGATCACCGGCGTACTTATCTTCACGCTGATCAACTATGGTTTGACCTACATCGGTGTCAGCCCTTACTGGCAGTTCATCATCAAGGGCGGCATCATCATCCTGGCGGTAGCCCTGGACTCCATGAAGTACGCCAAGAAGAAGTAAGCATTGGCAGGGAGGGCCGGGTCATCCCGGCCCTTTCTCTTTGGAGGGACCCATACCATGGCATTCAAAGTCAAAATCAACGTGCTGTTGCTGCTCGCCATTCTGGTCACCATCGGTACCGCCTGGTTCAGCGTCAACCATTTCATCAGCGGCTACATCCGCACCCAGGCCACCCAGAACATCAACGAGCAGATCACCCTGGTCAGGGAGAAGCTGGCGGGTGACATCAACCAGAAGGTGCTGCTGGCCGCCAACCTCAACCTCGGGGTGACCAGCGTCAAGAAGGCGCTGCAGGAGACCGGCTTTCACAACATCGTCAAGCTCATTGGCGACATGGCATTCGACGCGAACGGGGTCATCGACGACAAGGCCAGGGTTGATGCCCTGCGCAAGCTGATCCCCGCCGCCAACAACCAGATCACCGTCAGCCCGCTGGAGCAGCTGGACGGCAAACCCGTCATCTCCATCCTGGTGCCGCGCGGTGCAGACTCCGCCTACCTCTACTACCTCGACATGAGCGAATTCAAGACGCTGCTGACCAAGGTAAGCGGGGAAGGGCGTTACTTCTCCCTCACCGACAGTCAGGGACAGGTGCTCTACAGCAGCAAGCCCCAGGGAGAGAGCGAGAGCCGCCCCAACAAGCTGGATATTCGCGGCAGCGAGTGGACCCTGACCGGTTATGTGGATCTCGACTATATCCGGGCCATGACCCAGGCGCTCAACGGCAAGATCACCCTGGCCCTGCTCGGGGTGGCGGCGCTGGTACTGGCCCTCTCCATGGTGGCCCTCAACCTGGCCTATAGACCCATCCTCTCCTTGCGCGACCTGGTGCAGGAGCTCTCCCAGGGCAATGGGGATCTGACCCGCCGGCTCACGGTGACCAGCAAGGATGATCTCGGCCAGATCTCGGCGGGCATCAACCGTTTCATCGAGCAGTTGCAGGGCATGATGGGGGAGGTGAGACAAGCGAGCGGCCAGCTCAATGAAGGGATATCGGCATTGGCGAGGCAGACGGGGTCGGCCCAGGGCCTGCTGGCCGAGCATGTGCGGGAGACCGAACAGGTAGTCACCGCCATCAACGAGATGAGCCGTACTGCCGTTTCGGTATCGGAGAGCGCGGCCAATACTGCCCAGCTAACCGGCCAGAGCCAGCAACTGGCCAACCAGTCGCGTCAGGTGGTGGATCAGGCCATGGCCAGCGTCACTGCGCTGGTGACGGAGGTGGAGGCCACGGCACACTCCATCGAAGCCATGCAGCAGGATGTGCAGCAGATAGGCTCGATTCTCGGGGTCATCGGTGGCATCGCAGAGCAGACCAACTTGCTGGCCCTCAACGCTGCCATCGAGGCAGCCCGGGCTGGTGAGCAGGGGCGGGGGTTTGCGGTGGTGGCGGACGAAGTGCGCTCTCTGGCGGGACGCACCCAGAAGAGCACTGCCGAGATCCAGACCATGCTGACCCGGCTGCAACGGGGTACCCAGACCGTGGTGGCCGCCATGGGCAACACCCGACAGAGCTGCCAGGATGCGGCGGAAAACACCAGCAAGGTGAATGCGTCACTGGATCTGATGGCGGGAGAAGTGGTGGAGATCAACGATCTCATCAGCCATATCGCCACGGCCGCGGAGGAGCAAAGTGCCGTCGCCGAGGAGATCAATCGCAACATGAGTGCCATCGCCGAGGTGATCACCCAGCTCAAGGGGAATGGCGAGCGCACCGTGGACAGCTCGAATGCCATGCAGCGCACCTATGACAGGCTGCGGGAGATAGTGGGGCACTTCCGGCTGGAATAGCGCCGGCTGGGCGAGTCCCGGGTACCCTGGCCAGCAGTACCGTGGCCGGGGTGACCCATCAGCGGGCAGACGTGAAAAATACCCAAAAAAGATGGGGGCGACTTGCGTCGCCCCCGATAGTCTTATCGCTCATATCCTTGAACGAAGTTGCTCCCTGCAATCCCTGACTATACCTCTTCCTTTAGGTTTCCCCTTCCCAATCCTTTGGGGTGTCCTTTAGCCATCATGGCCTGACGAGTCATCCGTTCCCGTCGCACTTTCTCCGTCCTGGGAGGTGTCCTTTACCACATCCTGTGGTGAGTCCATTTGCCCAACCCTGGCAGCCAGTCTTCCTGACCGACTTCATTGCGTCCGTGCAGGAGTAACTATAAGGATTTCGCGCAGGGCGACAATGACATGCTGAAAAACGTTTTATCCAAACTGGTTTCCCGCGAAAGGATAATGAAGTTATCTTTTTTAAAATCATGACTTTAATGTTCTATCATGCTGTTTTTTCACGCGCATCTTCCGACTATGGCGAGAATTTTGTTGGCACTTTACTTACGCAGTTGATGGCGAATATCTCACAAGGCGTTTAACTGCGGTTCAGAATCCGGGGAGGTCGGTCAGTGTCGATCGCAGATGAGGGTGGAGGAGAGCAACGGGCATGATGCAGGTGGCGTGGTCCGGATCCCATTCAGGAGATAAAGGAGGGAAAGCGGGGATGACCCAAGAGGAGATCGCCTCCCCTTGGGCGAGAGGGTCAGGGATGCTGGCTGCCACCGTGCCATTGGCATAGGTAGGCGGGGACCAGCATCTGGGGTGCCTGGTCAACGTGACAGACCACCAGCGGCATGGCGGGGGCTCCCTGGGCATGCACCAAGGTAGGTGTCATGGGCAGGACCAGGGCGACGAACAGAAACAGCGACGGGATCTTCATGGTTATCTCCTTGGTGACGGGAACGAATGTGACAAGCATCACTTTTTGAGTTAAGGCGAACCCGAAATCGGCGCAAGGTGACTGAAAAAATTCAACTAATGAAAAAACTTTGAATCCCGGTTGCACTCCGGTCGGTGAAAAAGCCGCCATCAGGATGCGTGCAAAATGCATATCCATATAAAAGAGATAGTGCACACGGCTTGGCGATGAGGCTCGCCATCTGGCCCGGGCAGGCCGCCATGATCTGGGACAAGAGATGGATTATTCAGCGATAAAGGAGCAGGTGATTATTTATGTGAGAGCAAACGGGATGATAAGCGAGGATAAATTCAAAGTTGGGTGAAGTTTATTCAAAAAATGAGCATTTTGATTTTAATGTAATGATTTATTTGATGTTTTTTATTGGTGGCTATCCATTTCTGGATATCATGGATGAATGAAATTGCGCTCTTTGTGGAATATATTGGGGCCTTATTGCGTATTTATGCCGGATGGAGGGTGAGGGAAATGTCAGATATGTAAACTCCATCATAAATTAACTTCTGAATTTATGCAGTCTCGGGTGAATGTGATCAATGTCCAAGTTTGGTGGAGTTGCCAGACCTAATCTCTGCGTCGAAAGGCAAGGGCAGGATAGAACATAAGCCGAGTACCCTACATAAAGAATATCCCGCCTTAGCCACGAGCCTGAATAGAAGGAATCTATTCAATCACTCGCAGGGACCACAGCTAGACGGAATATCATCATGAGCAAATTTTATGTAGGTTCTGAAGTTGGCCAGTTGCGCCGTGTCATGTTGCACCGCCCCAACCTCAGTCTGAAGCGTCTGACCCCTTCCAACTGCCAGGATCTGCTGTTTGACGACGTCCTGTCCGTGGAACGTGCCGGTCAGGAGCACGACAAATTCGCTCAGGTACTGCGCGATCAGAATGTCGAAGTCTTCCTCCTGACCAATCTGCTGGCGGAAACCCTGGATGTGCCGGAAGCCAAAGCCTGGCTGCTGCAACACCAGGTCTCCGACTATCGCCTCGGCACTGCCCTGGCCAACGACGTGCGCTGCTTCCTGGCGGACATGCCTCACCGCGAGCTGGCCCGCATCCTCTCCGGCGGCCTGACCTACTCCGAGATGCCCTACAGTGGCGTCAACATGGTGGTCGGCATGCATGCCCCGACCGATTTCATCATCGAACCGCTGCCCAACCACCTCTTCACCCGCGATACCTCCTGCTGGGTCTATGGCGGCGTCTCCATCAACCCCATGGCCAAGGCCGCCCGTCGTCGCGAGACCAACCACGTGAAGGCCATCTACCGCTGGCACCCGCAGTTTGCCGGTCAGGAGTTCATCAAGTACTTCGGTGACGAGGAGCGCGACTACGACAACTCCACCATCGAAGGGGGCGACGTCTTGGTCATCGGCCGTGGCGCCGTGCTCATCGGCATGTCCGAGCGGACCACGCCACAAGGGGTGGAGCACCTGGCCCGCAGCCTGTTCAAGCACGGTCAGGCGAAACAGGTCATCGCCATGGAGCTGCCGAAACACCGCAGCTGCATGCACCTCGACACCGTCATGACCCACATGGATGTCGACACCTTCTCCGTCTATCCGGAAGTCATCCGCAAGGATGTGAACTGCTGGAGCCTGACCCCGGGCGGTGCCACCGGGATGAACATCAAGGAAGAGGGTTACTTCGTGACCGCCATCGAGAAGGCGCTGGGGGTGGATCAGCTCAGGCTCATCACCACCGGCGGCGACAGCTTCGAGGCCGAGCGGGAGCAGTGGAACGACGCCAACAACGTGCTGACCGTGCGCCCTGGCGTGGTGGTGGGTTACGAGCGCAATACCTACACCAACGAGAAGTACGACAAGGCTGGCATCACAGTGCTGCCCATCCCGGGTGAAGAGCTGGGACGTGGCCGCGGCGGCGCCCGCTGCATGAGCTGCCCGATGGAACGTGACGGCATCTGACAAGACGGCGTGGCGCCGGCAGAGGCTGGCGCCACACACACCCGAATTCGAGAGTAACACCCATGAAAAAACCAACTGTCGTCGTCGCCCTGGGGGGCAATGCCCTGCTCCGCCGCGGTGAACCTCTGGAAGCCGACATCCAGCGCAAGAACATCGCCACCGCCGCCAAGACCATCGCCCGCATCGCCGAGGATTACAACGTGGTGCTGGTGCACGGCAACGGCCCGCAAGTCGGCCTGCTGGCCCTGCAGAACAGCGCCTACACCAAGGTCTCCCCCTATCCCCTGGATGTGCTGGGTGCCGAGTCCCAGGGCATGATCGGCTACATGCTGATCCAGGAGCTGAAGAACCTGATGCCGAGCCGCAACGTCACCGCGCTGCTGACCCAGGTGCAGGTTGATCCCCAGGATCCGGCGTTTGCCAACCCGACCAAGTTCATCGGCCCCGTCTACGAAGAGGCGGAAGCCCGCACCCTGGCAGAAGAGAAGCACTGGGTGGTCAAGGCAGACGGCAAGTTCTTCCGCCGCGTGGTGCCGTCCCCGTTACCCCAGCGCATCGTCGAAGGTGACGCCATCGAAACCCTGATCGCCCAGGGTCACCTCATCATCTGTACCGGTGGTGGTGGCATCCCGGTGACCTGGGATGGCCAGAGCCTGACCGGCATCGAGGCTGTCATCGACAAGGACATGTCTGCCGCCTACCTGGCCAAGCAGATCAAGGCCGACGCCCTGCTGATCCTGACCGATGCCGATGCCGTCTATCTGGACTGGGGCAAGCCGACCCAGCGTCCGCTGCGGATCACCAGCCCGGACGAGCTGGCCGGGGTCAAGTTCGACGCAGGCTCCATGGGGCCCAAGGTCGAAGCCTCCTGTGAATTCGTCAAGGCGACCGGCGGCATGGTCGGCATCGGCTCCCTGGAAGATGGCCTGGCCATCCTCAAGGGGGAAGCCGGCACCAACATCGTCGCCACCAATACCGTCAATGCCTGAGCCAAGGCTCTGGTCTGAACAACTGCGTAGTCAATAACACTGCCAAATTGGTCTGAACAAATATAGAGAGAACTCATCATGGCTTTTAATCTGCGTAACCGTAACTTCCTGAAACTGCTGGACTTCACCCCGCGCGAAATCCAATACATGATCGATCTGGCCATCGACCTGAAGAAAGCCAAATACGGTGGCTATGAGCGCAAGCATCTGGTCGGCAAGAACATTGCCCTAATCTTCGAGAAGACCTCCACCCGCACCCGTTGTGCGTTTGAAGTGGCGGCCTTCGACCAGGGCGCGCAAGTCTCCTACCTTGGCCCAAGCGGTTCCCAGATCGGTCACAAGGAGTCCATGAAGGACACCGCCCGGGTACTGGGTCGCATGTATGACGGCATCGAATACCGTGGCTACGGTCAGGAGATCGTGGAAGAGCTGGGTGCCTACGCCGGTGTACCGGTGTGGAACGGCCTGACCAACGAATTCCACCCGACCCAGATCCTGGCTGACTTCATGACCATGCTGGAGCACGGCAAGGGCAAGCGTCTGGATCAAATCAAGTTCGCCTACCTGGGTGATGCCCGCAACAACATGGGGAACTCCCTGATGGTCGGCGCCGCCAAAATGGGTATGGATATTCGTCTGGTCGCTCCGAAAGCCTTCTGGCCGGAAGAGGAGCTGGTTGCCACCTGCCGCCTCATCGCCGAAGAGACCGGTGCGCGCATCCACCTGACCGAAGACGTGAAAGAGGGTGTGCTGGGTGCCGACTTCCTCTACACCGACGTCTGGGTCTCCATGGGTGAAGCGAAGGAAGCCTGGGATCAACGGGTGAAACTGATGACCCCGTATCAGGTCAACATGGACGTCATCAACGCCACCAAGAACCCGGATGTGAAGTTCATGCACTGCCTGCCGGCGTTCCACAACGACGAGACCACCATGGGCAAGGAAGTGGCCGACAAATATGGCATGAAGGGCCTGGAAGTGACCGAGGACGTGTTCGAATCCGAACACAGCATCGTGTTCGACGAGGCGGAAAACCGGATGCACACCATCAAGGCAGTGATGGTGGCTACGCTGGGCGACTGACGTCGTCAGTGGTGCCGGGGGGTGACCCCCGGCTTTTCAACCATGTGACAGCGGCATAATACCTCCAACCCTACGACCCGCAGCCTGCATGGATACCACACCCACAGAAGGAAGCTGGACCATGACCAAATTCAAGTTCCCGTCAGCCTACACGATACTGTTTGTGCTGATCGCCCTGGTGGCCGCCCTGAGCTGGATAGTGCCGGCCGGCAAATACGAGATGACCATGAACGAGGCCCTCGGCAAGGAAGTGCCGGTGGCCGGTACCTACAAACTGGTGGATGCCAATCCCCAGGGGATCGTCGACGTGCTGCTGGCACCCATCGACGGTCTCTACAACCACGACACCTACGAGGCTGGCGCCATCGACGTCTCCCTCTTCATCCTGATCATCGGTGGCTTCCTTGGCATCGTGACCAAGACAGGTGCCATCGATGCCGGTATCGAGCGCGTCACCGATCGCCTGCGTGGCCGTGAAGAGTGGATGATCCCCATCCTGATGGCGCTGTTCGCCGCAGGGGGTACCATCTACGGCATGGCGGAAGAGTCCCTGCCGTTCTACACCCTGCTGGTGCCGGTGATGATGGCGGCCCGCTTCGACCCCGTGGTCGCTGCCGCGACCGTGCTGCTGGGGGCCGGTATCGGTACCCTGGGCTCCACCATCAACCCGTTCGCCACCGTGATCGCCGCCAACGCGGCCGGCATCTCCTTCACCGACGGCATCTGGTTGCGGGTCGCCATGCTGGTGGCCGGCTGGCTGATCTGCGTGGCCTATGTGATGCGTTACGCCAAGATGGTGCGAAGCGATCCCAGCAAGTCCCTGGTGGCCGACAAGTGGGAAGAGAACCGTGCCCACTTCCTCGGCAACAAGAGCGACCAGATGCTGGAGTTCACCACCACCCGCAAGATCGTGCTGGGTATCTTCGTCGCCGCCTTTGCCGTGATGATCTACGGGGTGGCCGTGCTGGGCTGGTGGATGGCGCAGATCTCCGGCGTCTTCCTGGCTGCCGCCATCATCGTCGGCGTCATCTCCCGCATGAGCGAGGAGGAGCTGACCTCCAACTTCATCGACGGCGCTCGTGACCTGCTCGGCGTGGCCCTCATCATCGGTATCGCCCGCGGTATCGTGGTGGTGATGGACAACGGCATGATCACCCACACCATTTTGCACAGCGCAGAGGGGATCGTGACCGGCCTCTCCACCATCGTCTTCATCAACGTGATGTTCGTGCTGGAAGTGGTGCTCTCCTTCCTGGTGCCCTCTTCCTCCGGTCTGGCGGTGCTGACTATGCCGATCATGGCGCCGCTCGCCGACTTCGCCAACGTGGGCCGCGAGCTGGTGGTCACCGCCTACCAGTCCGCCTCCGGTCTGGTGAACCTGGTGACCCCGACCTCCGCCGTGGTCATGGGGGGGCTGGCCATTGCCAAGGTGCCCTATGTGCGCTGGCTGAAGTGGGTGGCCCCGCTGCTCGGCATGCTGACCGTGCTGATCGTGCTCTGCCTGAGCCTGGGCGCCGTGCTGGCATGAATGCCGACAGACATAGGGACAACAACGGGAGCCTGGGGCTCCCGTTTTTTATGGCTGGCAAGGCGGGGCGCCCGGGCTCTCCCGTGGTCTGACTCCTTGCCGCGCGGGCAACAAAAAGGCGACCCCGGGGTCGCCTTCTGGCATCCAGCAGGGGTCAGCGGGCGTTTTCCAGGGTGCGCACCACGGCAGCGTGAGCCTGGCGGGTTCGGCTGATGTGGCGCGGGGCGATCAGTACCACGTCGTTGCCGGCCACGGCCCCCAGGATCTCGGGATTGGCGTTGCGATCCAGCAGGCGAGCCACCACGGTAGCGGCCCCCGGGGTGGTATGCACCAGTACCATCTGCTGGTTGTGGACCACGGCGCGCACCATGTCGTGGATGGAGCGGGTGCTGCCGGCGGGCTCCAGCTGCTCGTCCACCAGGGTGTAGACCTTCTTGCCGTTGGCGTTCTGGGCCTTGGCGACCCCGAGACGGCGCAGCAGGCGGGAGATGGTGGACTGGCTGATGTCCGCAAAACCGCGGGCGGAGAGCTCGCGGCGGATCTCCTCCTGGGTGCTGTAGCAGTGCTGGCCGATGATCTGGCGGCAGGCGTCGAGCTGGGCCAGGTCGGACTCTGGTTCTGCTGGGCGGCTGAGGGTGTTGACCATGGCGACTTCCTTTGGCGATGAGCGATGGCGGTCTCGCCCAGTCTGTCGTTCCGGCTTTTCATAGCGAAAAACACTAATGAGGAGCACTCAAGCAGGGGATGAGCGAGGTATATCCATTACGGGATGGCAAATTATAACCAAAGGGGGAATAAGTGATGTGACAGGGTTCAAAAATGGGCCCGATGGGGCCCACATGGATATCCTTTGTCGGCAGGAAATCAGTAGCGTTCGCTGACGATGTCCTGGGTGAAGGACTTCTCGCAGTATTTGCACTTCATCCGCACCGCCCCTTTCACCTCGCGCACCCGGAAGTAGCTCTCCACCGGTTCGTTGTGGGAGATGCAGTTGGAGTTGGGGCAGTGGAACACCCCTTCGATGAACTCCGGCAGCGCCAGTTGGTGCTTCTTCACCACCACGAAGTCTTCGATGATGTTGACGGTCGCCTTGGGGGCGAACAGGGCGAGCTGGTTGGCCTGCTGCTCGGTCAGACGGGTGTTCTCGATCTTGATGAGATCCTTCTTGCCGAGGGCGCCGGATTTGAGGTTGAAGCCGACGGTGATCCGCTCCTGGGTCTCGATCAGCTGGAACAGCTTGAGGATCTTGATGCCCTGGCCGGCGGGGACGTGGTCGATGACGGAGCCGTGGCGGATGGCTTCGACTTGCAGTTGGTTCTTCTCGGACATGATGTTCCCCTTTCCCTTAGACGGTTTCGTTCAGTACCAGTGCCAGCAGTGCCTGGCGGGCATAGACCCCGTTCTCCGCCTGCTGGAAGTAGTAGGCGTGGGGGGTCTTGTCGACGGCGACCTCGATCTCGTCAACCCGGGGCAGGGGATGGAGGATCTTCATGGTGGGCTTGGCCCCTTCCAGGGTCGCCAGCTCCAGCACGAACTTGGCGGCCATGTGCTTGTACTCGGTCTCGTCGAAGCGCTCCTTCTGGACGCGGGTCATGTAGAGGATGTCGAGCTCCGGCATCACCTCTTCCATGGTCTCGTGCACGCTGAAGCGGATGCCCTTCTCTTCCAGCTCCTCGCAGAGGTAGTCCGGCATGGCCAGCGCCTCCGGGGAGATGAAGAAGAAGCGGCAGTTGAACAGGCTCAGGGCCTGGGCCAGGGAGTGGACGGTGCGGCCGTACTTGAGGTCACCGACGAAGGCGACGTTGAGGCCGTCCAGCTTGCCTTGGGTCTCGTGGATGGAGAAGAGGTCGAGCAGGGTCTGGGTGGGATGCTGGTTGGAGCCGTCACCGCCGTTGATGACCGGCACCCGGGAGAACTCGGAGGCCAGACGGGCTGCCCCTTCCTTCGGGTGGCGCATCACCACCGCATCGGTGTAGGAGCTGATGATCTTGATGGAGTCGGCCAGAGTCTCGCCCTTCTTGGCGCTGGTGTTGCCGCCGTCGGCGAAGCCGATGATGTTGCCGCCCAGGCGCTGGACCGCGGTCTCGAAGGAGAGACGGGTGCGGGTGGAGGCTTCGAAGAAGCAACTGGCGACCAGCTTGTCTTTCAGCAGGCGGCTGTCGGGTTCGGCCTTCAACCGCTGTGCGGTGGCGACCACCAGTTCCATGTCGGACCGGGTCAGATCCGAGATGGAGATGACGTGTTTGTTATAGAGTGGATTGGTCATCGTCTGCATTCCCTTTGGCATCAATGAAGGTTTTTCCGGCACAAAAAAAAGCCCCTGAAACAGGGGCTCTTTTCAAAAAAAACGGGGGATCTGTGGGACGGGAACCGGAAACAACGGGGCCGCTCTGGTGCGCTCCACCCGTCTGCAAGGCTGCTTTTTTCATCAAAAACGGCATTGTCCTGTCCCGACCTTTTTCAAAACCGCACCGATTATAGGGCTGGTTTTTGAATTGTCAAAAATTTATTTCAGAGGCAGGATTTGCCCAGAAAAACGTTTAAGTGTCGCGAACGGGTCGACAAATCCAGAGTGCGTGCTGCGTCTGCAAAGGAGCGCCATCGGCGGCCATGCTGCGCAGGTAGCCGAGCCTGTGGTGCCCCTCCAGCAGGCAGTAGGGATGGGGCAGGGGGTGACCGTCCGGGTAGCAGGTTCCCGGGGCGGTGGCGAGGACGATGACAGGCTCGGACCAGGTGCCCCGGCGCAGCATGTCATCGCCGAGCCAGGAGCGGCGCACGTAGCGGTTGCTGCGCAGCATCTCGCCCCAGCGATCGATCACCTCCATGTGGCGGGAGTCTATCTGCTCGATAATCTGCGCGGTGGGCCAGTGCTCGCACTCGAACTGGTGGCTGGCGAGATCGATAAAGCTCCAGTTGGATTCAAAACCGCGCCAATGGCGGTAAATCCACTGGGCGAGCACATTGGAGGGAATGGAGGGCACCAGGGGAGAGACTCTGTCCAGATAGTCGGCCAGGGTCTCCGTCTTGCGCTCATCCCGGAAGTTGAGGGGCGCAAGCTGTTGCAGCAGTCGGTAATTGAGCATGGGCAGCCTCCCTGAGCCTGGTTTCACCCTACCCCCATTTGTGTCCCATTCCTACCCCGTCGGGGCTGCAAATACAGCAGCTTACCCCCGCTCCTTGTTGGAATTGCGGGGATCTGGTCGTCATTTGTTCGATCGCATCGAAAGTGAGAAAAAAAGCCTTTACCTTTGACCTCCGCTTTGTATACTACGCCTCGTTTGTTGCAGGGGCGTAGTTCCAATTGGTAGAACAGCGGTCTCCAAAACCGATGGTTGCGGGTTCGAGTCCTGCCGCCCCTGCCATTTTTCAGAAAGGCCAGCTCATTGAGCTGGCCTTTCGCATTTCCGTCGTTTGCCAACGCCTCCGTTAGCCTCTTTTTCCCCGCTTCGCCGCTGCCATTTCTGTCAATGGAGGCCGCTTTCCCCCTGTGCTACACCTTGCTTCCTGCCAGATGGCGCCTTCAGGCGCATCGCATCCGGCGGGCCCAAGGCGCTTCAACAAGGAGAGAGCGATGAACAAGGCAGTGGATACGCGTCACCCCCATGCCCATGCCGGTGGCTGGGTCCCCCGGGATCAGGCCCATGTGGCGCGCTGGGTACAGCGGCTGCGTCAGGCGGTCACCCGCCAGCCTCGCCCGCTGGTGGCCCCGATCGCCGGATTGAAGGCGCTGGTGGAGCAGGATCCTCTCCTGCATCAGCAGGCACAGGGGATGTTTGACGAGGCGTGGCAGCACGAGCACAGCACGCCGCTCGGTCAGGTCCAGGTGCGCAGCTTCGATGAGTTCCTGCAGCTGCTCAACGGCATCATGACCACGGCCCCGGAAGCCTATCAGGATGTGCAGACCCAGGAGCCCGCCGGGCTGATCGGATTCCCCATCAATGCCCTGCTCAACTGGCCCATGGCGACGGCCGCCGGGTACGACTTCTTCGCCAATGCGCTGGTGAACCAGCAATTACGCAAGATCCTCGGTTACTGGGCCGACTTCCTGCAAGGTCCCGCGTCCCGTTATGTGCTGACCGAGTCGGTGAGCCCCCTGGATCGCCAGACCCTGATCGTCCCCTGGCTGGGTGACGTGGCGAAACGGGAGATGATCAAGGTGGCGCAGGGGGCGCTCGGGGCCGGCGACAACCCCACCCCAGAGCGCTTCGAGGGGATCTTCCACACCGCGCCGGGAGAGGAATACGAGGGCTTCGCCAGCTGGGACGACTTCTTCACCCGCCGCTTCTGCCCCGGCGTGCGGCCGGTGACGGCCCCGGACGATGACAGCGTGATCGCCAACGCCTGCGAGTCGGCCCCGCTGCAGGTGGTGACCGGGGTAAGGCGGCAGGACGCCTTCTGGCTCAAGGGGCAGCCTTATTCCCTGGACAACCTGCTGGACTTCGACCCGCGCGCCGCCGCGTTCGAGGGGGGCACCCTCTATCAGGCCTTCCTCAGCGCCCTCAGCTATCACCGCTGGCACAGCCCGGTGAGCGGCACGGTGCGCTCGGTCAAGGTGGTCAACGGCAGCTACTACCTGGCCAACCGCCACCAGGGTTTCGACAGCCCGGCGGGGCCCGATCCCAGCGCCCCGAACCAGTCCCAACCCTTCCTGACCGCGGTGGCGACCCGTGCACTCATCTTCATCGAGGCGGACAACCCCAGGATCGGCCTGATGTGCGTGGTGCCGGTGGGCATGGCGGAGGTGTCGAGCTGCGAGGTGACGGTGCAGCCGGGGCAGCGGATCGCGAAGGGGGAGCAGCTCGGCATGTTCCACTTCGGCGGCTCCACCCACTGCCTGCTGTTTCGCCCCGGTGTCGAGCTGGCGTTCGACTTCTACGGCCAGCAGCCGGGGCTGGAGGCGACCAACCTGAGGATCAACACGGCGCTGGCGCGGGTCAAATAACCCAGCCGCCGGACAGTAAAAGGCCGCCCTTGAGGCGGCCTTGTTGTTTGTCCATCAGATGGCGCCGACCTGCGTCTTGAGGGTTTCCACCAGCCGCTGGTGGCGGGCGGGGAGCGGCCATTCGGCACGGTAGATCAGCCAGAGGGTGTCGATCACCTCAATGCTGCTCTGGATCACCCGGATCTGCTCCTGTTGGGCAAAGGCGGTGACGGCGAAGCGGGGCAGCACGGTAAAGCCGAGGCCGCGGGCGACTGGCTCCAGGATCAGGCCGATCTGGTTGGTAAAGCCGCGCAGCGGGATCTCGCCGAAGCGCTGGCCGGGATAGCGTCGTCCCAGCAGGCGCTGAGCCATGCTGCGGCCGTCCGGGTGGTCAATAAAGCCGAGCTGACAGAGGTGCTGCCAGCTCGGCTCCTCGCCGTCGTTGGGTACTACCAGACAGAGGGGTTCGCGGGCGAAGGGCTCGGCGGCTATGCTGGGGTGCTCCGGCGGTTGATCCACCAGTCCCAGATCGCTGCGCCCCGCCAGTACCGCCTGCACTATGTCGGGGGTGGGGGCAAAGCGGTGCTGGATGGTGAGTCCGGGATGCTCCTGTTGCTGATCGAGCAGCAGGGGATAGAGCAGCAGGCCAATGCTGCCGGGGGTGGTGAGGGTGATGGCGCCGCGGTGAGGGTCGTCATCAGAGAGACGGGCTCGCAGCTGTTCGGCGGCCTGCGCCTGCTGGCGGGCGAAGTCGAGCAGCACCAGCCCGCGCGGGGTGAGCTCCAGCTGACGGGGCTTGCGTAGCAGCAGGGGGCCGAATTCGGCCTCGAGGCGCGAGATATGCTGACTGACGGCGGCCTGAGTGAGATCCAGCCGATCGGCGGCACGGGTAAAACTGCCGGTTTCATGCACCACCACCAGGGTGTGGAGCCAGAGTGGATTAACCATAAATTTAATTTATGTATTCCATTAGTTTGACCTTATTTTTCATTATGGCGTCTCTTCCTATCATGTCACCTGTTTCCCACACACAATTTCAAGGTGACTTATGACTTACCCGCGCAACTTCTCCCACATCGGCATCACGGTGACTGACCTCGACAAGGCAGTCGAGTTCTATACCAAGGTGATGGGCTGGTATCTCATCATGCCGGCGACCACCATCACCGAGGATGACTCCGCCATCGGCGTGATGTGCAACGACGTATTTGGCCCGGGCTGGGGCTCTTTCCGCATCGCTCATCTCTCCACCGGCGACAAGATCGGCATCGAGCTGTTCGAGTTCCCCAACAGCGAGCAGCGCGAAAACAACTTCGAATTCTGGAAGACCGGGGTGTTCCACTTCAGCGTGCAGGATCCGGATGTCGAGGGGCTGGCGGCGCGCATCGTCGCAGCGGGTGGCAAGCAGCGGATGCCGGTGCGCGAGTACTATCCGGGCGAGAAGCCCTACCGCATGGTCTACATGGAAGATCCCTTCGGCAACATCATCGAGATCTACAGCCACAGCTATGAGCTGACCTACTCCGCCGGTGCCTATCAGGGGTAAGTGACAGGCCGCCTTCGGGCGGCCTTGTGGTGCCTGCGGGTGTCAGCATGGAATAGTGAACAGTCTGTTGCTGGTAGTGCGTTCTGTTGTTGATATATGAAAAAATATCAGGATTCACTAAAGACCGTTCATCATTGTGCCGATAGAACTACCAAGATGGGGGTATTCCCGGCCCCCGGCTACCACAAGGATTCGTTGTCATGACTCTCTCGTTGCGCGGCAAGCTGCTCGCGGCCAGCCTGGGGGTAGTGCTGCTGATGGCAGCCCTGCTCGGTATTGTCGCCTTCCACACCCTCAAATCCCGCACCCTTGACGCCATCCAGAGCGAGGCGGTCAACTACGGCCACGCCCACTCGGTGGCCATCGGCAACTGGCTTGAGGATCGCAAGCACGCGGTCGACGCCCTGGCCGCCGTCATTGCGCACGACCCCGACACGGCCCTGGTGCCCCACCTGTTGCAGACCCGCACCTCCGGCGGTTTCGGCCTCACCTATTTTGGTTCGGCGCAGGGGGAGATGACCCGCCACGATCCCGCCCTCAACACCGCCAACTATGACCCCAGGGCCCGCCCCTGGTACCAGAACGCCGACAAGGCGGGCAAGCTCATCGTCACGCCGCCCTATGTCAGCGTGACCATGCAGCAGATGGTGGTGACCCTGGCCGAGCCGGTGAGCCACCAGGGCCGGGTGATCGGGGTGGCCGGGGCGGATCTCTCCCTCGACGCCCTCATCGACGAGGTGCTGGCCATGAAGGTGCAGGGAGAGGGCTACGCCATGCTGCTCGATCGCACCGGCCTCATCGTCGGCCACCCGAACAAGGAGCTGGCGCTCAAGCAGGTGGCGGAGCTGGATCCCGGCCTCACCGGGGCGGCGCTGGATGCGTGGAGCCGCGACGGCGAGCTGCACGGCGCCAACCTGAACGGGCGCGAGGTGCTGCTTTCGGTGCAAGGCGTGCCCGGCACCGACTGGCTGCTCGCCATGGTGATGTACAAGGAGGTGCTGGAGGCGCCGCTCGCCTCCCTGTTGTGGCAACTGGTGGGGCTGACCCTGGTACTGCTGCTGGTGTTCGGTGCCCTACTCATCGCCATGTTCAACTACCTGTTCGCGGATCTGGGACGGGTCTCCAGGGCGCTCGCCGACATCGCCCACGGGGAGGGGGATCTCACGGTGCAGATCGCCACCCGCAGCCAGGATGAGGTGGGGCAGCTGGCCCAGAACTTCAACCAGTTCGTGGCGCGACTGCACGGCATCGTCAGCCGGTTGCGGGACGTCACCGTCGAGCTGGCGGCCCAGTCCCGCACCCAGGCGGCGGGGGCCGAGGCCCGCAGCCAGCGGGTGCGCCAGCAGCAGGACGAGATCGTCATGGTGGCCACCGCGGTGACCGAGATGGCCTCCGCCACCCAGGAGATCGCCGGCAACGCCGAGTTTGCCGCCAACACCGCCGGTGATGCGGTGCGCCTCGCGGTGGCCGGCCAGTCCCAGGTCGGCCAGAGCCAGCGCAGCATCACGGGGCTGGCGGGGGAGGTCTCCGACGCCAGCCAGACCATCCACGAGCTGGATGGCCACGCCCAGCAGATCAGCGGCATTCTGGCCACCATCAGCGGCATCGCCGAGCAGACCAACCTGCTGGCCCTGAACGCCGCCATCGAGGCGGCCCGGGCCGGGGAGCAGGGGCGCGGCTTTGCTGTGGTAGCGGACGAGGTGCGGGTGCTGTCGCGCCGCACCCACGACTCCACCGCCGAGATCCAGCAGATGATCGAGGCGCTGCAGCAGACCACCCGCAAGGCGGTGGGCGGCATGGAGACCAGCCGCCAGCTGGCGGGCACCAGCGTGGAGGACGCCGAAGCGGCGAATCTCAGCCTGGGCAGGATCAACGAGGCCATCGGCGCCATCAGCGACATGGCGACCCAGATCGCGGCGGCGGCCGAGGAGCAGACCTCGGTGACCGGCGAGATCAGCCGCAACACCGAGAATATCCGCCACGTCTCCCAGGCGCTGGCGGCCCAGGCCGGCGAAGAGGCCGCCCAGGCGGCCCAGCTCAAGTCTCTCACCGAGCGGCTGGAGCAGGAGATCGGGCGCTTCCGGCTCTAGGCTGAGACCCGGATGTGACAAAGGCGACCCCGGGGTCGCCTTTATTCATCCTGTGTATGGATATTATTTCGCCATGCACCCGCTGAATAATATCGGGTCCTGGCCCTGCAACGGGCGCAGGCAGAGGCTCAGAGAGGTTTGATGTAGCTGTAGAACTCGTTGTCCCGCTGGTAGCCGTGCCCTTCGTAGAGGGCCTGAGCCTGCCGGTTGTCGGTGGCGGTGCTCAGCATCAGGAAGGCGGCGCCCGTGTCCTGGCCGTGGCGATCGGCCCGCGCCAGCAGCGCCTGGGCCACCCCCTGCTGGCGGGCCGCCGGCGCCACGAACAGATCGTACAGCAGCCAGATGGGTTTCAGGGCGAGGGAGCAGAACAGGGGATAGAGGTGGGCAAATCCCAGCACCTCTCCCGCCTCGCTCTGGGCCACGAAGAGCACCGACTCCCCGGCGGTGCAGCGCTCCAGCAGGAAGGCTTCGGCGGCCTCGGGCCGGGCAGGCAGCTGGTAGAACGCCCGGTATTCCACGAACAGGGGGGTGACCCGGGGAATGTCCCCGGGGGTGGCCTGGAAGATCCTCATGGGGCGTTCCCCGCCGGATCCTGGCTGACCCAGATCAGCCGGTCGGTGGCAAAGCCGAGCCCTCTGGCCCGCTCGACCAGGGCCTCTACCTTCTCTTTGGGGGGATGGGGCGTGCGGGAGAGGATCCAGAGGTACTGGAGGTTGTAACTGCTCACCAGGGAGAGCTCATAGTCCGTCGCCAGCACGTTGTAGCTGCCGTAGAAGGGGCCGAAGAAGCTCACCTTGAGGCGCCCCTCGTCGCTGTCGCCCACGAAGTAGGCGCGCCCCTCGGCCTCGCGCCATTCCCCCTGTTCGTCCTGCCCCCGGTTGATCACCCTGACACCGCCGTCATCCCGCAGGCTGTAGGTGGCGGTGACCCGGTTCAGGCCGCGCTCGAAACCGTGATCGAGGCGGGCCACCTCGTACCAGGTGCCCAGGTAGCGGTCGAGCTGGAAGGGCTTGACCACCTGGTGTCCCGGTGGAATGCCGGTGCAGGCGGTGGCCAGCAGGGTCAGAACGAGCAGGATCAGTGTGCGCATGTCATCCCTCCACGATACGCAGTTGTCCCGAGCGGAAGCGTGCCGCGTGTTCGCTCGGGGTGTTGCCAAAGAAGCGTTTGTATTCGCGGCTGAACTGGGAGCCGCTCTCGTAGCCTACCTTGTCCGCCGCCACCCCGGCCTTGAGGCCGTCGTGCAGCATCATCAGCCGCGCCCGGTGCAGGCGCAGGGTCTTGATGTACTGCAGGGGCGAGGTGGCGGTGGCCGCCTTGAAGTGGTGGTGGAAGGCCGAGACGCTCATGTTTGCCTCCCGGGCCAGCTCCTCCACCGTCAGGTTCTCGGTAAAGCGCTGCTCCATGATACGCAGCACCCGGGCTATCTGGCTCACCTGGCTGTGACGGCTGGCCATGGCCAGCAGGGCGGGGGCCCCCCCTTCGTGCAGGGCGTGGAACAGGATCTCGCGCACGATCTGGGGCCCCAGCACCCGGGCGTGGAGCGGCTTGTCCATCACGTCGATGAGGCGCTCCACCGCGCAGAGCATGGTCTCGGAGAGGGGCACGGAGACGACGCCGCGACCCGGTTCCGCCGGGGCGGGGGCCGCGTCCCCCATCTCCAGCAGCAGGGCCTGCAGCGCCGCCACGTCGATCTCCACCGAGAGCCCCACCAGAGGGGATTCGGGGGAGGCGAAGCACTCGCACTCGCAGGGCAGCGGCAGGGTCATCATCAGGTAGTGCTCGGGGTCGTAGCGGAAGGTGAAGTCCGAGAGATAGCCCACCTTGTGCCCCTGCAGGATGATGATCATGCGCGGGCGGTAGAGCACCGGGATGCGGTCGTGATGCTCCGTGGTGTAGATGAGGTGCACGCCGGGCACGGGGGCGGCGGTGATCCCCGGGTGGGGTGCCAGGGCGGCGAGTCGGCTGGCGAGGGCGGACTGGTGGGTCGCCGCGATGGGCTGATTTGTACTCATTTATCCAGGCTCAGTAGAAATAGGCAAGAAATCGGCAGAAAGCTCCCTTGATGGTAGGGGGTTATAAGAGAAAAATGCAACCCATACCTTACCGACTACGACCACCCCGGGAGATCCCATGAACAACTTCATCCTGCACACCCCCACCAAGGTGCTGTTCGGCAAGGGCCAGGTGGCCCAGCTGCGCGGCCAGATCCCCAGCGACGCCCGCATCCTCGTCACCTACGGCGGTGGCAGCGTGGTGCGCAGCGGCTTGCTGGACCAGATCCGCAGCGAGCTGGCCGGCCTGACCCTGTTTGAATTTGGCGGCATCGAGCCCAACCCCACCTACGAGACCCTGATGGGCGCCGTCGAACTGGCCCGCGCCGAGAAGGTCGACTTCCTGCTGGCAGTGGGTGGCGGCTCCGTGCTGGACGGCACCAAGTTCATCGCGGCGGCGGCCCACTACGACCTGGCCAAGGACCCCTGGCACATCCTCGAGACCGTCGGCGGCGAGGTGGCCTCCGCCATTCCCCTGGGCTGCGTGCTGACCCTGCCGGCCACCGGCTCCGAGATGAACATGGGCGCCGTCATCACCCGCAAGAGCACAGGCGACAAGCAGCACTTCTTCTCCCCCTTCGTGATGCCGCGCTTCGCCGTGCTCGACCCCGTGCTCACCTACACCCTGCCCGCCCGTCAGGTGGCCAATGGGGTGGTGGATGCCTTCATCCACACCCTGGAGCAGTACCTCACCTACCCGGTGGATGCCAAGGTGCAGGATCGCTTTGCAGAAGGGCTGCTGCTGACCCTGGCGGAAGAGGGGCCCAAAGCGCTGGTGGAGCCGGAAAACTACGACGTGCGTGCCAACATCATGTGGAGCGCCACCCTGGCGCTGAACGGCCTGATCGGAGCCGGTGTGCCCCAGGACTGGGCCACCCACATGCTGGGCCACGAGATCACCGCCCTGCACGGTCTGGACCACGCCCAGACCCTGGCGGTGGTGCTGCCCGCCCTGCTGCAGGCCAAGCGCGAGCAGAAGCGCGCCAAACTGCTGCAATACGCCGAGCGGGTCTGGGATCTGCGCAGCGGCAGTGACGAGGCGCGTATCGACGGTGCCATCGCCGCCACCCGTGACTTCTTCGAGCGGATGGGGATCAAGACCCGGCTGCGGGATTACGTGGCCGACGCCCGGATCGACGCCCTGCTGGCCAAGCTCGAAGAGCACGGCATGACCGCCCTGGGTGAGCACGGCGACATCGACCTGGCTCAGAGCCGGCATATTTATGAGGCGGCCTGGTAAGCAGAGCGCGCCTGAAGCGGGCCGCAGGCCCGGTTGCACCAGGGGGCCCGAACCCGCCAGCAGGCGGGGACGCGGCCCCCTGATCGTTGCAAAATGGTTACTTTTTCCCTTTTCATCTCATCAGATGAGCCAACGGCAGATTTCGTAAGAACAAAAAACGCTAAGGTAGAGGCCGGGTTAAACATTTTTTTTGACTGGTTGGATCACTTTTTTTAGCGCTTTTTGCTGGTATAAGCCCCTAATTTGGTTTGTTTTTTTTAATCATGGTCCGGGATGGGCTGAATTCTGTACCCGCCCGCCCGGGGCCGTGGTTGTAATAAAACTCCAAAATTTGATACTAATCACCCTCGCGCCTGAAAAGCGGGGGCCTGACCGTGACAGGAGGTCGAGGTGAAGCCTGCTGATTTTCATAACAAAGGGCCCGTGACCTGCACTTTGATCATGCCTTGTCCCCTCAGACATGAGAGACTTGGCGATGATTGTTTATTAACCATCAGGGAATAGTCATGCAGATTGGAATACCGAGAGAGAGTCTCGCCGGTGAGACCCGGGTCGCAGCGACCCCGGCCACTGTCGAGCAGCTGAAAAAGCTCGGCTTCGAGGTTGCCATCGAGGCCGGTGCCGGCCTGCGAGCCAGCTTCGATGATGCCGCCTTCGAGGCTGCCGGTGCCAGCGTGGTACCGAACGTCTGGCAAGCCGACCTTGTCTTCAAGGTCAACGCGCCGACCGAGGCCGAAATCGCACAAATTAAGGATGGTGCCACCCTGGTGAGCTTCATCTGGCCCGCCCAGAACCCCGAGCTGGTCAAGAAGCTTTCCGAGCGCAACATCAATGTGATGGCGATGGACATGGTGCCGCGGATCTCCCGTGCCCAGTCCCTCGACGCCCTCTCTTCCATGGCCAACATCGGTGGCTATCGCGCCGTCGTGGAAGCCGCGCACCAGTTCGGTCGCTTCTTCACCGGCCAGATCACCGCCGCCGGTAAAGTACCGCCCGCCAAGGTGCTGGTCATCGGTGCCGGTGTGGCCGGTCTGGCCGCCATCGGGACCGCCGGTTCCCTCGGTGCCATCGTGCGTGCCTTCGATACCCGCCTGGAAGTGGCCGAGCAGATCGAGTCCATGGGTGGGGAATTCCTCAAGCTGGACTTCGGCGGCGAAGATGGCGCTTCCAGCGACGGTTACGCCAAGGTGATGAGCGAAGAGTTCATCAAGGCCGAGATGGAGCTGTTCGCCCAGCAGGCCAAGGAAGTGGACATCATCATCACTACCGCCCTGATCCCGGGCAAGCCGGCACCCAAGCTCATCACCAAGGAAATGGTGGACAGCATGAAGCCGGGCTCCGTCATCGTGGACATGGCGGCCCAGGCCGGCGGCAACTGCGAATACACGGTACCGGGTGAACTGCATGTCACCGACAACGGCGTCAAGGTGATCGGTTACACCGATCTGCCGGGCCGCCTGCCTGCCCAATCCTCCCAGCTCTACGGCACCAACCTGGTGAACCTGATGAAGCTGATGTGCAAGGAGAAGGACGGCAACGTCGCCATCGACTTCGAAGACGTGGTGCAGCGCAACATGACGGTGGTCCAGGCCGGTGAAGTGACCTTCCCGCCCCCCGCCATCTCCGTCTCTGCCGCCCCGCAGAAACCGGCTGCCGCCAAACCGGCCGCCAAGAAGGAAGAGGCCAAGCCCTCCAACAAGAAGTTCGTGTTCGGTGCCCTCGGTATCGCCGCCTTCGGTTGGGTGGCCGCTGTGGCGCCTGCCGCCTTCCTCTCCCACTTCACCGTCTTCATCCTGGCCTGCGTGGTCGGTTACTACGTGGTGTGGAACGTCTCTCACGCCCTGCACACGCCGCTGATGTCGGTCACCAATGCCATCTCCGGCATCATCGTGGTCGGTGCGCTGTTGCAGATTGGACAAGGGTCGACCCTGGTCACCGTGCTGGCCTTTGTCGCCGTGCTGATTGCCAGTATCAACATCTTCGGTGGCTTCACCGTCACTCAGCGCATGCTGAAGATGTTCCGTAAGGATTAAGGGGGTTTAACGTGTCTCAAGGACTGGTAACAGCATCCTATATCGTTGCCGCCGTGCTCTTCATCCTCAGTCTCGCGGGACTGTCGAAGCAAGAAACGGCCAAGCATGGCAACCTGTTCGGTATCGCGGGGATGGCCATCGCCCTGCTCGCCACCGTCTTCAACCCGGAAACCAGTGGCGTCCACTGGATCATCCTGGCCATGGCCATCGGTGGCGCCATCGGCGTGCGTCTGGCCCTCAAGGTCGAGATGACCGAGATGCCCGAGCTGGTGGCCGTGCTGCACAGCTTCGTGGGCATGGCAGCGGTGCTGGTGGGCTTCAACAGCTTCATCGATCTGCACCCCTCCGCCCCCGCTGAAGTGGTGGTCTCCGTCGGTTCCAACCTGGATGCGACCCTGGCAGCCGCCCGGGCGGCGTTCGAGCAGGCGGCAAGCGTCGCCCAGGTCGAGCACCTCTCCGGCGCCATGCTGAACATCCACCTGGTGGAAGTGTTCCTGGGCGTCTTCATCGGTGCCGTGACCTTCACCGGTTCCGTGGTGGCGTTCGGCAAGCTGCGTGGCCTCATCTCTTCCAAGCCGCTGATGCTGCCGCACCGCCACAAGCTGAACCTGCTGGCCGTGGTGGTCTCCATCGCGCTGATGATCCACTTCGTCAACGCCGGTGGCTCCACCTTCGCTCTGCTGGTGATGACCCTGATCGCCTTCGCCTTCGGCTGGCACCTGGTCGCCTCCATCGGTGGCGCGGACATGCCGGTGGTGGTCTCCATGCTGAACTCCTACTCCGGTTGGGCGGCGGCGGCGGCGGGCTTCATGCTTTCCAATGACCTGCTGATCGTCACCGGTGCCCTGGTGGGTTCCTCCGGTGCCATCCTCTCCTACATCATGTGCAAGGCGATGAACCGCTCCTTCATCTCCGTGATCGCCGGTGGCTTCGGCTCCGACGGCGTGGCCTCCACCGCCGAGCAGGAGCTGGGCGAATACCGCGAGACCAACGCCGAAGACGTGGCCGACATGCTGAAGAACGCCAGCTCCGTCATCATCACCCCGGGCTACGGCATGGCGGTGGCGCAGGCCCAGTACCCGGTGGCCGAGATCACCCAGAAGCTGCGTGATCGCGGCGTCAAGGTGCGCTTCGGCATCCACCCGGTGGCCGGTCGTCTGCCTGGTCACATGAACGTGCTGCTGGCGGAAGCGAAAGTCCCCTATGACATCGTGCTGGAAATGGACGAGATCAACGATGACTTCGCCGACACAGACGTGGTGCTGGTGATCGGTGCCAACGACACCGTCAACCCGGCCGCCATGGAAGATCCGGGCAGCCCCATCGCCGGCATGCCGGTGCTGGAAGTGTGGAAGGCGCAGAACGTCATCGGCTTCAAGCGCTCCATGAACACTGGCTACGCCGGTGTCCAGAACCCGCTGTTCTTCAAGGAGAACACCCAGATGCTGTTTGGCGATGCCAAGGCCAGCGTCGAGGCCATCCTGAAGGCGCTGTAAGCGTTGACCGGATGAGACAAAAAGGGGGCTTCGGCCCCCTTTTTCTATGACCAGAGTGGGTGACCGTTGCAGGGAACAGACAGGCGGTGGTGCCTGCCTGTCCGGACTGACTGGCGAGCCCTGGCTCAATTAAAGTTGAGCAAAAGCACCAAAAAACCACCTTAAAGGCCTCTCATGGGGCCTTTTTGTCATTTCAGTCGTGATTTTGCTCACATTTTGTGGTGTTGTCTCACCAGTCGGGCATAATGCCCGCGCAAAAAGCGGATTTGCTCAATTTTATTTGAGTCCGCTGTGAATATCCTTACCCAACGTTGACCGGATGACCCCATGACCGAGGTAGCTCCCTTGCGCGACGCCAGCACACTGACCGATGAAGAGCGCCATCTGATCGCCAGCTTCGAGCCTGCGGTGGCGGCGCTGTCCGCCCTGTTTGGCCCGGGCTGCGAGGTGGTGCTGCACGCCTTTGACAGTCTGCACGCCTCCGTCATCAAGATTGCCAACGGCCACATCACCGGCCGCCAGGAGGGTGCGCCGGTCACCGATTTTGCGCTCGACAAGTTGCACAGTGCCGCCGGCAGCCAGTGGAGCAGCTATTTCTCCCGCTCCCGGGAGGGCACCCTGCTGAAGTCTTCGTCCATCACCATCAGCAACCGCGAGGGCAAACCCATCGGTATGCTGTGCGTGAATTTCAGCCTGGACACGCCCCTTGGCAGCCTGCTCGACACCTTTGCCCCGCCCGCAGAACCCCCTGCCCACGGCACCGAGACCTTCGCCAGCTCGGTGGATGATCTGGTGGCGCAGGTGATCGCCAAGGTGGACAGGGATCCCGGGCTGGGCAGCAGCGTGCGCAACAAGGCGATCGTGCACCGGCTCTACGACATGGGCATCTTCGAGATCAAGGATGCCGCCCAACTGGTAGCCGAGCTGCTCGGCATCTCCCGCCATACCGTTTACCTGCATATCCGCAATCACAAGGCGGAACTGGCCGAACAACAATGACGAGCCCGCACGCGGGCGTCATGAACATGAGACACATCGCAATGAACGTACAATGGACCGACTTTATTACCCTGCTCAAGCGTGAAGTGGTGCCGGCCCTCGGCTGCACCGAGCCCATGTCGGTCGCCCTGGCGGCGGCCAACTGCCGCAAGCTGCTGGGGCAGGTACCGACTCGCACCCGCGTCTGGGTCAGCGGCAATCTGTTCAAGAACGGCATGGGGGTCGGCGTGCCCGGCACCGGCATGATCGGCCTGCCGGTGGCCGCCGCCGTCGGCATCACCGGTGGCAACCCGGATGCTGGGCTGGAGGTGCTCAAGAGCCTCACGCCGGATCAGGTCGAGGCGGCCAAGGGGCTGCTGCCCACCATAGAGGTGGATGTGAAGGATGTGCCCGACGTGCTCTACGCCGAGGTGCTGGCCGAAGTGGAGGGGCACAGCGCCCGGGTGGTGATCTGTACCGACCACACCCGCATCGTGCTGATGGAGAAGGATGGCGAGGTGTTGATGGTGCAGGACAGCGCCCCCGGAGTGCAGATCCAGCCAGCCAAGGCCGACAAGCCCGCCATGACCCTGAAGGAGATCGTGGCCTTCGCCCTGGAGGTGCCGCTGGCCGAGATCGACTTCATCCGCGAGGCGGCCACCATGAACCAGGCGCTGGCGGACGAAGGGCTGCAGGGCTATGGCCTGCGTATCGGCAAGATCCTCACCGACCAGGTGGAACGCAAGCTGCTTTCCGACGATCTGATGACCCTGGTCATGCGCCTGTCGTCTGCCGCCTCCGATGCGCGGATGGATGGCGCCATGCTGCCCGCCATGTCCAACTCCGGTTCCGGCAACCAGGGCATTGCCGCCACCATGCCGGTGGTCGCCGCCGCCCGCTTCCTCAAGGCCGATGACGAGCAGCTGGCCCGTGCCCTGGTGATGAGCCACCTGGTGGCCATCTACATCAAGGCCTACCAGAACAAGCTCTCCGCCCTGTGTGCCGCCAGTACCGCCGCCATGGGATCGGGGGCCGCCATCACCTGGCTGCTGGGGGGCCAGTTCGAGCAGATCAGCCACTGCATCAACAACATGATTGGGGATGTTTCCGGCATCATCTGCGACGGCGCCGGCAGCGCCTGCTCCATGAAGGTCTCCACCTCAACCTCGGCGGCGGTGAAATCCTCGCTGATGGCCATCAACAACCTGCGCGTGCCCCAGAGCGAGGGGATCGTCTCGGACGATGTGGACCAGACCATCGCCAACCTGGGTCGCCTCTCCAGGGAGGGGATGCTGGATACCGACATCGAGATCATCAACATCATGCGGGCCAAGCAGCAGGGTAAGCACCAGTGACCCCGGAGTGCCGCCGTCGGCCATAAAAAAACCGGAGCCAGTGGCTCCGGTTCTTCATTGTTCGTTCGCTACTCAGCCGCGACCGAGACGGTTGTCCGGGTAGTTCTTGGCAAGCACTTCGCGGGCATGCTGGGCCAGGGTCGGCATCTTCAGGGTGTCATAGGCGTTGACCATGATTTCCAGTGCCTTCTCGGTTTCCATCGTGTCGGGATAGGTCTCTACGATCAGCTTGGCGCGGTTGGCGGCGGCGATCAGGGCGTCACGCTTGACGTAGTACTCGGCTACCCCCAGGTCATAGCGGGCAAGACGGTTCTTCAGGCCGATCATGCGGGCACGGGCATCGGCTGCATAGCTGCTGTTGGGGTAGTTCTGCAGCAGGGTCTTGAAGTCCTGGAAGGCCTGACGGGCGTAGGAGGGGTCCTTGTCATCCCGATTGATGCCGAGGAAATCCTGGAAGAAGTTGTAATCCGCCGCCATGTTGGTCAGGCCGCGCATATAGAAGACGTAATCGATGTTCTTGTGCGCCGGGTTCAGGCGGATAAAACGGTCGATGTTGGCGATCGCCTGGGCGGTATCATCCTGCTTGTAGTAGGCATAGATGAGATCGAGCTGAACCTGGTTGGAGTAGGCACCGAACGGGTAACGAGAGTCCAGCGCTTCCAGCAGTTCGATGGCATTGAGGTAGTTGCCGGTATCCAGTTTGATGCGGGCTTTCTGGTACAGAACTTCCGGCGGTTCGTCGGGAACCTTGGGTTTGGTGCTGGAACAGCCAGTGATCAGGGTAGCGACCAAGGCGAGCGACATCAGCAGGTGAGACTTCTTTCCCATCAACAACATCCGGTCCATTTCCACGAAATTGGCAAAGTATCCGTTATGCTTGGCTAAAAGAAAAGCTAGAATACCCGGATTATTTCGAATTGATACCCCCGCTCAAGAGACCATACATGAGCCAGCATATTGAACTGACAGGCGAATTTCAGGATCACCAATTCGGGCAACGACTCGACCAGGCCCTGGCCGAATTGTTTCCCGACTACTCCCGGACCCGCATCAAGGAGTGGATTTTACAGGACAGAGTGACCCTGGACGGTCAGGTTGCCAATACCCCGCGCGAGAAAGTGGTGGCCGGGCAGCAGGTACATGTGAATGTGGAACTGGCAGACGACACCCGCTGGGATGCCCAGAACATCGAGCTGAACATCGTCTATGAAGATGAACACATCCTGGTGATCGACAAGCCGGCCGGCCTGGTGGTTCACCCGGGCGCCGGTACGCCGGACGGCACCGTGCTCAACGCCCTGCTGCACCGCTACCCCGGCATCGCCGAGGTCCCCCGCGCCGGTATCGTGCACCGTCTGGACAAAGACACCACGGGGTTGATGGTGGTGGCCAAGACCATTCCCGCCCAGACCCACCTGGTGGAAGCCCTGCAGGCACGCCAGATCACCCGTGAGTACGAGGCGATTGCCATCGGTCACATGACCGCCGGCGGCACCGTCGATGCCCCCATCGGTCGTCACCCGACCCAGCGTACCCACATGGCCGTGGTGCCCAACGGGCGCGAGTCCGTCACCCACTACCGGGTGCACGAGAAGTTCCGTGGGCACACCCGTCTGCGGTTGCGGCTGGAGACCGGCCGTACCCACCAGATCCGTGTCCACATGGCCCACATCAAGCATCCGCTGGTGGGGGATCCCGCCTACGGCGGTCGTCTGCGTCTGCTGCGCAACGCCACCCCCGAACTGACGGAGGCCCTGCGCGGTTTCCACCGTCAGGCGCTGCACGCCACCATGCTGAAGCTGGCGCATCCCATCACGGGTGAAGTGATGGAGTGGCACTCCCCCACGCCGCAGGACATGGTGGCGCTGATGGAAGTGCTGCGGGCGGATACCCTGGCCAATCCGGACGATCTGGTCTGGAACTGATCCCGGGGGCGGCCTTGCGACGATTCCTGCCGTAACCTGCCCTCCATGATCTGATGCGGGGCCCCTTGACTGGTTGCAGCCAAGGGGCCCCGTTTTCATATGAACGAAAGGAGCCACAAATGAACTGGATCGCACCCGACTGGCCCGCACCGGGCAATGTCAGGGCTCTCTCGACCACCCGGGACGGCGGCATCAGCGAAGGGGTCTTTGCTGGTCTGAACCTCGGGGCCCATGTGGGCGATGAACTGACCAGGGTCGAGGCCAACCGCGCCCGACTGCAGCAGGTGGCGGGGATCCCCGGCACTCTCAACTGGCTCAACCAGGTACATGGCATCGCCGTCCATCCGGTGAGCGACCGTTATGAGCGCGTACCGGATGCCGATGCCGCCTGTGCGCATGAGGCGGGGCAGGCCTGCATCGTGATGACTGCCGACTGCCTGCCGGTGCTGTTCTGCGATCGGGCAGGCACCGTAGTGGCGGCGGCCCATGCCGGCTGGCGCGGACTGCAGGGGGGCGTATTGGAGGCAAGCATCGCTGCCATGGGCTGCGAGCCTGGCGAGATCCTGGTCTGGCTGGGCCCGGCCATCGGTCCCGCCGCGTTCGAAGTGGGTGGCGAGGTGCGCGATGCCTTCATGGCGGAGCAGGCGGAAGCGGCGACTGTATTCGTGCCATCCCTCAACGAAGGGAAATGGCTGGCGGATATCTATCAGCTGGCCCGACTGCGCCTCGCCCGCGCCGGCGTCACCGCCATCTATGGCGGCGAATACTGCACCTTCAGCGACAGCGAGCGCTTCTACTCCTATCGCCGCGACGGGCAGACGGGTCGCATGGCCTCCCTTGTGTGGCTGGAAAAATAGCCGAAGAGGCGCTCGCGAGTGGCCGCAAGCGCCTCTTCACTCCCTGGTGATGGCCCTTTGGCGGCCATGTCTTGCTGCCGAGCAGGCTCAGGGTACAGGCTGCCATTGCGAGGTCGTTTTCCCTCGGTCATTGCTATTGAGGAAAAAATAAACAGCCACCCCTTGAAATTGCCCTTCAAGACCACATCTTCCTTGTCAGAAAGCGATGTTGTTGCCGCGCATGCGGCGTCTGTCTTGAAGGGGGAGTGCAATGCGCCTCGATCGCCTGACCAGCAAATTCCAGATTGCCATTTCCGATGCCCAGTCTCTTGCACTGGGTCGTGACCACCAATTCATTGAACCCGTCCATCTGATGAGCGCCTTGCTCAATCAGGACGGCGGATCCATTCGTCCGCTGCTCACCCTGACCGGGCTCGACATCAATACCCTGCGCTCGCGCCTCGGCGAGGAGCTGGACCGCCTGCCCCGCGTCAGCGGCGTGGAAGGGGACGTACAGCTCTCCAACGGCCTAGGCCGCCTGCTCAACGTCTGCGACAAGCTGGCCCAGCAGCGCAAGGATCAGTTCATCTCGTCCGAGCTGTTCGTGCTGGCGGCCCTGGACGAGAAGGGGACGCTGGGCGAACTGCTGCGTGCCCAGGGGCTGACCAAGGAAAAACTCGAGGCAGCCATCGACAAGGTCCGTGGCGGCAAGAAGGTGGAGGATGCCAACGCCGAGGAGAATCGCCAGGCGCTGGAGAAGTACACCATCGATCTCACCGAGCGGGCAGAACTCGGCAAGCTCGACCCGGTGATCGGCCGGGATGACGAAATTCGCCGCACCATCCAGGTGCTGCAACGCCGCACCAAGAACAACCCGGTGCTGATCGGTGCCCCCGGCGTCGGCAAGACCGCCATCGTCGAGGGTCTGGCCCAGCGCATCATCAATGGCGAAGTGCCGGAAGGGCTCAAGAACAAGCGGGTGCTCTCCCTCGACATGGGGGCCCTGGTGGCCGGAGCCAAGTATCGCGGCGAGTTCGAGGAGCGGCTCAAGGCGGTTCTGAACGATCTGGCCAAGGAGGAGGGCAACGTCATCCTCTTCGTGGACGAGCTGCACACCATGGTCGGCGCCGGCAAGGGCGAGGGTGCCATGGATGCGGGCAACATGCTCAAGCCCGCCCTGGCCCGCGGCGAGCTGCACTGCGTCGGGGCCACCACCCTCGATGAGTACAGGCAGTACGTGGAGAAGGATGCCGCCCTGGAGCGCCGTTTCCAGAAGGTGCTGGTGGAGGAGCCCTCGGTGGAGGACACCATCGCCATCCTGCGTGGCCTGAAGGAGCGCTACGAGCTGCACCACCATGTGCAGATCACCGACCCCGCCATCGTCGCGGCGGCCCAGCTCTCCCACCGCTACATCGCGGATCGCCAGCTGCCTGACAAGGCCATCGACCTCATCGACGAGGCGGCGGCCAGCATCCGGCTCCAGATCGACTCCAAGCCGGAATCCCTGGACCGGCTCGAGCGGCGCATCATCCAGCTCAAGCTGGAGCAGCAGGCGCTGATGAAGGAGGACGATGACGCCAGCCGCAAGCGCCTCGATCTGCTCAATCAGGAGCTGACGGAAAAAGAGCGGGAATACAACGAGCTGGAAGAGGTGTGGAAGGCCGAGAAGGCTGCCCTCGCCGGGACCCAGCACATCAAGGCGGCACTGGAGCAGGCCCGTCAGGATCTCGAGGTGGCGCGCCGCGCAGGGGACTTGGGCCGCATGTCCGAGCTGCAGTACGGCCGCATCCCGGAGCTGGAGAAACAGCTGGATCTCGCCACCCAGGCCGAGATGCAGGAGACCAGCCTGCTGCGCAACCGGGTCACCGACGTGGAGATCGCCGACGTCCTGGCCCGCTGGACCGGCATTCCGGTGGCCCGCATGCTGGAAGGAGAACGGGAGAAGCTGCTGCGGATGGAGGATCAGCTGCACAGCCGGGTGATCGGCCAGGAAGAGGCGGTGGACGCCGTCTCCAACGCCATTCGCCGCTCTCGTGCCGGGCTGTCCGACCCGAACCGCCCCATCGGCTCCTTCCTCTTCCTCGGCCCCACCGGGGTGGGCAAGACCGAGCTGTGCAAGGCGCTGGCGGAGTTCCTGTTCGATACCCAGGACGCCATGGTGCGGATCGACATGTCCGAGTTCATGGAGAAACACAGCGTGGCCCGTCTGGTGGGGGCGCCTCCGGGATACGTGGGTTACGAGGAAGGGGGGTATCTCACCGAGGCGGTGCGCCGTCGCCCCTATTCGGTGATCCTGCTGGACGAGGTGGAAAAAGCCCACCCGGATGTCTTCAACATCCTGTTGCAGGTGCTGGACGATGGCCGCCTGACCGACGGTCAGGGGCGTACCGTGGACTTCCGCAACACGGTCGTCATCATGACCTCCAACCTCGGGTCTGATCTCATCCAGGAGCACCACTCCGAGAAGGATTATGACGAGATGAAGGCCATGCTGATGGAGGTGCTGACCCGCAGCTTCCGGCCGGAGTTCATCAACCGGATCGACGAGACCGTGGTGTTCCACCCCCTCGGTGAGGAGCACATCAAGTCCATCGCCCGCATCCAGCTCAAGAGCCTGATGAGCCGTCTGGAGTCCCAGGGCTTCGAGGTGGAGGTGAGCGAGGAGCTGCTGACCAAGCTGGTTCATGCCGGGTTTGATCCCGTCTACGGGGCGCGCCCCCTCAAGCGGGCGATCCAGCAGAAGGTGGAGAACCCGCTGGCCCAGGCCCTGCTCAGCGGCCGGGTCATCCCGGGCAAGACACTGCGGCTGGGGGCCGACAGCAATGGGCTCACCATGAGCCAGCCTTAACGCCGTTATCGATGAAAACGCAGGCCTCGCGCCTGCGTTTTTTTATGGGCGTTCGCAACCCGTCAGGGGGATCCTGTGCACTGTTGCGGCATGTCACCCGACCCATTCAATGTGCTCCAGCCTGTTGTGTGGCACGGCGTCGGTCAGCCAGCGGCGCAGGCTGTCGATATGCTTGCGCCGTGCGCTGTGTCTGGGCCACACCAGGTAGTATCCATCCGTGGTGGCGACGGCTTGGTGAAAGGGCAGTGCCAGCAGCCCGTTTGCGATGGCCTCCTGGCTCAGCAGCAGATCCCCGACCGAGATGCCGTGTCCGCTGATGGCGGCCATGTTGCCCTGCTCCAGGGTGTCGAACACCTTGCCACTGGCCAGATTGAGCCCTGGCCTGGCGCCGGTTCCCTTGAGCCACCGCCGCCAGTCACGGCGATCCGGCGAGGGGTGGATCAGTTCGCACGCCGCCAAATCCGTGCGGGCGGTTTCCACCAGGGCCGGGGCACAGAGGGGGATCAGCCACTCTTCGAACAGCAGGTGACACTCGGTGTCATCCCCGAAATGGCCGTTCCCCAGCAAGATGGCGCAGTCATAGGGCTCGCGGTGAAAATCGACGCCGTCTATGTCCATCCAGACGCTGGAGGCCAGGATCCTGGGAGTGGGGTGATGTTCACGGAACGTGCCGAGCACATCCAGCAGCCAGCGCATGGTCAGGGTCGAGGGCGCCTTGAGTCGCAGCTCCTGGCCGTTGCGGCGAAAAGTCTGACACGCCATCGTCAGGCTCTGGAACCCCTCCGTCAACTGCTCCGCCAGGGCGCGGCCGGCTTCCGTCACCTCGACCCTGGGGCCATGGCGGTGAAAGAGTTCGCACTCGAACCAGGCCTCCAGGGTCTGGACATGGCGACTGACGGCGCCCGGCGTCACGTGCAGAGAGGCTGCCGCCTTGCTGAAGGAGCCGAGCCGGGCCGCGGCTTCAAACGCACGCAGCGCGTAGAGAGGGGGAAGGGTCATCGTTCGATATCAATGTGAGCTTTACTCACATTCAATGGGAGTTTTATCCGTTTTTCAAGGGCCGAGTCCCGTTGAATAATGCAGCCAACCCCGGGGCTGGTTGAGCATGACTCATCATGCCGCCTTGGCTAAAGGCGGACATGGCGGTATCAACGAAGGAGGAAAGACGGAATGAACATGATGTTGCTGGGGGCCTACACCTTGTCGGTCGTGCTCCTGTTGTTGACTCCGGGGCCTGTCGTGGCGCTCGTCACCGGCACGGCGGTTCGTCATGGTTATCGCCAGGCCTGGATGACCCTGCTCGGCACCAACGGGGCCTCCCTGGTGCTGATCCTGATGGCGACCCTGATCTTGGCCGGCGTGATCTCTCTGCCACCCTTGTGGCTCTATCTGCTGGGCGGGGCGGGGTCACTCTACATCGGTTATGCGGCCGTGGGCGGCTTGATGGCAGGGGTGAGCCGGGATACCCGGTCCGGTGCGCCTGTCCTTGCAGGTGGTGGCTTTACGCAGGGCTTCATGACCGGCGTGGCCAATCCCAAGGACATTCTCTTCTTCGTCGCCTTCTTCCCGCAGTTCATCGCGGTGACACCGCACTTTGGCACCAGCATTCTGACCCTCTCCATGGTATGGATCTTCTTCGATCTGCTGGTGCTGAGTCTCTATGTCCTGCTGGTGAAGCGTTGGATGCCGGCCCGGCACAGCAAGCATATCGCGTTGATTTCATCTTTGTTTTTGCTCGCAGTTTCACTGTTCGGGGTTCTGTACAATGGGGTGAAAGTCACCCTGATGCTGGCGTGACCAGGGGTGAGACAAGGGAGTCAGACATGTTTCTATTCGTGTTCTATCTGGGCGGCAACGCCGGCCAATCCAATATCGAGGTCCACGACATCCAGTTTGTGGCGGCGCAGACCCCCGAGGGGGCCTGGCCTGCACTGCGGGAGGCCTGGTTCGGCGATCCCGACAAGGTGCATATCGACGGTTACGCCAGGCTGCTCTGGGCGGATGGCTATTCGGTGTATCTGCGGGAGACGCCTCCTGAGAAAGAAGCTCCCCGCCTCTACTTTGTGAACATGGGTGGCTATCACCCAGACTCCCTCGCGGAGCTGCATGCCTTCGATTTCTTTGTGGCAAAGGATGCAAAGGAAGCAAAAGCCAGGGGGCTCGCATCCTTGCTAAAGGGGGTCAGGCACCAGCACAAGGACAACCTGAAAGAGGTGGACGACTGCCTGCTGCTGGAGACGGTGAGCGGTCTGTACGTGCACCTTGTGCCCGATTCCGAAGGGAGCCCCTTCAGACCGCAATGGCAGGGATATCAGCCCATCGGCCGCTGAGCGTGACGGTTGCAGGCGGGGGATAAAAAAAGCGGCAATCCGAAGATTGCCGGGAGGAATGTATTCGATGCGATCTGACGTGGGTTGAGCGGATCGCAGGGGCAAGCCCCAGGGTCGGCAGGCACAGTCAGCGACCATGCCCGCCTTACAGTCAGTCGGGATACGCTCTCCACCCCGGCTGACCAGCTTCGCTATCGCGTCTGTCCCGCGCCGTGTTGCCGCGATAGGAGGACAGATGCAATCAAATCAATTCGTTACAGCATGCCTGGGATGGCAGCTTTCATTTCAGATGGCCAGACGCCGACCTGGACCTGACCGATGTGCTCTTTTTGCAGCAGCAGCATGGCCAGACGGGATTGGCCGATGCCGCCGCCGATGGTTTGCGGCATCCGTGCTGCCAGCAGATCCTGATGCCAGTCATATTGCAGGCGATCCTCGTCGCCGGTGATGGCGAGCTGGCGGCGCAGGGCCTCTGCGTCCACCCGGATCCCCATGGAGGAGATCTCGAAGCTGTCTTCCAGCACCGGGTTCCACACCAGGATGTCACCGTTCAGACCCGCCAGCCCGAGCTCGCTCTCGCTGCTCCAGTCGTCGTAGTCCGGGGCTCGCACGTCGTGGCGTTCGCCGTGGGAGAGGGCGCCACCGATACCGATGAGGAAGACCGCTCCCAGCTCTTTGGCGATGGCGCGCTCGCGTCCCTTGGCATCGAGGTTCGGGTAGCGGGTCAGCAGCTCTTCACTGTGCAGGAACTGAATATCCGCCGGCAGGAAGGGGGTCAGGTCGTGCTCGGCACAGACCGCGCGCTCGGTGGCCTTGATGGCGGCCCAGATGCCGCGCACCGTCTCCTGCAGATAGGCCAGATCCCGGCGCTCGCCCGGCATCACCTTCTCCCAGTCCCACTGGTCGACGTAGACGGAGTGAATGGGGCTGAGACGATCCTCGTCCGGACGCAGTGCCTTCATGTGGGTGTAGATGCCTTCACCCGGGCCGAAACCGAAGCGACCCAGGGTCTGGCGCTTCCACTTGGCCAGGGAGTGGACCACCTCATAGCTGTGCTCCGGCAGGGTTTTCACCTTGACCTGCACTGCATGCTCGCAGCCGGAGAGGTTGTCCTGGGTGCCGTCACCGACCCGGCTCAGAATGGGGGCTTGTACCTCCATCAGGCCGAGTTGCAGTGCGAGTTGGCGGGAGAACATCTCTTTGACGAAGCTGATCTGCTGTTGGCTGCGGATGTAGTGCTGTTTCATGCTGAATTACCTGTCGTGAATCCGTTGAATGCGGTGATTCTTCAACAGAATGCCAACTAAATTCAATATTCGATAATTGAAATAGGCTTTGTGTGTTTTTTTCTTCAAAATAAGCCATCAATTAATGATGAATCATTAAAAGGAGCGCAAAAAAGTGTCAGAAAATTATCGGATCGATAATCTCGATCAGGCCATCCTCTCCGCCCTGATGGAGAATGCGCGCCTGCCTTACGCCGAGCTGGCCAAACAACTGCTGGTGAGCCCGGGCACCATCCACGTGCGGGTAGAGAAGATGAAGCAGGCGGGCATCATCGAGGGAACGCGGGTGCAGGTGAACCCCAAGAAGCTGGGCTACGACGTCTGCTGCTTCATCGGGATCAACCTCAAGAGCGCCAAGGATTACCCGTCGGCCCTGGCCAAACTGCAGGCGCTGGACGAGGTGGTGGAGGCCTACTACACCACGGGCCACTACAGCATCTTCATGAAGGTGATGACCCGCTCCATCGACGAGTTGCAGACGGTACTGATCCACAAGATCCAGACCATCGACGAGATCCAGTCCACCGAGACGCTGATTTCGCTGCAAAACCCGATCCTGCGGGATGTGAAGCCTTGAGTCGGGTGGTCTGAGGGGGGCGTTGAGATCCCTCTCCCGTGCGAGACCCTGTCCGCGCAGCAGAATTTGACCCTGTGGGCTATGACACCCTGACCGGTGGATCAGGGTTCGATATAGGGGATGCCGTATTTGTCGTAGAGGGCCTTGAGCCGGCCGTCCCGCTTCATGTGCAGCAGTTCGGCATCATAGGCGGCCATCAGGGCCGGGGTGTCGGCATCGGCCCGGGAACGGGTCCAGACATTGAAGTAGGGGCTGGTCTTGAGGGGTTTTGGCAGGTAGTCGAGCTTGCCTTCCAGTCCCTCCTCTCTTATCTGGGTGAAGGCGGTGACCAGGGACATGGGCACCACGTCGATGCGACCGGCGATGAGTTTGCGCAGTTGCAGCTGGTTGATGGGGATCTCCTGGAAGTGATAGCTCGGGTCTGTCATGGCCGCCGCGAGCTCGGGGGTATAGGAGAAATCCCGGGTGACACCGATGCGCCAGGGTTTGAGATCCGTCAGATGGTCATAATGGATCCGGCCTGCGGACTCCTTGCGTATGAAGAAGTGCCAGCTATGGAGCATATGGGCCTGTTCGGGGTAGAGCAGATAGGCCTCCCGCTCCGGTTTGTAGGAGTGGGTCAGCAGCAGGTCATAGAAGCCGCTTTCGGCATTGCGGGTGAGCCTGGCCCCCGAATCGATGAGCTCAATCCTGATGGGGGTATGGAGCGTGCCGAAGATGGCGGTGACGAGATCAACATCCAGCCCGCGAGGGTGTCCCTGTGCATCCAGCCACTTGAGAGGGGGCTCCAGGATGCCACCAATGACCAGCTCCCTGGCTGACAGCCAGCAGGGCAGCAGCAAGCAGAATACGAGCAAGCGTCGCACGTTACATCTCCTGAGCACTCGGGACGGGGTCGCATCCGGCAGGGACTGTGACCGGCACCTATCTAACTAGAGACGACCACGGATGGCAAACCCTGAAATGGGGAGGGGACAAACGAACGGTGCCGGTGGGAGGGGGGCGGGCTGCATCGACAGGCCGCCCCGTGGCAGAGTCGGGCGGGATGGACCAGCCACTCGCCGGCTGTGGGCGGGAGGGTGGTCGGCATGAAACCTGTGCGAGGTTGCCTGCCTCAGGTTGCCTGACACTGTTTCATCTGGGTGTTGAGGGCCTGCATCACCTGACGACGGCTGATGATGCCCGTCACCTTGCCTCCCTCCATTACCGGATAGACCTTGGGTCTGGCCCCGGCCATCTGGCGGGCGAGATCCACGATGTTGTCATCAGGAGAGACGAACAGCGGGGTCCGGCTCATCAGATCTTCGACCAGAGTACGGGTGTCGCAGTGATAGCTGCCCGTGAGCAGGGCGGGAATGCAATCCTGCTCGGAGAGAAATCCGACGAGGTGCTGATGGTCATCCAGTACCGGCAGGCCCCCCAGGTTTGCCCGATGGAGTCTGTCCAGCGCCTCGGCCAGACCGAGGCCGGGGTGCAGTGAGTGGGTCAATGGCTGCATATGATCGCGAATTTGTAGCATGATGGTGGCTCCATGGGGGTCGATGGGGCCACTATGCCCGGTGGCTGTGACACGGGGCCAATGGGTTTTGCCTCGGACATCGATAGGTCATGGCCGATGAATGGGCCCTCCGTGCGATCCTGCATGGATCGGGGAGGGCGACAACCACAAGGAGAGGGTATGCGTGCATTGGTAACGGGCTGTGGCCGTCGCCTGGGATTCTATCTGTGTGAGCAGCTGGTGGCCGCTGGCTGGCAGGTGACGGGCAGCTATCGCAGCGAACGGCCCGAGCTGGATCGTCTGCGAGACGTGGGCGTCGAGCTGGTACAGGCGGACTTCACCCGGGAAGAGGAGGTGGGCGCTGTGGTGACGGCGCTGGCGGCCCATGAGGATCTTGCCCTGATCATCCACAATGCCTCCGCCTTCGAGCCCCAGGCGGCGGATCCTGCGGTGCAGCTGGCCCAGTTTGATCAGTTCTACCGGGTACACATGGCGGCTCCGTTCCAGCTCAACCGGGCGCTGGCCCCTGCCCTTGCCCGCCAGCCCAACGGGGGCATCATCCACATCACCGATATCTACATCCATGCCCCGGCGCCCCAGTTTGCCGCCTACGTGGCCACCAAGGCGGGAGCCCATTCCCTGGCCATGAGCTTTGCCCGCGAACTGGCGCCTGCCGTGCGGGTCAACACCATAGAGCCTGGCCCCATCCTGTTTCTCGACGAGCACGGGGATGACTGGCGCCAGCAGGTGCTGGCGAAGACGCCGCTGGCGCGGGAAGGGGGTCTGGAGCCCATCTGGCAGGCGGTACAGATGCTGATGAAGAACGACTACATGACCGGGGCCAGCATCCGGGTGGACGGGGGGCGCGCCCTCGCCGTCATCTAGGGCAAGGCGGGCCGCCATGACATGAGGCGCCTTTGGGCGCCTCATGTGTGTGAACGGCTCAAGGGTGCCGGATGGCGGCGTGCCGGGAAGGGGGGCCGGGGTGGCCGTTGCCGGGAAGCAGGGCCTCGTCTTGCTGGCAGAGATGGATGGGGGCCTGGCCGATGCGCTGCTTCGCAAACACCTTGCTGCCCGGCAGGCCGAGGGTCACCTTGCCGGAGTCCACACTGCCGCCCTGATACATCTCCGCCAGCAGATCCCCCAGGTAGGCATCCACCCCGGCCTCGGCGAAGTCATCCCGTTCGCCGCAGGCCAGTATGTCGATGTCCAGTGGCCTGTCCGCCACCTTGCACAGGGGGTTGCTGCGATCCCGGCCATGGGTCAGCTCCATGGTGACAAACTCGGCCTTGAGCTGGACGGGGGAGAGGTCGCTCTGGACGACGAACAGGCAGTTGAGGAAGTCGTGGCGCGAATGCATGCCCACGGGTTTGGTCTGGATGACGGAACTCAGGTGAAGGCGACCAAAGCGGGCCAGCAATTCGGCGACGACCTGACTGACGTGCAGGGCGGGGTCGAGATTGGATCCAATGCTACAGAGGTAAAACATGCTTTCCATTCCTTGGGTTGGGCTCGTCTGAAATATATACGCAGCTCACGGTTATGGGATTCACTATGAATTAACATGTCGTTATCTGTTGTGATCCAACGCTGATTGGCAGAAAGGAGGTTTGCATGAGCGTAGAAATGAAATGGGCACTGTTGGCCGCGTCAGGGGCCCTTGCCATGATCATTGTCATCTGTGTGGCGTCCGTCGGCCTGGCGTGAATCCGGCCTCGGTGAGCAATCAAACCGGCTTTATGGCCGGTTTTGCTTTTTGGGGCAGTGCGGATATGCTGGCTCCCCCATGACGAATCGAGACCGCAGAAGATGACCAAGGTTCGGCCCCGCTCCCTGCTCCAGGTAGTACTGATGGGCTTCGTGCTGGTGCTGATGCCCCTGGGGGGCATGATCTGGCACGACAGTCAGGCTCTCTCCCACCTGGGCCAGCTCACCAGCGACGAGATGGAACGTGCGGTGCGGGACACTCGCCGGGCGACGCTGCTCTCCACCCAGGCCATCGATCTGGAGCGCACCCTGCGCCGCTATGCGGTCCTGGGTGATGATCGCATCCTGGCCAGCTATCGGCAGCAGCTGGTGCGCTACCGGGAACTGCTCGCGACCCATCAGGACTCCATTCCGGATGCCGAGGTCTACGGAGATCTCGAGGCGACGCTGGTCTGGCTCGACGGCCTGCAGGATCTGCGCAAGGCCAGGCAGGAGGCGACCAGCCCCCGTTTCACCGACTTCAACGAACTGAACCAGCAACTGGAAGTGGTCACCCGCAGCCAGGTGGATGATCACGTGACCCGCATGCGGGGCGCCATCGTGGAGCTGAAACAGCAGATCTGGTGGGTCAGCGGCTTCGTGGTCGGGCTCAGCCTGCTGCTGGTGTTGCTCTTTACCTACCTCATCATCCACCCGGTACGTCAGATTGAGTCGCGGATCCTGAGTCTGGGCGCAGGCGTCGAGCCGGATCAGCGCCCGGTGGATGGCCCGGCCGAACTGGTGCTGCTGGGGGAGCGGATCAGCTGGCTGCACGACAAGCTCAAGGAGCTGGAACAGCAGAAATACCAGTTCCTGCGCCACGTATCCCACGAGCTGAAAACCCCCCTTGCCGTGCTGCGGGAGGGGGCTGATCTGCTCTCGGAGCAGCTGGTGGGGCCCCTCAACGGGGATCAGCAGGAGATCTGCCAGATGCTGGAGGAGAACAGCCGCCGTCTGCAGACCCTGATCGAGCGGCTGCTCGACTTCAATCGCCTCAGCCAGCAGGAGGTGTTCACCCTGTCCGAGGTGCCCCTGGCGCCCTTGTTGTCAGACTTGTCCGAAGAGTACCGGCTCGCGCTGGAATCCAAGCAAATCAGTGTACACTTGCCGCCCGAGCCCATCAGCCTGCGGGCAGAGCCCTACCGCCTGCGACTCATCCTCGACAATCTCTTTTCCAACGCGGTCAGCTATGGCGCCAGGGGCGGACAGATCTGGATCCGCGCCGGGGCGGGAGCGGGCGGCGGCTGGCTGGAGGTGGCCAACGAAGGGCCTGTCATCCCGCCAGACGAGCGGGAGCGCATCTTCGAGCCCTTTGAACAGGGCAGCATAGTGCGCCAGGGATTGCTGAAAGGCTCCGGCATGGGCCTCTCCATTGCCCGTGAGTCTGCCATGAGTCTGGGCGGCGAGCTCAGGCTGATCGAGGATGCCCAGGCGGATGTCTGTTTCCGGCTGGATTTGAACGTGCGCCCGAGCTGACGGGCGTGGCGGCGACCCCGCAGGTGCGGGTGGCGCCTTGACACCGAATATTGAGAGGAGCGGGCAGGTGCCTGTTCCCCACCAGGATCTGAAGTGACATTCAAGATGAAACGATTTGTGATTCCCGTATTGATGATAGGCCTGCTCGCTGGCTGTTCCCTGCTGCCTTCTACCAGCCTCACCGAGCCTTCCCAGGAGGCGATCGCCAGGCGGATGGAGTTTGCCAACAAGGAGATGCAGGTGCGCCTGCAATACTCGGACTGGCTGCTGGCCAGCCATCCCCAGCAGCGGATGCAGGAGCGCCAGCGACTGGCCGGCGCCACCGACCTCGAGAGCCGGGTCAGCCTGGCCATGGTCAACACCCACCCGTCCGAATCGGTGGCCAGCCGCCGGGCCGGGCTGGATCAGCTGAAGGCTCTGTTGCCGGAGCTCGGTCTCGATGCCCAGGCCTTCCTGCGCAGCTGGATCGCCCTCGGGGAGGAGCTGCTGGTGCGAGACAGCCGCCGCGACGATCAGAGTCAGGAGGTGAAGCGTCTGCGCCAGCAGATAGAGCAGCTCTCCGCCATCGACGAGCAGCTCAACCAGCGTAAGCTCAATGGGGGAGGTCAGCCATGACAGCTCCGGACCGCGCCGCAATGATCGCGTTTTTCGCCAAGAGGGGGTGAGAGCATGAGCCGTATTCTGCTGGTGGACGATGATGCCAGCCTGCTCAAGCTGATGAGCATGCGCCTGCGCAGCCAGGGTTACGAGGTGGATACCGCCGACAGCGCCGAAGGAGCGCTGGACAGGCTGCGCCAACAGCGGGCCGACCTGGTGCTGAGCGATCTGCGCATGGGGGGCATGGACGGGCTGGCGCTGTTCGAGCGGATCCAGTCCCAGTGGCTCGGCATGCCGGTGATCATCATGACCGCCCACGGCACCATTCCCGACGCCATCCAGGCGACCCGCTCCGGGGTGTTCAGCTTCCTCACCAAGCCCATCGACAAGGACGAGCTGCTGGTCACCATAGAGCATGCTCTCAGCCTGACCCGTCCGAAGCAGCAGCAGGAGTGGCAGTCCCTCATCCAGACCCGTAACCCGCAGATGGAGCAATTGCTGATCCAGGCGAGCAGCATCGCCACCATGGACGTGCCCGTGCTGATCCTGGGTCCCTCCGGCGTCGGCAAGGGGGTGATGACCCAGGTGCTGCACCAGGCCAGCCACCGCCGCGACAAGCCGCTGCATACCATCAACTGCGCGGCTCTGCCCTGGCCCACGCTGGACTTGCAGCTGTTTGGCGAGGATGGCCAGTCCGGCCTGTTTGCCGAGGCCAAAGGCGGCACCCTCTTCCTCGACGAGATAGGGGATCTGTCGGAGTCACTCCAGGCCAAGTTGCTCCAGGTGCTGGCGGAGTATGGTCAGGGCACCCCCGAGGTGCGGGTCATCAGCTCCAGCCATCAGGATCTGGTGACCGCCATGGAAGAGGGGCGTTTTCGCGAGGATCTCTTCTACCGCCTCAACGTGGCCAACATCACTCTGCCGCCTCTGAGCGCCCGCAGCGAGGACATCCCCCTGCTGGCCCGTCAGGCGCTGGACGATTACCGCAACCGTCACCCCGATTGCGCCGCCCTCGGCTTCTCGCCTGAGGCGCTGGCCCTGCTGGCCGCCGCGGCCTGGCCGGGCAACGTGCGCCAGCTCTGCGGGGTGGTGGAGCAGCTCGCGAGCCTCTGCTGCAGCCCGGTGATCGGCGCGGCCATGGTGGAGTCGGCCCTGAGTGGCGGCGGTGGCGGCATTCCCTCGTTCAACGAGGCGCGGGCCGAGTTTGAAAAGGAGTACCTGATCCGGCTGCTGCGCACCACGGAAGGCAATGTGACCCTGGCGGCCAACATGGCGGGGAGAAACCGCACCGACTTCTACAAGCTGCTGAATCGGCACGGCATCGAGGCGGCCAACTTCAAGTCGAAGGGATAAATGACAGAGGGGCGGCCCGTCGATGACGG
>NZ_JBFODC010000029.1:0-39059 GCF_040908105.1 Aeromonas sp. R7-2 | reverse complement strand
TGAAGCGCCCCTGGTTTTCTAGACACTTTGTTGCTGAAAAATAAACTGCCTTTCAAACTCTACCGGCGACAGCCCATCATTGGAACCATGACGCCTGATTGGGTTGTAAAACATCTCGATATAATCAAACACATCGCTGCGGGCTTCGTCTCTTGTCGCGTAAATCCTGCGCTTGATCCGCTCCCGTTTGAGCAACTGAAAGAAGCTCTCGGCGACCGCGTTGTCGTGACAGTTACCCCGTCGGCTCATGCTGCAACTCAGGTTGTGGGCCTTCAGAAAGTCTTGCCATTCACCACCGGTAAACTGGCTGCCCTGATCCGAATGCACCAGTACCGGCTGCTTGGGTTTGCGCCGCCAGACGGCCATCAATAACGCATCAACCGCCAAGTCTGCCGTCATGCGTGACTTCATCGCCCAGCCGACGATCTGGCGAGAGAACAGGTCGAGCACCACCGCCAGGTACAGCCACCCTTCTTGAGTGCGAATGTAGGTAATGTCAGTCACCCAGGTGATGTTGGGGGCTGGCACCTTAAACTGACGTGCCAGCGTGTTTGGGGCAGCTTGCGTGCTCTTGCCTCCATAATGCCCCTTGCGGCGTTGATAGCCCGTTTGCGAACGCAGTCCCTCCCGCTTCATTAATTTGGCCACACGGTGCTTGCCGCAGGCTTCCCCTGCGCCACGAAAGTCGCGATGGATCTTGCGATAACCGTAGACAGCACCACTTTCCAGCCAGGATTGCTTGACCAATCCGGTCAGTCGTTCGTCCTCCTGCTGTCGTGGCGATGTGGGCTGTTTCAACCACGCGTAGAAGCCACTTCGGTGAACCCCCAGGGTCTGGCACAGGGTAACGACACTGTACCGGTCGAGTCGGGAGGTTATGAACGCGTACCTTTCCTTGACTCGCTGGCAAAGTACGCGGCGGCCTCCTTTAGAATATTGCGCTCCTCGGTGACCTGGCGCAGTTCAGTTTTCAGGCGGCGGATCTCGGCTTGCAAGGCAGACTCTTCTATCTGCTGGTCAGCAGGCTTACCGTACTGCTTGAGCCATGCATACAGGCTGTGGCTGGATACCCCGATGGCACGTGCAACGTCAGCCACCGGCCGCCCGCGCTCGGTGATTTGTTTAACGGCTTCGATTTTGAATGTTTCTGGATAACGCTGACGGGTCATAACACCTCCAATAGTTGCCTCATTTTAAGGCTGTGAGGTGTCTAGGGAACTGGGGGCGATTCAATCGGCGCTTTGCGCACCAGCTTGTCGCGCTACCAGGCCGAGCTGTCAGAAATCCGGGCAATTCTGGCGCTGCGCACCCTTTCCAATCTGGAGTACCGCGCCGCCGAGCGAATCCTGCAGGTTTCTATCGAAGCGAGTATTGGCGTGGCAAAACACTGGGCCAAAACGCTGGCAGGCCATACCCCACAGGATGCCTATCAGGCATTCGAGTTCCTTGTCCTACGTGGTGAGCTATGCCCCGACACTCTGATCTGTTGGAGCAAGCTCATTGGCCTTCGCAATACGCTGGTGCACGACTATCTGAATATTGACCCCCGAGATAATTCTCAGTGTGATTACTCCTGGCTATAGCGACCAACTGTTTATGTTTGCAGAGCAAGGTCTCGACTGGTTGGCTGCCCATATTGATTGAAACTTCGACATCATCTCCCCCCGTTTGCTGTTCTCTTACCCGCTATAGGGGATAAATGTTAGATACCGCCTACAGCGTGTAAGTTACATTTACCTCCTATAACAGGTAAATATTGATATACCTGCCATAGCGTGTAAATTGGAAGAAGGCACGCTACCAGGTTGTCGAATCATGAAAGTAACCAGCGCCAAGCAGCTGAGCGCCTGTATCAAGGATGCCAGGCTTTCTCAAAAGCTCTCTCAAGGCAAAGTGGCCGAGAAAGTGGGGATTAGGCAAGACACAGTCTCCAGCTTCGAGCTCAATCCTGAGTCCACCAAGCTGGAAACCCTGTTCAAGATCCTCGCAGCACTCGAATTGTCAGTGGATATCAAACCCCGCAATGAGTCATCCGAGAGTCCGGCATCGGGCTGGAAGGAGGAGTGGTAATGGCCAATCTGGCTGTCTACATGAACGGCTATCGGGTAGGCACATTCACCAAAACTACCAGCGGTGCCCATCAGTTTCAGTACCATGAGTCATGGCTAGCACAACCGGGCAGCCGTCCGATCTCACTCTCCATGCCATTGCGCCATCAGGCCTACCGGGGCGATGAAGCCTATAACTTCTTCGACAACCTGCTGCCAGATAATACGGAGGTGAGGAACAGGGTTGTAGCACGCTATCAAGCGGCATCAACTCAGCCCTTCGATCTGCTCAGTTGCATTGGCCAGGATAGCGTAGGGGCATTACAGCTGGTTACCGAAGGACACGATGTTCCAGATGTCAGGCGAATCGACTACAAGGCCCTTTCCGATGACGAGCTCAAGCAGATCCTGACCAGCTACAAATCAGGAATCCCTTTGGGGATGGTCAGGGAACAAGAGGAGTTTCGGATCTCTATCGCCGGGGTGCAAGAAAAGACTGCGCTGCTCTATCTCGATGGCCTTTGGTACCTGCCACTCAACGCAACGCCGACAACCCACATTATCAAACTCCCTATCGGCAAGATTGAAAGCCACTCCTACTCGATAGACCTCTCCCAGAGCGTAGAAAACGAATATCTCTGCACTCTGATTGCCAAGGAGTTTGGTCTACCCGTACCTCACTGCTTCATGATGCAGGTTGGCCAGGTCAAAGCACTGGCTGTTGAACGCTTCGACAGACGTTACGCTGCCGATCGCAGTTGGATAATGCGCCTTCCCCAAGAAGATTTCTGTCAGGTATTGAATGTTCCGTCAGCACGGAAATACGAGAGCCATGGAGGACCAGGGATCACTGACATCATGGAAACCTTGCTGGGCTCTGCGACACCAGAACAGGATCGCTACCTGTTCATGAAATCTCAGGTCCTGTTCTGGCTGCTGGCAGCCACCGATGGCCATGCAAAGAACTTCTCGGTCTTTATTGAACCGGAAGGGCGTTTTCGCCTGACCCCTTTTTACGACATCCTATCTGTCTATCCAGTGTTTGGCGGCCGAGGCCTCAACCGAAGGGACGCCAAGCTCGCTATGGGCCTAGCAAGCAGCAAGGGAAAGAAGTACTCCATTGAGCAGATATTCCCGCGTCATTTCTTCCAAACGGCAAAAACTGTGGGATTTGAGCGTTCTGCTATGGAAGAGATCCTGACAGAACTGGCCAACTCCGTTGATGATGTTATTGAGCGCGTTACCCAGCAATTGCCAGCAGACTTCCCCGATACCATCAGCAGCACCATTCTAGAGGGCCTAAAAGCCCGCTCAGCCAGGCTGATAAAGGGTTGGGATTAAATTGGCGGTATGTGGGATGACTGCACGGTTAGCCAAACTACCTATGGGAAACTTGCACGGTTCGAAGAGTAAAGCGGCTTTCCAGGCACCGGACGATGCTATAGTCGGTTCAAAATATGTTCAAAACTCACCTAAAAGGCGGCTTTGACTGCGTGTGGTGGCATCGCGTTGATTCATATGGGAAGGCTGCACGATCGAGAATGGACTATGTGGGAACGCTGCACGATGACAGAAACCCGTGAGCGGCCTCTCAATATGCTGTTTTAGTTACTTTTACCCCAAGTGGCCCCCGAAAAGTCACTAACATATTGAAGATAATAAATTATTTACATTCTGCATCGGCAAGTAAATCCGCAGAGCAGGCAATGAAAAGCCCGGGTTCATCCCGGGCTTTTTTGTGCGCTTTTCATCCACCAACCTAGAGGCGGCGCAGGCACCACATGAAGTAAGCGCCCCCTAACAGGGTGGAGACCAGACCGACGGGCACCTCCTGGGGAAAAAGGATCTGCTGGCCGATCCAGTCCGCCGACACCATCAGCAAAGCACCACAGCCTGCGGCGCCGCGCAGGTGCCAGCGCGCCCTCACCAGCCCCATCAATCTGGCCAGGTGCGGCGCCAGCAGACCGGCAAAGGAGAGCGGGCCTATCACCATGGTGGCACTGGCGGTGAGCACGGCCACCAGCAGCAGGATGGTGAGCTGGGCACGGCCGAGATGGATCCCCAGAGCCGTCGCTACCGCAGGCCCCATGGGCATGAGATCGAGCCAGCGGCTCACCAGCAGGCAAGCTGCCAGCATCAGCAGCGCCAACACCACCAGGGCAAGGGCCACCGGCTGGGTGACGTAATAGGTGGAGCCGGACATCCAGGAGAGCAGTTGCTGCACCCGCAGGTCGCCGTTGGCCAGGGCGATGGCCTGCAACGGCTCGAACAGCGCCGTGATGGCGATGCCAGACAGCAGTATCCGCTCCGGCTGGAAGCCGTTGCGCCGGTTGATAAGTACCAGCAACAACAGGCAGGCGAAGGCGCCCACCAGCCCCCCCAGCAGCATCATGGGCAGCGGCAAGGCGGGCAGCAACAGGGCCGCCGCAATCACCCCCATGAAGGTGCCACCGCTCACCCCCAGCAGCTCGGGGCTCGCCATGGGGTTGTTGCTGACTCGCTGCAACAGGGTGCCAGCCAGCGCCAGCAACACGCCTGCGGCACCCGCTGCCAGCGTACGCGGCAAGCGCCACTCCAGTTGGGCCTGCCACCGCAGCCAGCTCGGCCAACCCCAGCCGCCCATCCCCTGCCCAAACAACAGGGAGGCGATCACCGCCGCAGCCAGCCCCAACACCATCAGGCCGACAAGGCGGGTCGGCGCCGGATGGCGGGCCAACTGCAGGGAGGAGTTTGCCTTAGGCGCACTCTGCTTGATACCAAGACGCGGGATCAGCCAGAGCAGCAGCGGCGCCCCCAACAGGGCCGTCATGGCGCCGGTCGGGATCAGCACAGGCCAGAACCAGCTCAGGGTCTGCAGCAGCAGATCGGTGGCCGCCAGCAACAGGGCGCCGAGGATGGGTGCCCACAGCAGCCGCTGGGCCAGTTTTCTGACCCCCAGCAGCCGCACCATGGCGGGCGCCGCCAGCCCGATAAAACCGATCAGCCCCACCACGCTCACCACGCAGGCGGTGACGAACACGGCGAGACCCAAACCAGCCAAGCGCAAATGTTTGAGGGATACCCCCAGGCTGCGAGCGCTGGCATCGTCCAGCTCCAGCACTGCCAGCGGGCGCACCAGCACCACCGCCAGCATCGCGGCCAGCAGCAACCGTGGCAGCAGATAGCCGACGCCGCTCCAGCTGTTCTGGGCCAGAGATCCGCTCCCCCACACCAGCAACCCTTTGAGCTCCTCCTGGAAGAACAGCAGCAATCCCATGCTGATGGCGGCCAGATAGAGGTTGATCACCAGCCCTGCAAAGACGATGACCACGGGATTGAGCTGACGGCGCCAAGCCAGGGCGAAGACCAGCCCCATGGCCAGGCTTCCCCCGGCCATGGCGATCCACTCCCGCCCGATCAGCAGCCAGGAGGGGGCGAGCAGGGTCACCATCATCAGCGCCAGCTGGGCGCCGGAGGCCACCCCCAGGGTGGTGGGCGAGGCCAGGGGATTGCGCAGCACCTGCTGCATCAGGGTACCGGCGAGCCCGAGGGCGGCACCGGCCAGCAGACAGATGGCAAGGCGCGGCAGCCAGCTGAAATGGACCACCGCCTGGCGAGCATCGTCCAGCTCGGGGGAGAACAGGGCCTGCCACCAGAGCGCCCCCGGCAGTTGACGCGACAGCTCGGCGCAAGCCAGCCCCAGTGTCAGCACCAACAGGCAGAGACCCGGGCGCAGCAGGGGCGAAGAAAGAGAAGAGCTCATTGATTTGATCCCCCGGTTGCTCTGTGGACAGCCTGCTCCCGCAAGGCACCGTCCAGCAGGGTGGCGAAGCGGCGGGCCGCCAATATGCCACCAAAACTCCATGTCGCAGGCAGATGGATCACTGGATTGTTCTGTACCAGCGGGAGATGCTGCCACAATCCAGGCTCCTGAAGTTTTTCACCAACTCCTACGGGCACGGGGTCCACCACCACCAGCCTGGCATCCGGCATCCCGAGAAACTGCTCCAGGCTCGCGACCGAGAATCCCCAGGCATTGGTCTCTCCCTGCCAGGCGTTGCGAAGGCCGAGGCGCTGCATCACTGCCTCGAACAGGCTGCCACGGCCAAACACCCGCACATGGCGCTCATCGATGAACTGCACCACCAGCAAGGGGGGCAGATCGGCGGGCTGCGCCGCCTGCATCTGTGCCAGATCCTGCTCCAGTGCGGCGAGCTGGCGTTCGGCCTCCGCCTCTTTGTTGACCAGGGCAGCTATGGTCAGGGTCGCTTCCCGCAGTCGCTGCCACAGATCGGTGCCCGGTTCATACAGGGCGATGGAGTGCACCGGCGCGATGCGGGAGAGAGTCGGCGCCAGGGGGGCCGCCAGCGGCGAGATGAGAATAAGATCCGGTTTGAGCTCCGCCAACAGTTCCCGGTTGGGCTGGGCACGCAGCCCGATATCGATCACCCCGGCAGGAAGCTGGGGTTCACCGACCCAGGCGCGATAGGGGGCCACATCCCCCACCGCCATCGGGGTGACCCCCAGAGCCAGCAGGGTCTCGGCTATGGTCCAGTCCACTGTGGCGATGCGAGGCGTGGCGCTGGTGGCGTCGGTGGCGGTGACAAGCTGCCCGGCCTCCCCTGCCAGGGGCAGCAGCAGACTGAGCAGACAGGGCGCCATCTTCAATAAACGGTTCAAGAGCGGTCCCCGGTCAGACGATGGCGATGGCGTGGTCATGGGCCGGATGGCGAATGACCTCCATGGGGATGCCATAGATGGCGTTCAGGGTCTCCCCTGTCATGATCTGTTCGGGCTCGCCGTGGGTCAGCAGACGGCCGGAGTGCAGCGCCACCAGCCGATCGCAGAAACGGGAGGCCATGTTGATGTCGTGAATGACGATGATGACCCCGAGGTTGAGCTGGCGGCTGAGCTGCTTGACGAGCGTGAGCACCTCCACCTGATGGGCCACGTCCAGGGCGGCCAGCGGCTCGTCCAGCAGGATGAAACGGCTCTCCTGAGCCAGCAGCATGGCGAGCCAGACTCGCCCCCGCTCACCGCCGGAGAGGGTATCCACCAGCCGATCGGCAAAGCGTTCGGTGTGGGTCAGGGCGATGGCACGCTCCACCTGACGGTGATCTTCCGCTCCCATCCGGCCCAGCAGTCCGCGCCAGGGGTAGCGCCCCATCTCCACCAGTTCGCGGCCGAGCAGGTTTTCGGCACTCGGCAGGTGCTGGGGCAGATAGGCCACCTGACGGGCAAACTCCCGGTGGCCCCAGGCAGACAACGGCTGGTCATCGAACAGGATCTCCCCGCCGCTGTGGGGTTGCTGGCGCGCCAGCAGCTTGATCAGGGTCGATTTGCCCGACCCGTTGTGGCCGATGAGGCCATAGACCCGACCTTGCTCGAAGCGAAGGCTGGTGGGGTGCAGCAGCGTGCGGTCATTGACCGCGAAGCTGGCGGATTTCATCTCGAACATAAGCAATTCCTGTGCTGGCTTGCTGCCAGTCTCATCGGTGCCAGCATCAGGCCGGCACCTTGCCATCCAGATGGGCGACCGCATCCCGGCTCACCTGCTCGCGCTGCTCGCCGGTCAGTTCGGTGAGACGGCCCTGGCGCATCTCCAGCAGGCGATCGGCCAGAGAGAAGTAGTGATCGTCGTGGCTGATGGCGATCACCGTCTTGCCCATCTCCTTGAGGCGCGGCAACAGCACCTGATAGAAGATGCGGCGGAACTGGGGATCCTGATCCGCGGCCCACTCGTCGAACAGCATCACCTCCCGCTGCTCTGCAAGGGCCAGCAGCAGGGCGACCCGCTTGCGCTGGCCCTGGGAGAGGTCGATATCGGCGATGAAGCCATCCTTGATGGTAAGCTTGCTGCCCATCTGCAACCGCTCAAGCCACTCGGCGACCAGCGCCTCTTTCGGCTCGGGCCCCAGCAAATGCTGGAACAGGTGGTAGTCGGTGAAGATGGCGGAGAAGAGCCCCAGATAGCCGTTGCGATCGGTGACCGGCTCCCCATCCAGCAGGATCCGGCCAGAGACCGGTTGATAGAGCCCGGTCAGCAGCATGGCCAGGGTCGACTTGCCGGAGCCATTGCCACCGATGAGGAATATCTGCTCCCCCCGCTCGATCACCAGATTGATGGGGCCCACGGAGAAACCGCCCTCCCCCTGGTAGTGAAAGCTCACCTGCTCCAGCTCGATGCGCTGCCAGGGGCGAGGCGCAGGCGGCAACGGGAACGCCTCGTCCGGCTCCGCCAGATTGAGGGCAGCTATCTTGTCGAATGCCACCTGGGCGGCGATCAGGGTCGGCAAGGCTCCGATCCCTTGTAGCAAGGGAGTGCGCAGGAACAGCAGGGTCAGGGCGAAGGTGGCGGCCACATTGGTGTTGGCCCAGCCCAGCCCGTTGGCCAGGAAGAAGACCAGGCCGATGGCACCCAGCATCATGATGTTCGACCAGTTCACCGCGCTCAGGTGGTAGGTATCGGCGCGGATGATCTGCTCCCGGTAGTCCCGGGCATTCTGCTCATAGAGCTGGTGGTAGACGAAGTGGGCACGCTCGCGGTTGAGCGCCAGCTCCTTGCACCCGGCGATGATGGACTGGTAGTTCTGGTAGAGCCTGTCTTCGGCCTGGCGCATGTGCGCCAGGTGGCGATAGACCCGGTTCACCAGCAGCCAGCCCACCACCATGGTCACGGTGACCCAGAGGGCGGTAACACCGAGCAAGGCGGGAGAGAGCAGGCCAAGGTAGATGATGGAGCCCAGGGTGAGCACCAGACCCTGTACCAGTTCCGGCAAGCGCACGAAGGCGATGGTGATCTGACCGATGTCGCTGGAAAGGGAGGCCAGGAGCGGCCCCTGCCCTATTTGACGCAGACGGGCGACGTCGGTATCCAGCAGTTGCTTGAGCAGGCGGCCACGCAACCGGTAGACGAAATGGTGACCCAGGGTGGTCAGGGCCAGTTGGGATCCGAGCGTGATCACCAGCAGCAGCAAGACCAGGCCGACAAGCTGACCCAGGATCGGCAGCGGATCCCCGACTGATTCGATAAGTGATTGATTGATGAAGGCAATGACGCCTATCCCGCTGACAGCACTCAGCAGGCTGAGCAGGGTAATGGCGATGAAGGGCCAACGGTATTGGCGATAAACCAGTGACAAGAGTTCCATGACAGGCCTGTAGATGAATGGAAGGAGGGCGGGAGCCTTCGCCCCCGCCCGGCCTGTCGCTTACCAGCGGTAGTTGACGGTGCCGACTATGCTGCGCGGCTCGCCGTAGTAGCAGTAGTAGTCGCAGCTCGCCACATAGGTGTCGTTCAGCAGGTTGTTGACGTTGATCTGGGCACGCCAGTTCTTGGCAAAGTCATACCCGATCATCGCATCCCATACAGTGTGTGCCGGTACCTTGGCGGAACCATAGATGGGGGTGTAGTCCGCATTCACCGCGCCGATGCCGACGCTGGAACCCACATAGCGCACGCCGGAACCCAGCTCAAGACCGGATACCGGGCCCTGCTGCACCTTATAGTTGCCCCAGAAGGAGGCCTGGTGGCGCGGGATCAGGCTCGCACGACGATCGCCGTTGCCGGTGTCGTTGGTCTTGGCATCGGTATAGGTATAGGCAGCGGTCAGGCGCAACGCCTCGGTGGCCTGCACGCTCCCTTCCAGCTCGACCCCCTGGGAGGTCACTTCACCGGCCTGGGTCTGCTGGCCGGAGCCGGTAGAGACCAGGGAGTTGGTCTGCTCCAGATCGAACAGCGCCAGGTTGATGTAGCCATCGAGGAAGCTGGGTGCGTACTTGATCCCGGTCTCGTAGAGCTTGCCTTCCAGCGGCTTGTAGGAATTGCCGGTGTTGGGGTCTATCCCCGGCAGCACTTCGAAGGATTCCGCATAGGCGAAGTAAGGGGAGAGACCGTTGTCGGCCAGGTACATCAGGCTGCCGGAGAGAGAGAGGTTGTCGTCGTACTGTTTCTCGTTCTTGCTCTTGGCTTCGCTGATGTTGTGGGTTTCCACGTAATCGAAACGACCGCCCGCGGTCAGCAGCCAGCGATCATCCCAGCGGATCTGGTGCTGGGCATAGAGGCCGCTCTGGCCCTTGGTGCTCTTCTGGTGGGTCGCGGTGGATTCATCAAAACCGGGGAAACCGCTGTAATCCGGGTTCATGGTGTTGATGGCGCCCATGCCATAGTTGTCGGCTTCCTGGCCTTCATTGACATGGCGCTGCAGATCCACCCCCAGCAGCAGGGTCTGCTCCGTGCTGTCGGTGTTCCAGTAGCCCACCATCTGGTTGTCCATGGTAGCGCTCTTGGTATCCCCATCCCGGTAGACCAGGCCGCGGTAGGCGGTGGTGCCTTCATAGGTCGGGAAGATATAGGTCTGGCGCAGCAGCAGATCGTTGTAGTTGAAGCGAACGTTCTGCTTGAACTCCCAGGTCTGGTTGAGCTGGTGGGCCAGCTCGTACCCGGCGGAGATCTGGGTATTGCGATTGCGATCGTAATCCGGCTGGCTCAGGTTGGTGGAGGGATCGATCTGGCCGCCGGAGGTATTCAGGGTGCCGTAAACCGGGAAGAAGCCGTTGGTCGGCACCCCTTCATCGTGCTTGAAGCTGGAAAGCAGCGTCAGCGTGGTGCGATCCGAAATATCCAGGGTCACGCTCGGCGCCAGATAGGCGCGCTCGTTGTAGGTGCCATCCAGCACGCCGTCCCGCTCGTTGTAGAGGGCCACCAGACGATAACGGCTGTTGTCGGTAAGGGTGTCGGAGACATCCACCCCGACCTGGCGCAGATCCCGGTTGCCCAGTTGCAGGTTCACCAGTCCCTGCGGGGTCGCGGTCGGACGCTTGCTGATGGCGTTGATGACGCCTCCGGGAGGGGCTTCGCCATACAGAATGGAGGCCGGGCCTTTGAGCACTTCCACGCTCTCAAGGCCGAAGGGCTCCGGGGTCCAGACATAGTAACCGGTGCTGAACAGGCGGTTGCCATCCAGGTAAGAAGCCGCATCGAAGCCGCGCACCTTGAACCAGTCAGCATCCGTGTCCGAACCATAGGACTGGGACAGGACGCCGGAGCGATAGCGCAGGGACTCGTCTAGCTTGAGTACGGCGTGCTGGTCCAGCTCTTCGCGATTGACCACGGAGACGGCACGGGGGGTCTCTGCCATGGGGACCTCGACCTTCATGGCGGTCCCGGTAACGACCATGGTTTCGCCCGCCTTGGGCAACTCTTTATCCGCCTGTTCCGCCGCCAACACGGGCAGGGACGCCAGCAGACAGGAGAGCGGCAGCAGCTGTGCGCCTCTCTTTCGCATCACGGCATTCGGGGTATTTTTTTGCGCAATCATATAAGTGTCTCAAATATCAATAAGTTATGTTTGATTTCTTATTATGGGTGCCCAATTGGACCGGTCAGCCCGGCGCCTCAGGCGAATAAAGCAGCGCCATGCTACTACAGGTGCCGTGATCGAATCGATTCAATAATTGCTAATCATTTGCATCTGCATTGTTAATTAATGTTTTGAAGTGTCGTTTGACAACGAAAGGTGCGATGAGGTCGCAACAGGCGGAAAGAAGGCGCCACGACGGCCACGAGACCGGTTTTGGCTGCAAAAAAGTGGACAGGATCCTTATCCCCAAGCTTTATCCATATTTATCCACATGCTTTGGCGGTAAGATCCCCCCTCTTCACTTTTTCGATGACATCAGGATCCATTCCATGGCCAAACTCAACCTCGTCGTCGGCTCCATGCTGGGGGCCTCCGAATATGTCGCAGATCATGTGGTCGGCCTGCTTGAACAGGCGGGCCACCAGGCGGAGATCCACAACCCCGCCAGCCTGGCCAGGATCCTGACCGAGCCAGAAGCCATCGTGCTGGTGGTCACTTCCACCCATGGAGCGGGGGACGTACCCGACAATCTGCAGCCCTTTGCCCGGGATCTTGCCGAACAGCAGCCGGATCTCGCCGCCTTCAAGTACGGAGTGATCGCCCTGGGGGATCGCAGCTATGACACCTTCTGCCAGGGCGGCAAGACGCTGGATCGGCTGCTGGCCGGGTGCGGTGCCAGCCGACTGGGGGATCTCCTGGAAATAGACGTGACCCAGCACGAGATCCCCGAAGATGCCGCAGAAACCTGGATCCACGACTGGATGACCTTGATCGGCTGATCAGGACCAGGGAGATCCGGTCACGACCCCCGATCTCCCTGGTTATCCCCAGATCCCTATCCACCAGGTTATTAACAGGTGGATCCGGATAAGTTTTTCCCGAGAGCTCCCCACATGAGCTCGGATAATTGTGTATAACTTAGGTGCTAAGCTCTGCAAAACCTATAGTTATTCATGTATTAGATCTTGTCGACCATGTATCTGTGCATAAAAACCCATGTTATCCCCCCGTTCGCCCCCTCTGGATCCAAGCTTTTCCACAAGCAGCGATCGACCTTAACCGAATGATCTTTATGATCAAAAATGCCTTATCAACAGAAGTCGCGGATCCTAATAAAAGATCCAATAAAAGATCGATCTAAAGATCCTTAAGATCTATTTAACCGATCCCTGATCCATACTGATCCTGAAGTAGACGTTCCCCTCCGGATGCTAAACAGATAGAATGATCCGCCCTTCAGACCAGGCAAACAAAGATCTTCAGGCGTGCAGATCAAGGTGATCCCCAATGCAATACCATGAACAATTTGATGTGATCGTCGTCGGTGGCGGTCATGCAGGAACCGAAGCAGCAACAGCGGCAGCCCGCATGGGTCTCAATACCCTGTTGCTCACCCACAACATAGATACGCTGGGGCATATGTCCTGCAATCCGGCGATCGGCGGGATCGGCAAGGGACACCTGGTCAAGGAAGTCGACGCCCTTGGCGGGATCATGGCGCAGGCCATCGATCTCGGCGGGATCCAGTTCCGCACGCTCAACTCCTCCAAGGGCCCTGCGGTGCGGGCTACCCGTGCCCAGGCGGATCGCCTGCTGTACAAGGCTGTGGTGCGTCAGACACTGGAGAACTACCCGAACCTGAAGATCTTCCAGCAGGCCTGCGACGATCTGGTCATGGACGGGGATCGCGTCGCCGGGGTCGTTACCCAGAGCGGGATCCGCATCAGCGGCAAGACGGTCGTACTGACCGTTGGCACCTTCCTCAATGGTCTGATCCACATCGGCATGGAGAACTACAAAGGAGGTCGCGCCGGGGATCCTCCCTCGATTGCCCTCGCCCAGCGCCTGCGTGAAATGCCGCTGCGCATCGATCGCCTCAAAACCGGCACGCCACCACGCATCGATGCACGCACCGTCGATTTTTCCGTGATGCAGCAGCAACATGGTGATGATCCTCGCCCGGTCTTCTCCTTCATCGGCAACGCCAGCCAGCATCCCCGCCAGATGCCTTGCTACGTGACCCATACCAATGAGCAGACCCACGAGGTGATCCGCAACAACCTGGATCGCAGCCCCATGTACGCCGGAGTGATCGAGGGGATAGGCCCACGCTACTGCCCGTCGATCGAGGACAAGATCACCCGCTTTGCCGACAAGACGGCGCACCAGATCTTTGTCGAACCGGAAGGCCTGACCACCCACGAACTCTACCCGAACGGGATCTCCACCAGCCTGCCGTTCGACGTACAGGTGCAGATCGTCCGGTCGATCCGTGGCTTCGAGAATGCCCATATCACTCGCCCTGGCTACGCCATCGAGTACGATTTCTTCGATCCGCGGGATCTCAAGGCCAACATGGAGAGCAAGTGCATCGAGAACCTCTTCTTCGCCGGCCAGATCAACGGCACCACCGGCTATGAAGAGGCCGCTGCCCAGGGCCTGATGGCCGGTCTGAACGCGGGTTTGCGCGCCCAGGGCAAGGAAGCCTGGCACCCACGCCGGGATCAGGCCTACATGGGCGTGATGATGGACGATCTCTCCACACTGGGGACCCGCGAACCCTATCGCATGTTCACCAGCCGTGCCGAATATCGCCTGCTGCTGCGGGAAGACAACGCGGATCTTCGCCTCACCGCCATCGGCCGCGAGCTGGGTCTGGTGGATGATCATCGCTGGAGCCTGTTCAATGCCAAGGTGGAACAGGTGGAGCAGGAACGTCAGCGCATGCGCTCGACCTGGATCCACCCGCAGCATCCGTCTCTGGAGGCCGTCAACGCCCTGGTCAACACTCCCCTGACCCGGGAGCAGAGCCTGGAAGAGCTGCTGCGTCGCCCCGAGGTGACCTACGATGCCCTGATGGCCATCGAGGGTGTGGGGCCTGCATTGACCGATGCGGCTGCCGCGGATCAGGTGGAGATCCAGATCAAGTACGCCGGTTATATCGAGCGTCAGCACGACGAGGTGGAGAAACAGCTGCGCAACGAAAACACCCTGCTGCCGCTGGATATGAACTACCGCGATGTGAACGGTCTCTCCAACGAGGTGATCGCCAAGCTCAACGATGCCAAGCCAGAGACCATTGGTCAGGCGTCCCGCATCTCCGGCATCACCCCTGCCGCCATCTCCATCTTGCTGGTGCACCTGAAGAAACACGGCCTGCTGCGTAAAACCGCCTGAGGAATTCCCCGTTGGACAACATGCTGCAAAGATTGAACGGCCTGCTCATGCAGGCCGGAATTGTTATCACCGAAACCCAGAAGACCCAGTTGGTGCAGTTGGTCGAGTTGCTGCACAAGTGGAACAAGGCTTACAATCTCACCTCGGTGCGAGATCCGGACGCCATGCTGGTCAAGCATATCCTCGACAGCCTGGTGGTGAGTCCTCACCTGCACGGTGAACGCTTCATCGATGTGGGAACGGGTCCGGGTCTGCCCGGACTGCCGCTGGCCATCATCAATCCGGACAAACAGTTCGTGCTGCTCGACAGCCTGGGCAAGCGGATCAACTTCATCCGCCAGGTGATCCTGGAGCTGGGGTTGACCAATGTGACCCCCGTCAAATCCCGGGTGGAGGAGTATCAACCCGAGACCGGATTTGATGGTGTACTGAGCCGGGCTTTCGCCTCCCTGGAGGACATGCTGAGCTGGTGTCATCATCTGCCGTCACCCGAGGGCAGCTTCCTGGCGCTCAAGGGACAATACCCCGAGCAGGAGCTGGCACAGTTGCCTGACAGCATTCGTCTGGTTGCCACCCACAAGCTGGTGGTGCCGGAACTGGAAGGCGAACGCCATCTGCTGGAGTTTAAAGCCATCCAGCCCGAATAGGGCCGCCGCATTCATTTAGGGGACAGTGTGGGAAAAGTCATTGCCATAGCCAACCAGAAGGGTGGAGTGGGTAAAACCACCACCTGTGTGAATCTGGCCGCCTCCATGGCCGCTACCCGGCGCAAGGTGCTGGTGATCGATCTGGATCCGCAGGGCAATGCCACCATGGGCAGTGGCGTCGACAAGTACGATGTCGAACGCACCGCCTATGAACTGCTGATCGAAGATGCCCCCATCGGCGAGGTGATCATCCCCGAAACCTCGGGAGGCTATCACCTGATTGCCGCCAATGCCGACGTGACCGCGGCAGAAATCCGCCTGATGGAGTTTTTTGCCCGCGAGATCCGCCTGCGCAACGCCCTGGCCTCGGTCAGGGACAAGTACGACTACGTCTTCATCGACTGCCCGCCTTCTCTCAACATGCTGACGGTGAACGCCATGGCCGCCGCCGACTCCGTGCTGGTGCCCATGCAGTGCGAATACTATGCGCTGGAAGGACTGACCGCCCTGGTGGACACCATCAGCAAGCTGGCAGCCGTGGTCAATCCAGAGCTGAAGATCGAAGGGGTGCTGCGCACCATGTTCGATCATCGCAACCGGCTGGCCAATGATGTGTCCGATCAGCTGAAACAGCATTTCGGGGACAAGGTCTATCGCACCATCATTCCCCGCAACGTAAGACTGGCGGAGGCGCCGAGCTTTGGCGCGCCAGCCATGCACTATGACAAATCATCGGTGGGGGCCAAGGCCTATCTGGCCCTGGCTGGCGAGATCCTGCGCCGCCAGGAACAGGAGTCCCAGCCGTTCACCGCAGATCGAGAGAGCATATGACGCCGAAGAAACGTGGGCTGGGCAAGGGGCTGGACGCCCTGCTCAGCACCAGCACGGCCGCCCGCCAGAAACAGGTGATGAGCGACCAGCGCACCGAACAGGCCATGGCCCCGACCAATCAGGGCGAGCTGCGCAAGCTGCCGGTGGAGTGGTTGCAGTCCGGCAAATACCAACCGCGCAAGGATATGTCCCAGGATGCGCTGGAGGAGCTGGCCAACTCCATCCGTGCACAAGGGGTGATCCAGCCCATCGTGGTTCGCTCCATCGGTGAAAACCGTTTCGAAATCATTGCTGGTGAACGCCGCTGGCGCGCCTCCCAGCTGGCCCGTCTCGAAGTGGTGCCCTGTCTGGTCAAGGATGTCGCCGACGAGGCGGCCGTCGCCATCGCACTCATCGAGAACATCCAGCGTGAAGATCTCAACGCCATCGAGGAGGCCGTCGCCCTCCAGCGCCTGCTGACGGAGTTCGAACTGACCCACCAGCAGGTTGCCGAGGCGGTGGGCAAGTCCCGCACCACGGTCACGAACCTGCTGCGTCTCAACCAGCTCAACGAGGACGTGAAGCGCTTCGTGGAACACGGCGACCTCGACATGGGGCATGCCCGTGCCCTGCTGGCCCTGAGCGGCCAGGCCCAGTCAGAGCTGGCCAAACTGGTGGCCCAGAAGGGGCTGACAGTGCGAGATACCGAGAAGCTGGTGCAAAAAGCACTGGAACCGGCAAAAACCAGGGTTGAACCCGTCCGCGATCCGCAGTTTGGTTATCTCGAGCGCCAGATTTCTGAAAAAATTGGCAATCAGGTGCAACTTCAGCCGGGCAAGAAAGATAGCGGCAAGTTAGTAATAAGTTACGATAACTTGGCAGATTTGGACCGGGTATTGGGCTATTTTGGCCTGTCAGAATCGTGATTTTTACGCTTTTTGTAGTAATAAAACATCCATTACTTTCGATATGAACATAACCTTAATTTCGCGCGGAAAGCCGCAAAAATTAAGGATTTTTGCCATGTTGCAATAGCCGTCTTCACGGGTATAATTTGACCGGCTTTTCGAGCTGTGAACCTGGGGTCTTCGGATCCCGATTTTTTACAGTTCTGTAATGTTCAGGGGTAGGTTGGTGAAGCAGAAAATAGCCTTGGAAGGTTTGACGCTGGCCTTGGCTATGCTCGTTTGTCAGCTGGTCCTGATCCTGGCGATCGCCACCGTCTGGTTTTATCAGGCGGGAGAGTTCGCCGGACAGTCCTCTCTCTACGGAGGGGGGATGTACTGGGTTCCTCAAGCCCTGTTCACGCTCTGGGTTCTGCGCCGCAAGGTGACGAAAGAGAGCGTAGGCCTGGTTTTGCGGGACTTTTATGGTGGGGCAGGGATTAAGCTCATTACTACAACAGGACTTTTCGCCCTGCTGTTTGGCGCCGGGATTGAGGTCGACACCGCCTCGTTCTTCGCCACTTATATCCTCGCCCTCGTTGTACAGTGGATAGTTTCATTCACGCTTAACAACCACTATTAGGAAAACTCATGTCTGCAACCGGAGAAGTCCTGACTCCTCAGGGATATATCTCCCACCACCTGACCCACCTGCAGGTAGGGTCCGGGTTCTGGACGGTGAATATCGATTCCATGATATTTTCCGTCGTGCTAGGCGCCCTGTTTATCTGGTTGTTCCGCAAGGTTGCCGTCAAGGCCACCAGCGGTGTGCCCGGTAAGCTGCAGTGCTTTGTGGAGATGCTGGTCGAGTTTGTGAATGGTAACGTCAAGGACATCTTTCATGGTCGCAACAAGGTCATCGCACCTTTGGCCCTGACGGTGTTCGTGTGGATCTTCCTGATGAACTTCATGGACCTGATCCCCGTTGACTTTATCCCTCACGCTGCACAGTTGATGGGTGTTCCCTATCTGCGTGTGGTTCCCTCTGCTGACGTTAACATCACCATGTCCATGGCTTTGGGCGTGTTCTTCTTGATCCTGTACTACAGCATCAAGGTCAAGGGTATCAGCGGGTTCGTGAAGGAGCTGACGCTTCAGCCTTTCAATCACCCTGCTGCCATCCCGGTTAACTTCATCCTTGAAACCGTCACGTTGATTTCCAAGCCTGTTTCATTGGGTCTGCGACTGTTCGGCAACATGTATGCTGGCGAACTGATCTTCATCCTGATTGCGGGTTTGTTACCCTGGTGGTCACAGTGGATCCTGTCCGTGCCTTGGGCAATCTTCCACATCCTGATCATCACTTTGCAGGCGTTTATCTTCATGGTTCTGACCATCGTCTATCTGTCGATGGCGCAGGAAGACCATGGTTGATGCAACTCAAATAATCCTTTTTATACAATCAATTACATCTAAATAAATGGAGATCCTCATGGAAAACTTGAACATGGACCTGCTGTACATCGCTGCTGCAATGATGATGGGTCTGGCGGCTATCGGCGCCTCCATCGGTATCGGTATCCTGGGTGGCAAGTTCCTGGAAGGTGCAGCTCGTCAACCTGACCTGATCCCTGTTCTGCGTACCCAGTTCTTCATCGTGATGGGTCTGGTGGATGCGATCCCGATGATCGCCGTTGGTCTGGGTCTGTATGTGATGTTTGCGGTTGCCTAAGTCATTACGACTCACGCAGAACCCATTAACTAACTAAAGAGGACATCGGCTGTGAATATCAACGCCACCCTCCTCGGCCAAGCAGTTGCTTTTTTCATCTTCGTAGTGTTTTGCATGAAGTACGTATGGCCGCCGCTGATGGCTGCCATCGAAGCCCGTCAGAAAGAAATCGCTGACGGCCTCTCTTCTGCAGAGCGTGCCAAGAAAGATCTGGAGCTGGCCAAGGCCAACGCCACCGATCAGCTGAAAGAAGCCAAGCTTCAGGCTGCTGAAATCATCGATCAGGCCAACAAACGCAAGGCCCAGATCATTGATGAGGCCGCTGTCGGAGCCCAAGCTGAGCGGGAGAAAATCCTGGCTCAGGGCCGTGCAGAGATCGAAGCTGAACGTCATCGTGCCAAAGAAGAACTGCGCAAGCAGGTTGCTGCTCTTGCCATCGCGGGTGCAGAGAAGATCCTGGCACGCCAAATCGACCAGGCTGCCAACAGCGACATCGTCGACAAACTGGTAGCAGAACTGTAACGGGAACGGGGCTATGTCTGAACTGACTACAATCGCTCGCCCCTACGCCAAGGCTGCTTTCGAGTTTGCCGTTGAGCACAAGGCGGTTGACCAATGGCTGGAGATGCTCGATTTCGCCGCTCAGGTGGCAGAAAACGAGACCATGCACAGCCTGGTAAACGGCTCCGTTGCTGCCGAAGAACTGGCAAAGCTGTTTGTCGGTGTCTGCGGTGAGCAGCTCAACGAGCACGGTCAGAACCTGATCCGGGTGATGGCCGAGAATGGTCGCTTGGGTGTGCTGCCGGCGGTCGTTGCCGAATTCGTCGCGCTCAAGGCTGAACTGGACAAAGAAGTTCAGGCTGACGTGATTTCGGCGATCGAACTGACCGACCAGCAGAAAGCCAATATTCAGGCTTCTCTGGAACAACGTCTCGCGCGCAAAGTGAAGCTGAATTGCAGCACAGATGCGTCCTTGATGGCCGGGGTGCTCATCAAGGCCGGTGATCTCGTTATCGACGGCACGGTCCGCGGTAAGCTGGATCGCATGGCCGATGCGCTGCAATCTTGATTGGGGTATTAGAGCATGCAACTGAATTCCACTGAAATCGCCGAGCTGATCAAGCAGCGCATTGCGCAGTTTGATGTCAAAAGCGAAGCGCGTAACGAAGGTACCATCGTTTCTGTAAGCGACGGTATCATTCGTATCCACGGTCTGGCCGATGCCATGCAGGGTGAGATGATCGAGCTGCCGGGCAACCGCTTCGCTCTGGCATTGAACCTGGAGCGTGACTCCGTTGGTGCCGTAGTAATGGGTCCCTATGCCGATCTGGCCGAAGGGATGAAGGTAAAGGGTACCGGCCGCATTCTGGAAGTGCCGGTCGGTCGTGGTCTGTTGGGCCGGGTGGTCAACACCCTGGGTCAGCCGATCGACGGTAAGGGTCCGGTAGACAACGACGGCTTCTCGCCGATCGAAGTGATCGCCCCGGGCGTTATCGAGCGTAAGTCTGTTGACCAGCCAGTCCAGACCGGTCTGAAAGCCATCGATGCCATGATCCCTATCGGTCGTGGCCAGCGTGAGCTGATCATCGGTGACCGCCAGGTTGGTAAGACCGCCATCGCCATCGACACCATCATCAACCAGAAAGATTCCGGCATTAAGTGCGTCTACGTTGCGATCGGCCAGAAGGCCTCCACCATCGCCAACGTGGTGCGCAAGCTGGAAGAGCACGGCGCTCTGGCCAACACCATCGTGGTCGTGGCTTCTGCCTCCGAAGCGGCTGCTCTGCAGTACCTGGCTCCCTACGCCGGTTGCTCCATGGGCGAGTACTTCCGTGACCGCGGCGAAGACGCACTGATCATCTATGATGACCTGTCCAAGCAGGCCGTTGCCTATCGCCAGATCTCCCTGCTGCTGCGCCGTCCGCCTGGACGTGAAGCTTACCCGGGTGACGTCTTCTATCTGCACTCCCGTCTGCTGGAGCGTGCTGCTCGCGTCAACGCCGAGTACGTAGAGAAGTTCACCAATGGTGCCGTGAAAGGCCAGACCGGTTCCCTGACCGCCCTGCCGATCATCGAAACCCAGGCCGGTGACGTCTCTGCGTTCGTTCCGACCAACGTGATCTCCATCACCGACGGCCAGATCTTCCTGACCTCCCAGCTGTTCAACTCCGGTATTCGTCCGGCGGTTGACCCGGGTATCTCCGTATCCCGTGTGGGTGGTGCTGCTCAGACCAAGATCGTCAAGAAGCTGTCCGGTGGTATCCGTACCGCGCTGGCCCAGTACCGTGAACTGGCGGCATTTGCCCAGTTCTCTTCCGACCTGGACGATGCCACTCGCAAGCAGCTGGATCACGGTCAGAAAGTCACCGAGCTGATGAAGCAGAAGCAGTACTCTCCGATGAGCGTGGCCCAGCAGTCCCTGGTGCTGTTCGCCGCCGAGAAGGGTTATCTCGCCGATGTCGAACTGAGCAAGATCGTCGACTTCGAAGCCGCTCTGCTCTCTTACGCCAATACCCAGCATGCCGAGCTGATGGCTGAAATCAATGCCAAGGCCGACTACAACGACGCGATCGTTGGCAAGCTGACTGCGTTGCTGGATGACTTCAAGGCAACCCAGACCTGGTAAGCGTGTGTGGCAGCGCAAGCTGCCACCTGATGGAGAGAAGAGATGGCCGGCGCAAAAGAGATACGTAACAAGATCGGGAGTGTGAAGAACACTCAGAAGATCACCAGCGCTATGGAAATGGTGGCAGCGAGCAAGATGCGCCGTGCGCAGGAACGCATGTCTGCCAGCCGTCCGTACGCTGAAACCATGCGCAAGGTGATCGGCCATATCGCTCAGGGGAACTTGGAATACAAGCACCCCTACCTCATCGAACGTGAGGTGAAGCGAGTGGGTTACATCGTCGTCTCCACCGACCGTGGCCTGTGTGGTGGTCTGAACATCAACCTGTTCAAGGCTGCCCTCAATGATATGAAGCAATGGAGCGCGAAAGGTGCCAAGGTTGACCTGGCATTGATCGGTAACAAGGCCTCCAACTTCTTTGAACGGCACGGCGCCAAGGTGAAAGCCCACGTCTCCGGACTGGGTGATAACCCGAGCGTCAATGACCTGATCGGTTCAGTGAAGGTCATGCTGAAGGCTTACGACAACGGTGAGATTGACAGGCTGTATCTGGTGTACAACAAGTTCGTCAACACCATGGTTCAGCAACCAAAAGTCGATCAACTGCTGCCTTTGCCCGTAACAGAAGACAGCAAGCTCGCCAAGAAGCACCACTGGGACTACCTCTATGAGCCGGATCCCAAGCAACTGCTGGATACCCTGCTGATTCGCTACGTCGAATCCCAGGTCTACCAGGGTGTGGTAGAAAACTTGGCAAGTGAACAGGCAGCCCGAATGGTTGCCATGCAAGCCGCGACTGACAACGCCGGCAACCTGATTAACGATCTGCAACTGGTATACAACAAGGCCCGTCAGGCCAGTATTACCCAGGAGCTCACAGAGATCGTTTCCGGTGCTGCTGCGGTGTAAGGCAAGGGTTATCAAAGGTTTAGAGGATTTGACATGAGTAACGGTTTCATCGTCCAAATCATCGGCGCTGTGGTGGACATCGAGTTCCCGCAGAATGCCGTGCCCCAGGTGTACGATGCACTGAAGGTTGTCAGCGAAGGCCAAGGCCAGGGTCTGGTACTGGAAGTTCAGCAACAGATCGGCGGCGGCGTCGTGCGTTGCATCACCATGGGTTCCTCCGACGGTCTGCGTCGTGGGTTGGAAGTAGTTAACAGCGGCAAGGCCATCCAGGTACCGGTCGGTACCTCGACCCTGGGCCGTATCATGAACGTACTGGGCGACCCCATCGACGAGAAGGGTCCGATCGGCGAAGAAGAGCGTTGGTCCATCCACCGCGAAGCCCCCAGCTACGAAGATCAGTCCAACAGCACCGAGCTGCTGGAGACCGGCATCAAGGTTATCGACCTGGTATGTCCGTTCGCCAAGGGTGGTAAGGTTGGTCTGTTCGGCGGCGCCGGTGTAGGCAAGACCGTCAACATGATGGAGCTGATCCGTAACATCGCGATCGAGCACAGTGGTTACTCCGTGTTCGCCGGTGTAGGTGAGCGTACCCGTGAGGGTAACGACTTCTACCACGAGATGATGGAGTCCAACGTACTGGACAAAGTATCTCTGGTTTACGGTCAGATGAACGAGCCGCCCGGAAACCGTCTGCGCGTGGCGCTGACCGGCCTGACCATGGCCGAGAAGTTCCGTGACGAAGGTCGTGACGTGCTGTTCTTCGTGGACAACATCTACCGTTACACCCTGGCCGGTACCGAAGTATCCGCACTGCTGGGCCGTATGCCCTCCGCAGTAGGTTACCAGCCGACCCTGGCCGAGGAGATGGGTGTTCTGCAAGAGCGCATCACCTCCACCAAGACCGGTTCCATCACCTCCGTACAGGCCGTTTACGTGCCTGCGGATGACTTGACCGACCCGTCTCCGGCGACCACCTTCGCCCACCTGGATGCGACCGTCGTACTGTCCCGTCAGATCGCGGCACTGGGTATCTACCCGGCCGTTGACCCGCTGGACTCCACCTCCCGTCAGCTGGATCCGCTGGTGGTTGGCAAGGAGCACTACGAGACCGCTCGTGGCGTTCAGACCGTACTGCAGCGCTACAAGGAGCTGAAGGACATCATCGCCATCCTGGGTATGGATGAACTGTCAGAAGAAGACAAACTGACCGTAGCCCGTGCCCGTAAGATCGAGCGTTTCCTGTCCCAGCCGTTCTTCGTGGCAGAAGTGTTTACCGGTTCTCCGGGCAAATACGTGCCGCTGAAGGAAACCATCCGTGGCTTCCAGGGCATCCTGAAGGGCGAGTATGACGATCTGCCGGAGCAGGCGTTCTACATGGTTGGCGGCATCGACGAAGTCGTCGAGAAGTCCAAGAAACTGTAAGCCTCGATAGGAGGGCCCATGGCTGAGATGATCTCCTTTCACCTGGATGTGGTGAGCGCCGAAGGAAAACTGTTTTCCGGTCGCGTGCAATCTGCCCAGGTATCAGGCTCCGAAGGTGAGCTGGGTCTCCGCCACGGTCATGCTCCGTTGCTGACTGCCATCAAGCCGGGCCTGGTCCGCTTGATCAAGCAAAATGGTAGCGAAGAGGTGCTGTACATCTCCGGCGGCATGCTGGAAGTACAACCCGAAGCCGTGACCGTGCTGGCCGATACCGCCATTCGCGCAGACGATCTGGATGAGGCGAAAGCCCAGGAAGCCAAGCGTCGTGCCGAAGAGCGGATCAACAGCTCCCATGGTGATATCGACTATGCTCAGGCGTCTGCCGAGCTGGCCAAAGCGATGGCCCAGCTGCGGGTTATCGATATCGTCAAAAAGAATTACCGCTAATCACGGTGATGCAAAAAGCGACCTTCGGGTCGCTTTTTTTTTGCCCGTTGGATAGACTCCGCCCAGCATTTCCACCTGTTTCAAAGGCTAGCTATGTCTCTCAACGTCGTGATCCTGGCTGCGGGCAAAGGCACCCGCATGCGTTCCTCCCTGCCCAAGGTGCTGCACCCCGTTGCCAGCAAGCCCATGGTCTCCCATGTGATCGATACCGCCCGCCAGATCGGTGCCGAACAGCTGCACCTGGTCTATGGCCACGGCGCCGAACTGCTGAAGGAGCGGATCCAGGCATCCGACCTGAACTGGGTGCTGCAGGCCCAGCAGCTGGGGACCGGCCATGCCGTTGCCCAGGCCATTCCGTTCTGGCATGACGAAGACGACGTGCTGGTGCTCTACGGCGATACCCCGCTGATCCAGCCCGAGACCCTGCAACGGTTGCTGGCCGCCAAGACCGACGATGGTATGGCGCTGCTGACCGTGGTACTGGACAACCCGACCGGCTATGGCCGCATCGTGCGGGAACATGGTCAGGTGGTCGGCATTGTCGAGCAGAAGGATGCCAACGTCGAGCAGCTGGCCATCCGCGAAGTGAACACCGGCGTGCTGGTGGCCAACGGTGGTCAGCTACGTAGCTGGCTCTCCCGCCTGGACAACAAGAATGCCCAGGGCGAGTTCTATCTGACTGACGTCATCGCCATGGCCCATGGGGATGGCTGTGCCATCGCCGCCGTCCACCCTGACAGCACCATGGAAGTGGAAGGGGCCAACAACCGGGTGCAGCTGGCGGCGCTCGAGCGCAGCTACCAGCAGATGCAGGCCGAGAAGCTGATGATCGCTGGCGCCACCCTGATCGATCCGGCCCGTTTCGATCTGCGCGGCACCCTGGAAATCGGGGAGGAGGTGGTGATCGACGTCAACATCATCATCGAAGGCAAGGTGGTGCTGGGCAATCACGTGCGCATCGGTGCCGGCAGCGTATTGAAGGATTGCGTGATCGGCGACCACACCGAGGTGAAACCCTACTCCGTCATCGAAGGTGCGCAAATTGCCGACCAGTGCTCGGTCGGGCCCTTTACCCGCCTGCGCCCGGGTGCCGTGCTGGAGCAGGATGCCCATGTCGGCAACTTCGTCGAGATGAAGAAGGCCCGGCTGGGGGTTGGCTCGAAGTGCGGTCATCTGACCTATCTGGGGGATGCGGACGTCGGCGCCAAGGTGAACATCGGTGCCGGCACCATCACCTGCAATTACGACGGGGTGAACAAGTTCCAGACCATCATCGAGGACGATGTGTTTGTCGGCTCCGATACCCAGCTGGTGGCGCCGGTGCGCATCGGCAAGGGGGCGACCCTGGGAGCGGGTTCCACCATCACCAAGGATGTGGCGGAAAACGAGCTGGTGATCACCCGGGTGCCCCAGCGCCACATTCCCAACTGGCCCCGTCCGGTCAAGAAGAAGTGATGCCCGATCAATGAAATGCAAACCGGCGCCCGAAGGCGCCGGTTTTTTTGCTTATGGCTGATGACTGGTGTCACTGGTCGATGGCTGGGGGGCCGCCCATGCGGTGGCGGAGGGACTGCTCTCCATCACCTGATACCAGTCGAGCTTGCGAGTCAGCCCCATGACCAGCGCCAGGGTGGCGAACAGCAGCAGGGCGCCGAGCAACAGGGCTGTCTCCTCGGCCTGCAGCAGCCCGAACAGAATGGCGTAGACCAGCCCCAGCAGGGCGGCGAATCCCATGCCCTGTTTCGGGCCGCCCAGCACATGGCTCAGGTAGAAGCCGTTGAGGGCCACACTGGCCAGGGCGGCAATGAGATAGGCCCAGGTAAAGCCGAGATGCTCGGTCAGCGCCAGCAGCACCAGATAGAAGATGGCCAGCCCCATGCCCACCAGTGCGTACTGGATGGGGTGTACCCGCAGCCCTTTTAGCAGCTCGAACATGAAGAAGCTGATGAAGGTGAGGCCGATGAACAGCAGGGCATATTTGGCGGCCCGCTCGTTCAGCTGATAGTGATCCACCGGTTGCACCAGGCTGACGCTGAATGACGGCAGTTTGGTGTCCGCTCCCTTCATCATGCGGTTGAAGCGGCTCTCCATGTCGGTGGCGAACCAGCTGGTCTGCCAGCTTGCCTCGAACCCTTGATCCGCAAGGGTGCGTTCACCGGGCAGAAAGTCGCCGAGAAAATTGGGATGGGGCCAGTTGCCGTTCAGGTGAAACCGGCTGTCCTGTCCGAGCGGCACCACTTCCAGCGCATTCATGCCCTGCAGATCCAGCTCGATGTGAAAGCGGCCATCTTCGTCTGGCAAGGCGTCGAGCGGGGCATGGATCCCCACTCGCCCGTCCCCCAGCTGGGCACCAGGGGCAAACGGGATGCGTTGCTCCCCCCATTGCAGTTCGGGTACGCGGCTGATGCCCCGGGCATCGGAGAGGATCAGGCTGAGATAGGGTTTGCCCGGCACCAGGGCGGGATCCGCCGGGTCGAAGCTCAGGTTCGGGTTGCCGGCCACCAGCCCTTTGTCAGCCAGGCTGGTGGGCATCAGGCCGGAGAGGGAGAGCCGACTGTGATAAATCTGGGCCTGATAGATGCCGAGCTTGCGCGGAGTCACCTCCATGCTGGCCCGCACGTCCAGCCTCTGGGGCAGCAGGTAGCGATAGACCTGCTCCTTGCGCACGAAATGTTTGCCATCCTGCTCGACGGTGATGGCCCGGGTATAGGGCTGCACCAGTACGGGCCCCATCAGGCGCTGTGGCCCGCTGTGGCTGGCCATGATGCTGTGAATGGCCTGATTGCGATAGGCCTGGCGCTCCCGATTCAGCTCCATGATGGCGTGAACCGGGATCATCATCAGCAGGCAGAGCAACAGCAGCAGGGCGATCTTGTGGGTGAAAATCTGTTTGACCATGACACGTCTCCTTGTTGTTGAACGGGAGTGTGCCGGGGTCGCGTGAAGGGAGGATGGGGCAGTGTGAAGCGGTGGTGAAGGGGGATAAAAAAACCGGCGCCAGGCGCCGGTTTTGCTGGCATCAGAGTGTCTTCAACCGGGCCGGCAGGGCGGCGAACACCTCCTCCCTGGCCCTGAGGGAAGCGAACTGCTTGCCCGGCTTCTGGATAACGGTGTGGACGAAGATGAGCGTCTTGTCCTGTTTGCTGGCCCAGCCGACGAACCAGCCGATCTGCTGCTCCCTGTCCAGGCTGCCATCCAGCAGCTTGGGGTAACCCATGCCGGTCTTGCCGTGGATCTGCCAACCGTCGATGTCGGGCTGACGCATCAGGTTGGCGGTATGGCGCAGGGTCTTGGCGGAGACCGGCAGCTTGCCGCTCACCATCTTGCCAAGGAAGCGGGCTTGCTCCTGGGGGCTGATGGCGAGGCTGGCGCTGAGCCAGGCCTGGGTCAGACCGTCGTGCTTGCCCGGGTTGCCTTCGAGATCCCGGTTGCCGTAGTCGAAGCTGTCCACGTAGTGCTGGAAGCGAGCCTCTCCCAGCCACTCGGTGAGGCGCTGCGAGTACCAGATGACCGAGAATTGCATCCAGCTGCTCGGGGTGGTGGTCTGTTTCCACTCCGGCAGGAAATCAGGATCACCGGCCTTGAACGGCAGGGCCGGCAGTTGTTCATCCACCAGAAAGCCGCTGTCATAGCCCATCAGTGCCAGCGGGATCTTGAAGGTGGAGGCCGGGGTCAACTGGGCGGCACAGTCCCCCAGGGTGCTGACGGGTTTGCCGGTGCCATCGGCAAACAGCATGCAGCCAGAAGCGGCGCTGGCAGGCAGTGCACAGAAGAGGCCAGCGGCAAGCAGACCGGACAACAGCATACGGGGCATATCTATCTCCTTGATTAATATGAATGCGCATCGACGGGGACGGTCGTCATCGAGGAGGTGCAGCTTAGCCCGGCTCTGTGTGCTTGGTGTGAAGTGTCCTCAGTTGCCGGGCAGCCAGAGTGTGGCCAGCACCCCCCCGTCCGGCTGATTGGCAAGAGCAAGATGGCCGCCATGCTGGCGTGCCACCTCCATGGCAAAACTGAGCCCGAGGCCGCTGCTCTTGCCCTTGTCTGGCCTTGGCAGGGAGTAGAAACGCTCGAAAATCCTGGGCAGCGCAAAGTCGGGAATGCCTGGCCCCTGATCCCGCACCCGGTAGCAGTAACCCCCCTCCTCCATGGCGCCGCTCAGCACCAGGGTACTGCCGGCGGGGGCGAAATCGAGGGCGTTGTCCAGCAGGTTGCCAAGGGCCTGCTCCACCAGCAGGGGATCCCACTTCTGCTTCTGACCTTCCCCCAGCTCGGCGTGCAGGGCGATCTGGCGGCGCTGGGCCTGGATCTGGCGGGCATCGAGCACCCGTCTGCCCAGCCGGGCCGGCTCAACGGATTGTCTGTCCAGCCCCTGCCCTGATTCGAGGCGGGCGAGTTGCAGCATGCGCTCGATCAGCTGCTGCATGCGGGCCGTCTCCAGATTGATGTTGCCGATAAAGCGCTTTGCGATGTCCGGCGGCGGCGCCTCGGCCAGGATCTCCCCCGCCCCGCGAATGGCCGCCAGCGGGCTTTTGAGCTCGTGGGTCAGGCTGTGGACATAGGCCTCGATATAGGCCTTGCCGTCCAGTTGGCGGCGCATGGTTTCCAGGGAGTGGCCTAGCCTGTCCAGTTCGGGGCTGTAGAGGCGCGGCAGGCTGGCGGGCTGACCCTGGCTGATTGCATCCGCATAGTGCACCAGCTTGCCGATGGCGCGGTTGAGCCACCACACCAGCAAGGCGCCGATGAGCAGCGAGATGAACAGCAGCAGGGCCGCCCCTTTCAGCAACTGCTGTTCGCTGCGCTCTATCATGGGCTGCAGGGTGCTGTTGGGCTTGGCGACGGTGAGGGAGCCGAGGATGTCATCCCCTTCCCGCAGCGGGGCGGCCACGTGCATCACCGAGCTGGCGGGATCGTCGGGGTCGCTGCGGGTGCTGCGGGCGCCATATTCGCCACGCAGGGTCAGGTAGACGTCGTTCCAGCGCGAGTAGTCCTTGCCCAGATCCACCCCGTCCGAGTCGTAGACCACCCTGCCTTTTGCGTCGGTCACATAGATGCGGTACTCCGCCTGCTGCTTGAGGTGGCCATCGATGAGGGCATTGATGGGACTCTGGTTGAGGCGGGCGAAGGCGCTGGCCAGCCGGCCATTCGCCATCTTTCCTTCCTGCATGTCGTCCAGGGCCAGGGGGGCCAGCATCTGGGCCATGTCCACCAGGGTATCTTCGGTGGCGCTGCGTACCCCGGGCTTGATCTCCTCGACGAAGATCTCCAGCACGAACCAGGCAGCCAGCGCGAAGATCAGCACCAGCCCGCACAGCAGTTGCAGCCCGATCCTCATGGCGTCCTCCGGTCGGTGTCAGGCCATCCTCTGTTCATGCCAGCTCCAGGCTGTAGCCGAGCCCGCGGTGGGTCAGGATCAGGTTGGCGTCAGGGTCCCGCTCCCGCAGCTTGGCCCGCAGAGTCTTGATGTGGGTGTCGACGGTGCGATCCAGGCTCTCCTCCGCCCCGCTCCACACCAGATCCATCAGCTGCTGGCGGGAGTAGACCCGGCCCGGCGCCTGCATCAGGGTCTTGAGCAGCAGGTATTCGTAACGGGTGAGCGCCAGCGGCTGGCCGTGAAAGCTGATGCGGGCCCGCTCCTCGTCCAGCGCCAGCAACTGGCTCGGTGGGGGCGTGGTTGGCTGGCTGCGGCGCAGGATGACCCGCACCCGGGCGCACACTTCCCGTGGCGAGAAGGGCTTGGCCACATAGTCGTCGGCGCCGATCTCCAGTCCGATCAGCCGGTCTATCTCCTCGCTGCGGGCGGTGAGAAACATCAGGGGAATATCGGTCAGTGCCCGCACCCGCTTGCACAGTTCGAAACCGCTGATATCCGGCAGCCCCACATCCAGGATCAAAAAATCCGGTCGCGTCTGTTCCAGTCGCGCCAGCAACGGCTGACCGAGGGGGAACCACTCCACCTCGAAACCATCGGTCTGCAGGGCATAGATCAGGGTATCGGCAATGCTGGCTTCATCTTCCACCAGCCAGATGAGTCGTTTTTGCATGGCGTCCTCGTCGCAAATCGGCTCCTCATTCTGGCATCGAACCAAATCGGATCCTATTTGCCGTTTGATTTTTCCCGAAAAGGCATTAATATTTCGTCATTCTTTCGAATCGAAACTTATAAATGACCAAACGCAACACACAGCAGCGCCGTCACACCATAGTGAGTCTGGTGCAGGAGCAGGGGGAAGTCAGCGTCGATGCCCTGGCCAAACACTTCGCCACTTCCGAGGTGACCATCCGCAAAGATCTGGCGGTGCTGGAGACCGGTGGCCTGCTGCTACGCCGTTACGGCGGTGCCGTTCCTCTGCCCTCCGAGATGGTGGTGGAGAGCAATCCCGAGCAAGTTTCGAAACGAAAGCTGGCGATCGCCCGTGCGGCCGCCGAACGGATCCGTGATCACAATCGCGTCATCATCGACAGCGGCAGCACCACCAGCGCCATGATCCCCATGCTGGGCAACAAGCGCGGCCTCATCGTGATGACCAACTCCCTCAACGTGGCCGGTGCCCTGCGCGAACTGGAGAACGAACCCACCCTGCTGATGACCGGCGGCACCTGGGATCCCCACTCCGAATCCTTCCAGGGGCAGGTGGCGGAGCAGGTGCTGCGCTCCTATGACTTCGACCAGCTGTTCATCGGTGCCGACGGCATTGACCCGGAACGCGGTACCACCACCTTCAATGAGCTGGTGGGCCTCTCCCGGGTCATGGCCGAAGTGTCGCGAGAGGTCATCGTCATGGTGGAGTCGGAGAAGATCGGCCGCAAGATCCCCAATCTCGAACTGCCCTGGTCCGGCATCCATACCCTGGTGACCGACGAGGGGCTGGCCAGTGCGGCCAGAGAACAGATCCAGGCCAGGGGGATCCAGCTGATTTGCGCCCCCGTGGCTGTTTGACCTGAACAAACCAATATCCAACCGAATTAACGTCTTACGTCTCAAGGAGAAGTGTATGTGTGGCATCGTCGGGGCCGTCGCCCAACGTGATGTGGCTGAAATCCTGGTAGAGGGTCTGCGCCGTCTGGAATACCGTGGCTACGATTCGGCCGGTGTCGCCGTGTTCAGCGCCAACCAGCCGCTGCAGCGGGTGCGTCGTCTGGGCAAGGTGGCCGAGCTGGCCAAGGCGCTGGAAGAGCAGTCCGTCCACGGTGGTACCGGCATTGCCCACACCCGTTGGGCTACCCATGGCGAGCCGTCCGAGCGCAACGCTCACCCCCACGTCTCCGAGCATATCGTGGTGGTGCACAACGGCATCATCGAGAACCACGAAGAGCTGCGTGAAGAGCTCAAGGCGCTGGGCTATGTGTTCAGCTCCGACACCGATACCGAGGTGATCGCCCACCTGGTGCACCACGAGCTGAAATCCGCCCCCAGCCTGCTGGCGGCCATGCAGGTCGCGGTGAAGCAGCTGCGCGGCGCCTACGGCACCGTGGTGATGGACAGCCGTGACGACAGCCGCGTGGTGGTGGCCCGCTCCGGCTCCCCGCTGGTGATCGGTCGCGGTATCGGCGAGAACTTCATCGCCTCCGACCAGATGGCACTGCTGCCGGTGACCCGTCGATTCATCTTCCTGGAAGAGGGTGACGTGGCCGAAGTGACCCGCCGCGACGTGCACATTTTCGATACCCACGGCGAGGCCGTGGTGCGCGAGGAGCTGGAGTCCGAGCTCTCCCACGATGCCGGTGACAAGGGTGAATACCGTCACTACATGCTGAAAGAGATCTACGAGCAGCCCAAGGCCATCACCAATACCCTGGAAGGTCGTCTGGGTTCGGATCACGTGGTGGTCGAGTCGTTCGGCAACGGCGCTCGCGCCATCTTCGACAAGGTCGAGCACGTCCAGATCGTCGCCTGCGGCACCTCCTACAACTCCGGCATGGTGGCGCGCTACTGGTTTGAAGAGATCGCCGGCGTCTCCTGCGACGTGGAGATCGCCTCCGAGTTCCGCTATCGCAAGTCGGTGGTGCGCCCCAACAGCCTGCTGGTGACCCTCTCCCAGAGCGGCGAGACCGCCGACACCCTGGCCGCCCTGCGACTGGCCAAGGAGTCCGGCTACATGAGCTCGCTGGCCATCTGCAACGTGCCGGGCTCTTCCCTGGTGCGTGAATCGGATCTGGCCTTTATGACCCGGGCTGGAGCCGAGATCGGGGTGGCCTCCACCAAGGCGTTCACCACTCAGCTGGCCGGTCTGCTGATGCTGGTGGCCTCGGTCGGTCACTGCCGTGGCAACCTGAGTGCCGCCGCCGAGGCCGAGCTGGTCAAGGCGCTGCAAGCCCTGCCGCTGCGCATCAAGGAGAGCCTGGCGCTGGCCAAGGATATCGAAGCCTTGGCCGAAGAGTTTGCCGACAAGCATCACAGCCTGTTCCTCGGTCGTGGCAGCCAGTACCCCATCGCCATGGAAGGGGCACTCAAGCTCAAAGAGATCTCCTACATCCACGCCGAGGCCTATGCCGCCGGTGAGCTGAAGCATGGCCCGCTGGCGCTGATCGATGCCGAGATGCCCATCATCGTCGTGGCGCCGAACAACGATCTGCTGGAGAAGCTCAAGTCCAACGTGGAAGAGGTGCGTGCTCGTGGCGGTATCCTCTACGTGTTCGCCGATGCTGATGCCGGCTTCAAGAGCGACGAGACCATGCGGGTGATGAGCCTGAATCACGTGGAAGAGATGATCGCGCCGATCGTCTATACCGTGCCGCTGCAGCTGCTCTCCTACCACGTTGCCCTCATCAAGGGCACCGACGTGGATCAGCCGCGCAACCTGGCCAAATCCGTGACTGTGGAATAAGCCGTCGCCGGAAATGAAAAGAGCCGCATTGCGGCTCTTTTTGTTTGTCTGGCTTGGTGGCCGTTACGACAGTCGCAGGTTGGTGATGGTCACGTCGTCCAGCGAGGGCACAATGATGCCGCTGGAGATACTCTTGGCGATCGCCTGGTTGCGGTTGCGCGAGTCCGTCTTGTTGGTGACCTGATTGAGGTGGAAGTTCACGGTTCGCTCGCTGATGCCGAGGATGGTGGCGATCTCCCAGGAGGTCTTGCCCTCGCTGGCCCAGAACAGGCACTCCTTCTCCCGATCCGACAGCTCGGCCAGGTATTTCATCAGGTCTGGCCTGGCCTTGATGAGGGTCAGGGCCGAGTTGAAGATGTAGCTGGCACAGAATGACAGCAGGGGAACGTTTTCAAACATCAGATCGGAATTGGACTTCTCCTTGCTGATGAAAGAGAGGATGCCGTGTTCCCCCTGCGGCGTGTGCAGCGGGAAGGAGACGCCGTTCCTCACCCCGAAGTCGGCGGCGAGGTTCATTACTTCCCTGCTGGCGCTGGGCAACCAGGGGGCATCACAATCGAGCTTGTTCCAGAAGATGGGCTGGGTCTGCTTCAGTCCCAGGAAGACGACCGGATCCTGGGTCAGGTAGTGTCGTTCCGAATAGGCATCAAACCAGCTGGTGGGGCAGTTGTTGAACAAGGCCACATGGGATTTCTGCATACTGATGGGGAAAATAATCAGCAAACGGAAGTAATCAAACCCCATCTGATGACTGAAGCGCTCCAGTTGTTGCTGGATCTCGCTGGTCTTCTTCGCCTTGGTGAACCGATCTATGTGTTCCCAGATCGCATCGTTAAACATGTAAGTCTCCTTTTTCGATCACTTATCTTGCTGATCGAAAAGACATTTTTTAGTTATTTAAAATGGTGTTGCGACTACCAACGCCAGTTATTCCCGTACTTGTCTAAAAAGTATCCTGTTTTTTCGGCCAGAGGCCAAGAAAATCATCTGATTGCCAGTGACCCTACTCTTTGAGACAATGAGAATAGTTATCATTGTTAAGATTTATATCATGAACAAGTTTTGGGGTCTGGCCTTGTTACCCATGGCCGTTCATTGCGTCGTGTCCGCCGACGAAGTGGTTGCGCCAGCATTGAAGAACAGTATCGCCGACGGGAAAGCCTCCCAGCTGCGTGTGGAGAAAGCCGCCGATGGAGCCGTCGCCGCCAGGATTGAGCTGCAAAATGCCCAACTGCAACTGCGGGATCTGGAAGCCTACAACCGCTACATGCAGTCTCTGGTGGCCGATCAGCAAAACGAGCTGGGCAAGCTGAGCCAGCAGTTGGAAGCGGTACAGGAGACCAGGCAGGGGCTTGTCCCCCTGATGCTGCAGATGCAAGCCGATCTGGAACAGCTGGTACAGGATGACATCCCGCTGCGCAGGGAGGATCGTCTGGCGCGGGTTGCTGCCTTGAAAGCGACGCTGGCCAGAGCCGATGTGAGCGAGGCGGAGAAGTTCCGCCAGCTATTGCAGGCCTATCAGATTGAAGCCGAATACGGCAGCAGGCTGGACCATTATTCCGCCGAGCTGGTGCTGGATGGCGCACCGCGCCGGGTCGATGTGCTGGCTCTGGGCCGGGTCTCCCTGCTGGCGATGACCGCCGATCGCTCCCAGGCGTGGCGTTGGTCTGCCGAGCACAAGCAGTGGCAAGCCCTCGACGGCCAGTGGCTCTCCCCCATCGCCGAGGCGTTGGAAATGGCTGCCGACAAGAAAGTTCCCCAGTTGTTGAATGTCCCCCTTTCCGTCAGCCGTGGTCAGGAGGCCCAGTCATGAGCGTCACCATGAAGTGGTTACCCCTTGCCCTCGCCCTCTCTCTGGGCACCACAGCCGCCGTGGCCGAGGAAGCCTGGCAGCAGCAGGAACAGGCCCGTGAACAGAAGGCTCAGCAGGATCTGGCGTCTGTCTCCAGGGAGCTGAGCACTGCCCGTACCAAGCTGGCCGAGGCCCAGCGCCTGAGCAAGGAGCTGGCCAGCCAGTTCGCGGCCAATGAAAAGCAGCTGGTGGAGCTCAATACCCAGTGGGAGCAAGCCTCCGGCGACATGAACGACATCTTTGCTGTCACCCGTCAGGGGGCAAGCGATGCGGTCAAGCTGCTGAGCGAATCCGCCGTCGAGGGCCAGTATCCTGATCGCCTCGCCCCGCTGAAAACCATGGCACAGGATAAACAGGTGCCTGATCGCGCCGCCCTTGCCCTGCTGCCAGCCACCTTGCTACAGGAGATCCGCGAATCGGGCCGGGTTGCCCAGTTCAACGGCAAGGTGCTTGATGCCCAGGGCGTTGCCAGCGAGCAGACGTTGACCCGGATCGGCAGCTTCGCCCTGCTGGGCGATGCTGGTTTCTTGCAACCGGAGGCCGAAGGCCTGAGTCCGGTGCTGGGCCTGCCAGGCAGCGTGCTTTCCGCTGTGGCCGCTTATCAGGGTCAGGAGGGAGAAGCGTTGCCGCTGGATCCCTCCCACGGTGTTCTGCTCGATATGCTGGCCCAGGCGCCCACCTTCTGGCAGCAAGTCCAGCAGGGCGGCCAGGTCGGCGCCATCATCGTGCTGCTGGCCGCTATCGGCCTGGGGATCGCTGGAGTACGGCTGTGGAGCCTCTCTCGCGAACTGGGTCGGGTTCGTCGCCAGCTCAAGAGCGGTGAATATCATGCCGACAACGCCCTCGGCCGGGTGCTGACGGTGGCTGACAAGCATCCAGAACTGAGCATGGAGACCCTCGAACTGCGTCTGGATGAGGCGATCCTGCAGGAGACCCCTCGCCTGGAGCGCGGCATCGGCATGGTCAAGGTGATCGCGGCCATCGCCCCAATGCTGGGTCTGCTCGGGACAGTGACCGGTATGATCGGCACCTTCCAGGCCATCACCCAGTTCGGTACCGGCGATCCCAAGATCATGGCGGGCGGCATCTCCATGGCCTTGGTCACCACGGTGCAGGGTCTGGTAGCGGCCATTCCGCTGATCCTGGCCCACAGCCTGTTGCAGTCCCGTTTCACCGAGCTCTCCAACGTGCTGGAACAGCAGGTGGCCGGGATCCTGGCCGAGCGGGCCGAAAGCAATGGTGACAGGGTGGAGCGGGTAGCATGATGCTCGACATCTGGCAGCAGTTGCAGAGCTTCATGGGCCGTGGCGGCCCGGTGCTCTGGGTCATTCTGGCCTTGCTGGTGCTGATGTGGATTCTGATGATCGAGCGGCTGCTCTACCTCAACCTGGGGTTTGCACCGTTGCAGTGTCAGCTGCTGGGCCGCTGGCAGGCGCGTCGCGAGCGTCACAGCTGGCACGCTCGCGCGATTCGCGGGCGCTGGCTGGCAGAAGTGGAGCTGGCGCTCAACCGTCATCTGATCTTCATCCGCACCCTGGTGGTGCTCTGCCCCATGCTGGGGTTGCTGGGTACAGTGACCGGCATGATAGGCGTATTCGATGCGCTGGCTGCGGCCAACCGCTTTAACCCGGAGAGCATGGCGGGAGGGATCTCCCGCGCCACCATCCCCACCATGGCAGGCATGGTGGTGGCCCTCTCCGGCGTGTTGTTACTTAGCCGGCTCGAGAGTCAGGCCAAGCGTGCGCTGGCCAAGACCCGGGACGGCCTGCGAGAAGAGAAGGTAATGCAATGAGACGGCAATCCAAACGCCAGCGTGACGAAGTGCAGATCGACATGACCCCCATGCTGGATATCGTCTTCATCATGCTGATCTTCTTCATCGTGACCACCTCCTTCGTGCGCGAAGCCGGGCTTGAGGTACACAGACCCCAGGCCAGCCAGGCCAAGGCGCAGAAATCGTCCAGCATCATGCTGGCGATCGGCGCTCAGGGGCAGATCTTCCTCGACCGCAAACAGGTGGATGTGGAGCGGGTGCAGGCCACCCTCGCCCGACTGTTGGCGGAGCAGCCCGAGGCAAGCCTGGTGATCCAGGCCGATGAACGGGTACCCCACGGCAAGGTGGTGCGGGTGATGGATGAAGCCAAGGCGGCAGGCATCGCCAACATCGCCGTAGCGGTGGCACCGAAATGAAACACAAGTTGATGAGCCTGGGACTGGGGACCGCCCTCAGTCTGGGCATCCTGTTGTTCATGGCCACCCTGGTGGAGCCGCCCGGAGGGGAGAAGGCGACTACAGAGCAGAAATCCATCGTCATCAACATGCAGAACGAGGTGACCGAGGTACAGGTGCGTGAGCGGCCGGTACCCCAGGAGCCGGAACCCTTGCCGGAGCCGCCTGCCGCGCTGGCTTCGACACCGATGCCCATGCCGGCGGCGGCCCCGCTGCCTTCGGTACAGCCGAGCCTGGATCTGGTCTCGACCCTGAGTGCGGTACAGGTCTCCGCCCCTGGCGTGGCGACCAGTCCCACTCCGGTCGCGAGCGGCAATTTCCATGGTCAGCAGCAGGGCGCTGGAATCGGTGCCAGCGACCTCTTGATGCCACTACAACGGGTTGAGCCCGTTTATCCCTACCGGGCCCAGCAGGCAGGCATCGAGGGGTCCGTGACCTTGCGTTTCAGCGTCGATGCCGACGGCCGGGTACAGGATGTGGAGGTGGTCGAGGCCAAGCCGAAGCGCCAGTTCGAGCGAGCGGCCATTCAGGCGATCAACAAGTGGCGCTATCAGCCTAGGCCGGGCGCCACCGACAAGCTGGTGCAAGTCATCACGCTCAAATTCAAATTGGAGTCATAACCATGTTGCGGATCTGGATCTGTCTGCTGGCCCTGGTCAGCCAAGCCTGTCTGGCGATGGAGGTGAGCCCTCATTTCTCCCGCCAGCTGGAGCCCGTGATGAAGCTCTATCAATCCGGCAAGTGGCAACAGGCCCAGAGCAAGGCGGCTGTGCTCAAAGCCGGTTCCGAGGCTGAGCACGCCTGGCTGGCGCAGTTACAGGCCTCTCTGGCCGCCAACCTGCAGCAGACCGCACAGGCGAGTCGCTACGTGGAGCAGGCTCTTGCCTATAAAGAGTGGCCAGAGCAGCAACGACTTCAGTTGTTGCGTCTGCGCGGGGATATCCAGGCCCAGCAATCCAACTGGTCCGGCGCCATCGCCAGCTACAAGGCCGCATTGGCCATCAAGGCTGACGATATCTTGCGTCTGCGCTTGGCTGGCCTCTATTACCACAACAAGCAGTACGGCGAGGCAGCCAGCCAGAGTGAACAACTGTTGAAGAAAAGCTGGCAGAAGCAGGCAGCCATCATCCGCCTCTCTGCCCTCACTGCATTGCAGCGTTACGGCGTGGCTGCGGATCAGGCCGAAGAGTTGATCCGCCGCGAGCCGAAAGAGAGCAAGTGGTGGCAGCAGGCGGTGTCGCTCAATCTCTCCGCCAAGCGTGGTGATCGAGCGCTTGCACTGCTGCAAACCGCCATCGACCGTCAGCTGATGGATGATGCCGCCGCCCGCAACCAGCTGATCCGCCTGTATGCCTGGCAGGGGCTGCCCTATCGCGGTGCGCGTCTGCTGGAGTCTGCCATGGCCAAGGGACAGATGAAGCAGAACGCCGAGAACCGACAATTGCTTGCCCAGTTGTGGGAAGGGGCGCGTGAGTGGCCGAAGGCTGTGGACAGCTGGCAACTGCTTGCCCGGGAACATGCTCACCCCAAGGCCGCCATGCGAGCCGCCGAACTGCTGCTGCAACAGGGCAAGACGGATGCCGCCATGACCCAGCTCGCGGCCATCAAGTCGGTGAAGGGAGAGCAGGGCAACAGAGCCAAGGCCCTGCTGGTGCAGGCACATCTCAATAAAGAACAATATGCTCAGGCGCTGGTGTTGGCTCGCGAGCTGCAACAGCAGAACAACTGGCAAGAAAGGGCGACCAGCTGGGTCAACTACATTCAGGCCCAGACTGACGGTATGAACAAAAAAGCGGCATGAAACTGGGGTAAACTCTCATTTCATGGGGTTTAGCCTGCTTTTTCAGCAAACGAGCGCATTTTTACAAAAAGCCCTTGTCATCCCGGCGCGGCTCCCTATAATGCGCCCCTACCAGCACGGCGGAACACGCCAACCTGATGAGCCAGCTTCCTTAGGAAGTGGGCGCCGAAAGAAAAGCGAAAACAACCGCTTGACTTTCGAAGTGAGGAGTGTAAGATGCGCCTCCTCAACGCGATAAGCGTGACGCTCTTTAACAATTTGAATCAAGCAATCTGTGTGGGCACTCACAGCATCGAGCATCAAAAA
>NZ_JBFODC010000028.1:0-139385 GCF_040908105.1 Aeromonas sp. R7-2 | reverse complement strand
GGCAATACAATTCGGACGCGGGGTGGAGCAGCTCGGTAGCTCGTCGGGCTCATAACCCGAAGGTCGTCGGTTCAAATCCGGCCCCCGCAACCAACCATTTGTATCCATGGCAAGCGCATAGCGCCTGCGGTGGAGACGAAGACAGCAAAAAGCAACTGCTCTGCTTTTTGTGGTGGCAATACAATTCGGACGCGGGGTGGAGCAGCTCGGTAGCTCGTCGGGCTCATAACCCGAAGGTCGTCGGTTCAAATCCGGCCCCCGCAACCAACTTCTGACTGATTTTCTTCTGCATTACCTCTCTGATCCCCTCCAGCATCTGTTGCTTGCACACAATAATGTGTGTTTTTCCGATCCCTCTCGCCATTTGTTCGGTATCATCCTGCTTTCTGTTCATGGATGAGGCCGCACCCTGTGATGACCCCTTTTAGCTATTCTTCTCCCCAAATCACGATGCAGAGCACCTCCCTCGCCGAGGTAATGGCAGGGCCGGCTGCCGTCAAACTCCTGCTCATTGCCGACTCAGCGCGCGATACCCTGCTGGCGACGCCTCCCTTTGCCGCCGTGGCAACCCAGATAGCCCTGGGTCAGAAGGCCCCCTATTCCCTTGACGACATTCAGGGGCTGCAACGGGTGATCTTCATGGATGCCCGCCCGGCCCTGGATCATCGGCTCTACAAGCAGGTGCGCAGCTGGGTGGGCTCGCTGGCGGGCCTCAAGGCGACGCACCTGGCGCTCCATCTGGAGGGCTTTGACGATGAGCATCGCGCGCAACTGGCAAGGGTGGTGCTCGCCTGCCTGCTCGCCGCCGATGTGACCCTGCCGACCCAGAAACGGAGTGAGGCGACAAGACCGGGTTATCAGCAGTTGCAACTTTCCCCCCCTTGCGAGCTGGACATGGCCCGTCTGAGCGCAGAAACCGAAGGCAATGGTCTGGCTCGCCACCTGGCAGTGCTGCCAGCGTCCGAGCTCAATGCCCGTCATTACCGGGCCTATGCCCGGGAGCTGGCGCAGCAGGAGGGGTGGCAGTGGCAGGAGTTCGACGAGGCGGCCCTCGCCAAGCTCGGCGCCGGCGCCTTCCTGGCGGTGGCCCGTGGTTCGGCGGACGGTCAGGCCGCCATCGTCAGGCTCAGTTACTGTCCGGCCAACCCGGTGCGCCGCGTTGCGCTGGTGGGCAAGGGGATCTGCCACGACTCCGGTGGCTACAACCTGAAAGTCGGTGGCAGCATGTATGGCATGCACCTGGACATGGGGGGCAGCGCGGTGGCCCTTGGCACGTTGCTGGCCATCAGCCGGGCGAAACTCCCCATTGAGGTGCACTGCTGGCTCGCCATCGCCGAGAACCACATCGGCCCGCAGGCCTTCCGGCCCGGTGAGGTGGTGACCGCCCTCAACGGCACCACCATCGAAGTGGTGGACACCGACGCCGAGGGTCGCATGGTGCTGGCGGATGCCCTGACCCTGGCGGCCGGGGACAACCCCGACTTGCTGATCGACTACGCCACCCTGACCGGCGCCTGCAAACGGGCGCTCGGCAGCCGTTACAGCGGCGCCTTCACCAACCGCCCCGAGTGGCTCACCACTCTGATAGCGTTGGGCCAGCAGAGCGGGGAGCGAGTCTGGCCCTTCCCCCTGGACGAGGATTACGATGACAACCTCGATAGCGAGTGGGCCGATCTGTTACAGTGCGCGCCGGGCGCCTCCCCGGATCACATCGATGCCGCCCGTTTTCTCACGCGCTTCGTGCCCGCCGAGCTTCCCTGGTTGCACCTCGACCTGAGTGGTTTTCGCAACAAGGGGGGCAATGGCGTGGTGGGCAGCGAGGTAACCGGCTTTGGTGTCAGGTTGACCCTGACCCTGCTCGACAGCCCTCTGGGGATGGGTGCGCCCGACGCATGACAACGTGGCCAAGCACAATCAATAAGGACAAGCGTGAAACAAGCAAGCTATGACTGGGTGCTGTTCGATCTGGACGAAACCCTGCTCGATTTTCCGGTCGCCAGGGCGCTGGAGCGGACCCTGCAGATCTACGGCGTGGCGCCGACTCCCCCCAAGATGGCGGAGTACCATGCCCTCAACCAGCGGCTCTGGCAGCAGTACAACTCAGGGGAGATTGACGCCACCCACCTGCAGCAGACCCGTTTTTCGCTCTTTGCCGAGCAGGTCAACGTGGCGCCCATGGCGATGAACGAAACCTTCCTGCAGCAGATCATCGCCCTGAGCGTGCCGCTGGAGGGGGTGGAGGAGACCCTGCAGGCCCTGAAGAGCAAGGTCAGAATGGGGATCATCACCAACGGCTTCAGCCTGCCCCAGCGCGGGCGCCTCGACAAACTGGGCTGGAACAGCTGGTTTGAGCCTCTCGTTATCTCTGACGAGGTGCAGGTGACCAAGCCGGCGGCGGCCATCTTCCAGCATGCCCTGGCGCAGATGGGTCAGCCGAGCCCGGCGCGGGTGTTGATGGTGGGGGACAATCCCAAGACCGACATCGCCGGTGCCGCCGCCCAGGGTCTTGCCACCTGCTGGTACAACCCGGGACGGGAGACAAGTCCGTGCGAGGCGACCTACGAGATCCACCACTTCGCCCATCTCTGTGCGATCGTGCTGGGAGAGTAGGTCCTCTATGCCCGCAAGGGTGTAAAAAAACAAGGCAGCCCATGGGCTGCCTTGTTTGCATCCGGCGTCTGCTAGCGGCCGAGGCGGGCGAGCAGCCAGGCCTCCAGCAAGGCCACTCCGGGGGCCAGCACGGCTTCGTCGAAGTCGAACTCCGGATGATGGTGGGGGGCCGCGAGGTTGGCTCCCAGGATGAGATAGGCGGCTTCGCCGCCGTGCTGCTGTACCCGCTCGATGAGGAAACCGGCATCCTCGCTGGCCCCGAAGCGGCGGGTGTGGATGGTATCAAGGGAGATCCCCTGTGCGAGAGGCACGATTTCCTCGATGAGGGTTGGGCTGTTCTCGATGCCGATCGCTTCCCCCTGTTTGCGGATGTGGTAGGTCGCGCCCTGCATCAGGGCCGCCCCCTCCACAATCTGCTGCACCTGATTGAACATGTAGTCGTTGAGGGCCGGCGTCGCGCCACGGGTCTCCCCCATCAGGCGGGCATGGCCCGGGATGACGTTGCGTCCACTGCCGCCGTTGAGCTGGCCCACGTTAATGCGGGTCATGCCGTCCCGATGGCGGGGAATGCCGAGCATGGCGGTGGTGGCCATGCAGGCCGCCGCCAGGGCATTGTGGCCCGCGTTGGGCTCGAGCCCCGCATGGGCAGCTTGCCCCATGAACTCCACGTCGAATTTGGTTGAACAGAGAAACTCGGTGGGGTTGACCACCAGCTCACCACTGCTCGCGTGAATGCCGATGTGCAGTGCCAGCAGGGCGTCCACATCGTCGAGCTGCCCCCCTGCCGCGAGCGCCTTGCCGCCTCGGCAGCCCTCTTCAGCCGGCTGGAAGAAGATCTTGATGCGGCCAGTGAGGCGATCGGCGAGGGCCGCGATCCGCTCGGCCAGCACCAGCCCGATGGCGGTGTGACCGTCGTGGGCACAGGCGTGCATCCAGCCCGGGTTGGCGGAGTGCCAGCCTCCCTGGCCGGGCAGGTGTGACGCCTCCTGGCTCTCTTCGACCTCCACCGCATCGATATCGAAGCGAAACGCCAGGGTGGGGCCGGGGCGCCCGCTCTCCCAGAGTCCCATCACGCCGGTGAGTGCGTCGATCCGCGTCAGCCACTCCGGATGCGCCCCCTGGTACAGGGCACGGGCCTTCTGGGCCTCGACGTCTATTTCCCGTCCCATGATGAGGGTGCTGGCGAGCAGTTGATCCCCCAGCATGATGGAGAAACCGAGTTCACTGAGGTGTTGGGCGATGAGGGTGGTGGTGCGAAATTCACACCAGGCGGCTTCGGGGTGACGATGAAGGTCGCGGCGCCAGTGGCGCAAGGCATCCTGAGTCATGGTGGTTCCTGCGTGGCAAATCCAGCGGCCATTGTGACGGGCAGGGGGGCAAGAGTAAATCCCGCAGGGGGAGATGCGACAAGGGGAGCCCGGGCTCCCCTTGAAAGATGGCATGGATGTCGACGAGGTCGTTTTGTGCGCGCAGATCGCGCTCAATGATGGCTTGGCATCATCCTTTGCCAGAGCGCGTCAAAAACCCATGTTTCAGTCTGTTTTTTGAACCACCCCTCTGGGGCAGAGGTGGCAGATGGCTGATTGACCGACTTAGAGCTGTGCCAGCGACGGCATGGAGACGGCAACCAGAGTGAAAAACACGGTGAAAACGGCGGTAACTACGAACTCTTTCATGATTTTATCTCCCTTGGTTGGCTCATGATGGAACCAAGATACCACAACAGAACGATAAAACAACGAAAAATGTAATTATGAGGCAAAAATGGTTTTGTAGTGGAATGCGGCTGCATTTTTCCAAGTTTAAGGGCGTTTTTTGTCCTGGGAATAGTTTCATGGTGATACCAGTGAAAGGGGATGCATATAAAGTCTTTAAATACATTGAGTTATGTTGATTTTATGACTCTCCCCTTGTGGGTTCCGATTGGCTTCTTTGTGGTGATCTCCATTTTTAGTCAGCAAAATGGCCTGCGGGATGCGCCGATTGGTGTCGCCATAGGGAGGTTGGTGGCTGTCAGCCAGGTTTTGTCATCCCATGTCATGTTTTCTCACGACTTGTGTCCCAACCCCAGTCTGCAAGGCTGTTGCCAGCCAGGGTTATCCGATGAAGGCTCAATTTTCTGCTCATCCCAAACAGGATGGGAGCAAAAAGAGTACGGAAAAACGACAAAACGGCCGCCAAAGGAGCATGGAAGGCAAGGGGGAAGGCGGGAAAATGGGGGGGCGATCTTCATGGGGCCTTGTGTGGCCGGAAGCCCCGTTTTTCGCTGTTTTCTTGGGGGGACGAGCCAGTGGGCCCGCGCGCAGGGGAAGCGGGCGATATCGTCGGCCCACCCGGGTGGCTATATGGCGCCAGTGTGATGGGATGAAGGACGGGGGAGGCCTGGCGCAGGGCCGTGGCACTGCGGCACCGAGGCCTTTATCCAGACCCGTCGCGAACAAGGTGAGCAAGCAGAAAAGCGGGGGAAAGAAGTTAAAGGAGAAGGTCGTGGGGTCAGAGGCTCAGGGCCGCCGGGCAAGGGGTAAGACATGGCGACAGTGGCCAGTGGATAGTCGGGCCCCCGTAGGGGGAGGAGGGGGTGAGGAGCCCGCATAAAAAAACCCTCCAGAGGAGGGTTTTTTGTCAGACCACAGCCTTTAGAACAGGGTGGTGGAGAGATCGTACAGCTCCTGGTTGAACGGGCGCTTCAGGTTCTCGATGCAGTCGATGATGTCGTGGTGCACCATCTCGTTGCCCTGAATGCCGACGCAGCGGCCACCCTGGCCCGCCAGCAGTTGCTCGACGGCGAAGGCACCCATGCGGCTGGACATGATACGGTCACGGGCAGTGGGAGAACCGCCACGCTGGATGTGACCCAGGATGGTGGCGCGGGTTTCGCGGCCGGTCATGGCCTCGATGTCTTTTGCCAGGGCGTTGACGTCGGTGACGTGCTCGCAGATGGTGATGATGGCGTGCTTCTTGCCCTTGGCTTCCCCTTCCTTGATCTGTTGCAGCAGCTTCTCCTTGTCGAAGGCCACTTCCGGCACGATCACGTACTCGGCACCACCGGCAACGGCGGCAGACATGGCCAGATCGCCGCAGTGGCGGCCCATGATCTCGACCACGGAGATGCGGTGGTGGGAGCTGCAGGTGTCGCGCAGGCGGTCGATGGCGTCCACGACCACGTTCAGGGCGGTATCAAAGCCGATGGTGAAGTCGGTACCGGCGATATCGTTGTCGATGGTGCCCGGCAGGCCGATGCAGGGGAAGCCCTCCTCGGTCAGCTTCTTGGCACCCATGTAGGAGCCGTCGCCGCCGATGACCACCAGGGCGTCGATGCCGTGTTTCTTCAGGTTTTCGACCGCTTCGGCACGGACTTTCGGATCCTTGAAGGCGGGGAAACGGGCGGAGCCCAGGAAGGTACCGCCACGGTTCACGACGTCGGAGACGCTGTGACGCTCGAGCTTGACGATACGGTCCTGGTGCAGACCGAGGTAGCCATCATAGATGCCGTAAACTTCCAGGCCATGATGCAGACCGGCGCGCACCACGGCGCGGATGGCTGCGTTCATACCCGGTGCGTCACCACCACTGGTCAAAACACCAATACGTTTGATTTGTTTGGTCATGAGTGCCTCTGGATCTGAGTTGTCGAAAATCAAGATTCTGAAAAATACGGCTGGCCGCTTTTACTATATCGGCTTTCCTATGGCGAGAGGGTCCATAGGAAAGCGATATGCAAAGAGGGGCGGGGCCCCTCTTTGCTTGGCGCTTACTTGGCTGCGCCAGCGATGATCTGGGAGAAGTCGTCCACTTTCAGGGACGCGCCACCCACCAGGCCACCGTCGATGTCCGGCTGGCCGAACAGGTCGGCAGCGGTGGCGCCAGTCACGGAGCCGCCGTACAGGATCTGTACCTTGGCAGCCACGGCTGCATCAAAACCGGCCAGGTATTGACGGATGTGAGCATGCACGGATTGTGCGATCTCCGGGGTGGCGGTCTTGCCGGTGCCGATGGCCCATACCGGCTCGTAAGCGATGACGGCGTTCTCGAAGGAGGCGATGCCGCAGCGATCGATCACGGCCTTGAGCTGGGTCTCGACCACCTGGTTGGTGGTACCGGCTTCGAACTGGGCCAGGGTTTCACCGATGCACAGCACGGGGATCAGGCCGCCCTTCTGGATGGCTTCGTACTTGGCAGCCACCACGTCGTCGGTCTCTGCGTGCAGGGTACGACGCTCGCTGTGACCGACCAGGGAGTAGGTGCAGCCGAAGGCTTTGAGCATGGAGGGGGCGTTTTCGCCGGTGAAGGCGCCGGACTCGTGAACGTCGGCGTTCTGGGCACCGTAGGCGATCTTGCTGCCGGCGGTCAGCTGTTCAACCAGACCCAAAAAGATAACCGGCGGGCAGACGGCCACTTGCACGGAAGGATGAGCGGCAGCGGCCGGGGTCAGTCCTTTGATCAGGGCTTCTACAGAAGCCTTGGTGCCGTTCAGTTTCCAGTTACCCATTACCAGGTGCTGTCTCATCTTCTATATCTCCTAGGCATTTGATTGCGCAACATTATATGAATTGAACCGAGCCCAAGATAGCTGACCCGGCGGCAAATGACGTAATTTTTTTTCGCTTTCCTGATCCAAATCAGGAATGCAAGGCGCGATTGCTCACTCGGTGACCTGCCCACGCAAACGGGCCCACCATACCCCAATCCACTCGTGAATGGCAGCCTCGGAATACATCAGATAACGCCCCTTGGGGAGGTAGCTGTAGAGGGGTTGCGGTTCCTGACTCTGCTTGGCGGTGTAATCGGTGGGAGCCGGCACCGCATCGAGTCCCTGACTGCGATAGAGGGCCATGGCCCGGGGCAGGTGGGTGGCCGAACTCACCAGCGCCACCCGCTTGCCGTTGAGGTGGGCGGCGATGCTGACCGCCTCGTCATGGGTGTCTTTGTTGTTTTCAAACAACGTCATGCGCGCGCGCGGGATGCCAAGGCTTTCCGCCATGCGGGCGTTGACCTCGGCGTTCGACAGGGGATCCCCGGCCACGGCACCGGAGAAAACCAGCTCGGCCTCTGGATAGGCCAGGGCCAGGCGAACCCCTTCCAGGGTGCGCGCCAGGGAGATGTTGTTTTGCCAGGCGCGCTCTGGGATGGCCGGATCGCTCACATGACCGTTGCCCAGCACGACGATGGCCTGGATGTCAGGATGCTGGCTCACCTCGAAGGGGAGATAGGTCTGCTCCAGGCTGCGGGCCAGCTCGTAGCTCACCGGCCGCGTCCCCATCAGGGCGATGATCACCAAGGAGAGGGTCGCCAGCAGCCTGCCGCTTTTTTGAAAGCGGGTGAACCAGAGCAGCACGAGCGCCAGCACCAACAAGGAGAGAGAGAAGGGGAGCGGCATCAGCAGATGGCCCAGCCATTTCTTGATGACAAAGAAGTTGAGCTCGAACACGACAGACACGTCCTTGAGTTTTCAGCAAATTCGGGATGTGACAGAATACCCCTCTTTTTTCCTGTGGCCCAATCCTGTGTGGTTCCTCCTGCGGCCCTCATGGCGGGGCGGTCGAAGATGAGTGTGTCTTGAAGCAAGATCAGAGTTTTGACGGGCGCGCGGACAAGTTCGCTCGCAACATTTACGACTCCACCAAGGGGCGCATTCGCACCACCATTGTCTGGAGTGACATCGAAGCCTGCCTGGCGCGCTTGGGCAACCGGCCGCTACGCATCCTGGATGCCGGCGGCGGCTTTGGCTACTTCGCCCAGAAACTGGCGGCCATGGGCCATCAGGTGGAGCTGTGCGATTTGTCGGCAGAAATGCTGGATCTGGCCCGGGAGCAGATCGCCCAGAAGGGGTTGGAAGACAGAATTCGTCTCATCCATTGCCCCATTCAGGATCTCAAGCAACACGTGACCGGCACCTTCGATCTGGTGCTCTGTCACGCGGTACTGGAGTGGCTCGCCGAGCCGCGCCAGACCTTGCTGGGTCTGTTCCCTTTCGTCAAGGCTGGGGGCATACTGTCGCTGCTTTTTTACAATCGTCACGGCCTCCTGTTCCAGAGCCTGGTGGTGGGCAATTTCGACTATGTGCGCCTGGGCCTTCGCAAGAAACGCCAGACAGCCCTGACTCCCACCAATCCCCAGTTGCCGGAGCAGGTCTATGACTGGATAGGCCGGGGGGGATTGCGGATCATCGGCAAGACCGGGGTGCGCGTCATCCACGACTACATGCGCCACAAGCAGGATCAGGTCGAAAAGTTCGAGGACCTGCTGGCCATGGAGCAGCAATATTGCCGCCAGGAGCCCTTTGTTTCCCTGGGGCGCTACATCCATGTGATGGCCCAGAAACCGGCCGGTTGAGACCCACCGGCGTGAATACGATGCGGGATCCAGCCGCCGGGGCGCCACCGACCCCGGCCTATATCACCACGGCGGGCGAAGACCTGCCGACTATAACAACGAGATGATAACGTCATGATGAGTACATCCCGTACCCTGCCAGAGACGGTGGGATGGGTCAGACAGGAGGGGTTGGCGCTGAACCTCCCCACCGACAGGCTGGCCTTTCTGATAGCGATCAAGACGCTCTCCGAGGACGAGTCTGATCTCTCGGAGGCCGCGCTGCACGATGCCTTTGGCTATGTCAGCAGTGCCTTCGGCCAGATGGACGAGACCCTCACCGGTCGCGCCAACAACGCCATCAACGATCTCATTCGCCAGCAACTGCTGTCGCGTTTCACCACCGACATGGTGGCGGGGGAGAGCCTCTACCGCCTGTCGCGCCTTGGCATGAGCATCGTCGATTTCTTCATGGATCAGCGCCAGGTGGACTCCATCAAGCTCTCCATCCTGCTCGAGCACCTGGCGGCCGAGCTCGACACCGCCCGCAAGGCGGCGCTCGAGACCAACACCCGGGAGCAGTGGGACGCCGAGGTGCTGCCGCGCCTCTCCTTCTCCCTGGAAGAGACGCTCGGGCGCATCGATCTCACCCAGCGCGCCATGGACGAGCAGCAAAACCAGGTCAAGAGCGAGATCGCGGCCCTGCTGACCCAGAACTGGGTCGATGCCATCCACAGCTGCGAGAAGCTCCTGCACGAGACCGGCCAGACCCTGCGCGAGTTGCAGGACACCCTGGACGCCGCCGGCCACCGCCTGCAGGCGGGGCTGCTCAACATTCAGGAAGCGGCCCAGGGGCGTGAGGATCTGTTCCACGTAGAAGAGCTGACCCACGCCCTGCAGGGGCGTCTGGACGTCATCACTGCCTGGGGCCAGCAGTGCATCGAGCTCTGGTCCCGTTATGACAGGCACGTCCACAAGTTCATCCGCAACGCCATCGACATGGACAAGAACCGCGCCTTCAGCCAGCGGCTGCGGGAATCCATCCGCAACTTCGAGCAGCACAGCTGGTTGTTGCGGGTGGCCGAAGAGCCCCGTTTGCTGGAGCTGCGGGATGAAACCATCGCCATCCACGACGAGGAGGTGACCGGCGAGGTGCCCCTCGAGATGGAGTATGTGGAGATGGTGGACATCAACCAGGAGCTGGCGGAGCGCATCGAGCGCTACCTGGCCCGCTACCCGGAGCAGGGAGATCGGCTGGATCTTGCCGACGTGCTGCGGGAATACCTGCTGGATTACCCGGCTCATGCCCACTTCGACGTGGCGCGCCTCCTGATCGATCAGGCCGTGCGTCTCGGCCATGCCAGCGGTGAGCGCGAACACTACCGCCAACCCGCATGGAAACCCATCAACCAAGCTGGATCCAAGGTTCAGGCCTATGTCATCGATCAATACTGAATTCCCCTTGCCCCTGCGCCTCGCAGAGGCCATCGCCAACCCCTTGTTTCCGCGCATCGACACCGCCCTGCGCTCCGGTCGCCACATCAGTGCCGACGAATTCGAGCAGCACTCGGCCCTGGTGGAGTACCACCAGGAGCTGGAGATCTTCTACGGCCGCTATCAGGTGGAACTCATCAAGGCGCCGGAAGGCTTCTTCTACCTGCGTCCGCGCCCGAGCGCCGACATCGGAACAACAGTGTTATCTGAGCTCGATATGCTGGTGGGCAAGGTGCTCTGCTACCTGTTCCTGAGCCCGGACAGGCTCGCCTCTGAAGGGGTGTTCGCCATGGGCGAGCTGCAAGAAGAGGTGCTGAGTCTGGCGGACGAGAAGCAACTGCTGCGCATGGTCAACAGCCGCTCCGGCGGCACGGATCTGGACAAGAAGAAGCTCCTCGAGAAGATCCGCACCTCCATGCGTCGCCTCAAGCGCCTCGGGATGATCACCCCCCTTGGCAACAGCGACAAATTCCGGGTCAACGAATCCGTGTTCCGCTTCGCCGCCGATGTGCGCTCCGACGAGGATCCCCGCGCGGTGCAACTGCGGATGATCCAGGAAGGGGAGGCCATTTTCCACGACGACGAGATGCCGAGCAGCGATTCCCTGTTCGAGGATATCGAAGAGGATCTGGACGAAGAGCAGCTGGAGCTGGAGGTGGAAGATGATCTGCAACGTTAATGTGCCGGCACTGATGGTGTCGGCCGGTTTGATGGAGAGTGTGGCGTGAGAGGCAAATTCAAATCCCTGACCATGGTCAACTGGAACGGCTTCTTCGCCCGCACCTTCGATCTCGACCAGCTGGTCACGACCCTGTCCGGCGGCAACGGCGCGGGCAAGTCCACCACCATGGCGGCCTTTATCGCGGCCCTCATTCCCGACCAGTCACTGCTTCACTTCCGTAATACCACGGAAGCGGGTTCCAGCAGTGCCTCCCGCGACAAGGGGCTCTACGGCAAGCTGCAGCGCGGCCACTGCTATTCGCTGCTGGAAGTGATGAACAGCCGCGAGCAGCGGATCTGGGTTGGCGTCCACCTCGAACAGGTGGCCAACCGTGACAACAAGGTCAACATCACCCCGTTCGCCCTGGTGGATGTGCCCGAGCACCTGGCGCCCACGGATCTGCTGCTGGAGAAGCTCGACGACGGCAAGGGCCGGGTACGTGCCTTCGCCGATCTGAAGGGGGCGGCAGCGGAGCTTGGCGCCATCAAGGTCGCCAAGTTCAATACGGTGACCGATTATCACAACTTCATGTTCGAGTTCGGCATCACCCCGAAGAAGCTGCGGGATCAAAAGGATCGCGGCAAGTTCTACCGCCTGATCGAAGCCTCCCTCTACGGCGGTATTTCGTCTTCCATCAGCCGCTCCTTGCGTGAATACCTGCTGCCGGAGAACTCCGGGGTACGCAAGGCGTTCCAGGACATGGAGGCGGCCATCTACGAGAACCGCCGCACCCTGGAAGCCATCAAGGAGACCCAGGGTCAGCGGGATCTCTTCAAGAATCTCATCACCGAGACCACCCACTATGTGGCCGCGGAGTATGTGCGGGGCGCTGCCGAGAAGAGCCGCCTCTCCGAGCTGGCCCTCAAGGCACGCTCTGAGCTCGCGGGCAAACGCCGTCTGCTGGCCGAGGAGAAGCAGCGCGCCATCTATCTGGCGGACGAGGTGGATCAGCTCACCAACCGCGAGAAGCTCCTGACCGACGAGCTGGAGTCCGCCGCCGAGCACCTGGCCAAGGTGATGGCGGCCGTGGCGCTGCAAAAGAAGATTGCCCTCTATCGCGCCGATCTGGCGGAGCTCAACGACAAGCTCGAGCAGCAGCAGGCGGTGGTGGAAGAGATCCACGGCCAGTTGCTGGAAGTGGAAGAGCGCAAGGAGCTGGCCCAGGCAGAGGTAGACAGCCTCAAGACCCAGCTGGCCGACTACCAGCAGGCGCTCGATATCCAGCAGACCCGCGCCATCCAGTACCGTCAGGCGGTGCAGGCCCTCGATACTGCCCGCGAGCAATGCGAGCTGCCGGGGCTCGAGCCTGCGCAGGCGAGCGACACCCTGCATCAGTTCCGCGCAGCCGAGCAGAGCCTCACCAGCCGGGTGCTGGGGGCCGAGCAGCAGTTGGCGCTGGCCAAGGCAGCGGTGGCCGAACACGAAGCGGCGCTGGCGCTGCTGCTCAGCATCGCCCCCGAGACAGTGCGTGAGGCTGCCTGGCCCACCGCGCAGGGGCTGCTCAAGCGCCACATCGAAGACAAGGCCCGCATTGCCCAGGGGCAAGGACTGCGCGCCGCCCTGGCTCGCCTCGAGAAAGAGAGCGAAAGCCAGAAGACGCTCTTGCGGCTGCGAGACGAGCTGGCCCAGGCGTCTGGTCAGCGCATTGCCAGCCAGGACGAGCTGGAGATCTTCCTCGAAGCCCAGCGCACCCGCCAGGAGGAGCTCTCCGAGCAGCAGGCGGAGGCCAATCAGCGCCGCGCCAGCCTCGAGCATCAGGGCACTCAGCTGGGCCGCGATATCGCGGAACTGACCAAGCTGGCGCCGCGCTGGCTCAAATCCTTTGAAAAACTCGAGCAACTGCGCGAGCAGAGTGGCTTGGCCTTGGCCACCGCCGAAGAACTCTCTTCCGGCATGCAGAGCGTGCTCGACAAGGAGCGGGAGTTCGAGCAGGAGAGCAACCGCATTCAGGGCCAGAAACAGGCGCTGGAGCTGCAAATTCGCAACCTGCAGCTGGGTGCCGGCGAGGCGGATCCCCGTCTTGCCCGCATCGCCGAGCAGGTGGGGGGCGTGCTGCTCTCGGACGTCTATGACGACATCTCCATCGATGATGCCCCTTACTACTCCGCGCTCTACGGCCCGGCTCGCAGCGCCCTGGTGGTGCTCGACCTCGAAGGCGCCATCGAGCGGCTGAAAAAGCTGGAAGATTGCCCGGAAGATATCTACCTCATCCAGGGCAACCCCGACTCCTTTGATGAGGATCTGGTGGAAGCGGATGAGCTGGGGGACGCCGTGCTGGTGCGCACCAGCAAGCGTCAGGTGCGCTTCTCCCGCTACCCCGAGCTGCCGCTGTTTGGCCGCGCCGCCCGGGAAAAACGGATCGAGCAGCTCGATCTTGAGCGGGAAAACCTCATCGAGGGCTACGCCAAGGCCGCCTTCGAGCAGCAGAAGTACCACCGTCTCTACGGCCACTTCCGCGACTTTATCGGCCAGCATCTGGATATCGCCTTCCGCCCGGACCCCGAAGCCGAGGTGCAGGCCAAGCAGCACGAGCAGCGCAAGCTGCAAGAAACCATCGCCGAGTGCGACAAGCAGCTGAGTGATGCCAAAGCCGCCGCCGCCCAGCTGACCCGCCATATCCAGCTGGTGCAGGGGATGCTGCCCTTTGCCCACCTGTTTGCCGAGGCAGACCTGGCGGCCCGCCTCGAGGCGGCTCACGCCGATGTGGAGGCCCTTAAAACAGCCGAAGCCTTTATCGCCAGGCACGGCAAGGCGCTGGAAAAACTGGAAACCATGGTGCAGGTGCTGCGCCAGGATCCCCAGGATCTGGCGGCCCTGCAGGCGGCCTTTGACGAGGTGAGCGACCTGCTGGCCGAGCAGAAGCGCCGTTGCTACGCCCTCGATCAGCTGGTGGCCCGTTTGCCGCACTTTGCCTATCAGGATGCACAAGACCTGCTGGGCAAGGCGTCCGAGATGAGCGAGCGACTCAAAGAGAAGCTCAAGGCGGCGGAGCTTGCCGCCCGCACCGCCGGTGAGCAGCACAAGCAGATCACCCAGCGCCACACCGAGGCGCTGCAACTGCGCACGGCGCTCGATTCCAGCGCCTCGGCCAAGGGGCAGACCCTGGCGGAGTTCGAGCAGGAGCTGGCGGCCATGGGGCTGACCCTCTCTGACGATATGGAAGAGAAGGCTCGTGCCCACAAGAAAGAGATTGAAGAGCTGCTTATCCGCACCCGGACCCGCCGCACCAGCGCCGAGGCCCAGTTGCAGGTGTGCAAGCGCGAAATCGAATCCCTTGGCGGTCGTCTCAAGCTCGAAGGCAAGGATTACTACAGCGCCCGTAAATCCCTGGTGGGTCACAAGGCAAGCTGGTCGCGGGTGGTGCGTCTGGCACGGGAGACCGACGTCGAGAAGCGTCTGAACAAGCGCGAGCTGGCGTACCTCGACAGCGACGAGCTGCGCTCCATGTCGGACAAGGCCCTCGGCGCCCTGCGGGTCGCGGTGGCCCACGACGAGGCCCTGCGCGATGCGCTGCGTCTGTCGGAAGGCAACCGCAGCACCGAGCAGAAGGTCGCCTTCTACGTGCAGGTCTACCGTTACCTGAAAGATCGCATCCGCAACGACATCATCCGCTCGGACGATCCGGTGGAAGCCATCGAGGAGATGGAGATCGAGCTGGCGCGCCTCGCCGACGAGCTCAAGCAGCGGGAAACCCATCTGTCGCTCTCCTCCCACGAGGTGGCGGCCAAGATCACCAACATCATCCGCCGGGAGCAGAACCGCATCCGGGTATTGAACCAGGGCCTGCAGAACATCGCCTTCGGTCTGGTGCGCGGGGTGCGTCTCAACGTCAATATCCGCGAGGCCCACACTCGCCTCCTGACCGCACTCGCCGATCAGAGCGCCATGCACAACGATCTCTTCGCCGACAAGGAGCTCAGCTTCTCCGAGGCCATGGCCAAGCTCTTCCAGCGTCTCAACCCGCAGGTGGAGCAGGGGGAGCGCAACTATCAGGTGATGGGGGACGTGCTGCTGGATTATCGCAACTACCTGGAGCTGGAGATCGAGGTGCAGCGCGGGGCCGACGGCTGGCTGCGGGCCGAGAGCGGCGCCCTCTCCACCGGCGAGGCGATCGGCACCGGTCAGGCCATCCTCTTGATGGTGCTCATCAGCTGGGAGGAGGAGTCCCGCCGTCTGCGCGGCAAGGACATCGCTCCCTGCCGCCTGTTGTTCCTGGACGAAGCGGCGCGACTTGATGGCAAATCCATCGCCACCCTGTTCGAGCTGTGCGAGCGCCAGGACATGCAGCTCCTCATCGCGGCGCCGGAGAACATCAGCCCCGAGAAGGGCACCACCTACAAGCTCATCCGCAAGGTGCAGGGCAAGCACGAGCATGTGCATGTGGTGGGGCTGCGCGGCTTTGGCTTCGCCGACGACAAGCTCATCGCCTGACCCCTTCCCCTGACAGGGGCTGACGGGTGAACACACAAACGGGAGGCCTGGGCCTCCCGTTTTCCATGGGAAATATGAGAGAGTAGTCCCCTGTTAACGGAAGCCCGACTGGCGATGCTGGTCGCTCTGTCCCATCGAGGAAGCAACGCATGACGACGCGACAAAAAGGGCTGCTGGCCTCCCTGTGCCTGCTGCTGGCCGCCTGCAGCAGCCAGCCTGATGCAGGCAGTGCGGGCAACTGGCGAGGCTATACCCAGACGGGGCTCGCCTCCTATTACGCCGATCGCTACCACAACAAGCGCACCGCCAGCGGGGAGCCTTACCAGCGCCACGCCAACACCGCTGCCCACATGACACTGCCCTTCGGCGCCCTGGTCAGGGTCACCAACCTTGCCAACGACAAGAGCGTGGTGGTGCGGGTCAACGACAGGGGCAATTTTCCCCGCGGGCGCATCATCGATCTCTCCAGGGCGGCGTTCAGCGCCATCGGCAATCCCCGATCCGGGCTTATCAAGGTCAGGATTGAGGTGCTCTAGTCGCCGGTTCTGCATGTGCCCGAGCCCCTCCATACCCGGGCCGCTGGAAGAGGATGCTTCCCAGTGATCGCGGGCCATCTTCTTCATTCCATTGGTGATGTCGCCGACGCGGCTTCCCATTTTCCGGTGTGCCATTAAGATAGCCAAGCGAAAAACAGGGCGTCTTTGCCATCTGGCGGCAACCGGGCATGACATGGTGTGTGAGACACCCCTTCAACCCCTGCCCATGTTTTGTCGCTAAGGAGCAGGCTATAAAGTGAGACGTCATTCACAGGGAGGATCAGAACATGACTGACAAACGCGCCATTCAGGCAACGGCCATCCCCGAGTACAAGGCCAAGTCCCTCTATCCGGAGCCCTTTGCCTCCCTGGTCAAGCACCGCACCCGGCGCAGGCTGGGGGATCATTTCGGCCTTGCCAATTTCGGGGTCAATCTGACGACCCTGGCACCGGGAGCCATCTCGGCGCTCAAGCACCATCACGGCCTGCAGGACGAGTTCGTCTATGTGCTCTCGGGCAATCCCACCCTGCGCCACGGGGAGGAGGAGTACCGGATGTCGCCGGGGGAGTGCATCGGCTTCAAGGGGGGCAGCGGCCTGGCCCACCAGTTGCTCAACCACGGTGAGGTGGACGCCGTCTATCTCGAGGTGGGGGACAGGCTGCCAGGGGATACCGTCGACTATCCCGACGACGATCTGGCCCTGGTACAGGGTGCCGATGGCGCCTGGTCAGCCAGACACAAGGATGGCACCCCCTACTAGGGTGCCTCTTCGGGCAATGAGAGAGACCTCCATGGTGTTCAGCCCCTTTTCTGCTGTCAGGGCAGAGGATTTTCTGCCGCTGCTCAACGACGAGACGCTGCGAAAGCACCTGATCCCTCACCCGCTTTTCGATGTGGCCGGGGTGCGCGACTGGATGGCGTACAAGCTGGGAGTCGACGCCCGGCCAGGTTGTCGCGTGCGCGCCATCTTCCTCGACGGCACCCTGGCGGGGTGGTGCGGTATCCAGCCCGATGACGAGGGGGTGGAGCTTGCCATCGTGCTCGCCAAGGCCGGCTGGGGAAGCGGCGTGGCGATTTTCAACGAGATGATGGGGTGGGCGAGGGAGCTTGGCCATCGGACGATACTCTTTCACTTGCTGGATACCCGCCCGCCTTATCGATCCCTCGCCAGACGGGCCATCTGGGTGAGGAAAACGCGCCTGGGCGAACACCCTTTCACCACCTATTGCCTTGACGTTGAACGTTGGTCTGCAGGCCCTTAGCCTGGACCAGGGGGCCGCAAGCCGTGCCGCCCCCTGGCGGGTCCCGTTGCCACCCTTTGCGCCATGATCCCTCCCGCTCGTTTGTTCCTCCGTGCACGGCGTGGTTATCCACCCCGTTGAACACAGTGTTCATTCTGCCCCCCTATATGGCCCCCACCGTCCTGCCTACACTGGGCAACGTCTGATGAGGGCGCATCCGGCAGTATAAATTGCTGTCCAGGTTGCACTCTCTGGCGTGTTGACGATGTACAACGGAGAAAACTGGATGAAAAAAGAGACAGACAAACTGGTATCGATCGCGGTGCTCAAGGCCCGTGACGGCATGGGAGAGCGCCTTCGCGATGCCCTGCTTGCCTTGATTGGCCCCACTCGCCAGGAGCCGGGCAACCTCGATTACGTGCTGTTCGAGTTGAAGGATGAACCCGGCACCTTCTACATGCGGGAAGCCTTCGTGAGTCAGGCCGCCCTGGATGCCCACTGTGAGACCGCGTATTTCCAGGCTTTCGCTCGCCAGGCGGACGAACTGCTGGCCGAACCCCTTCGGCTTGTCTTCATGGAAGAAGTGAGCCCCTGATCCTTGCCGCAGAGCCCGATGCTCCCCTCATCGGGCTTTTTTCCTTCAGCCTCGCTCCCGGCAATCGCATCTACCTGCTCGGCTGCGTGGCCATGGCCCTCAACCCCATCCTGGTCAAGCGCTGTTACCGGGGGGAGTCCTTCCTCCACCTGACCGGCTGGATCCTCATCTGCGCCACTGTGCTGCTCACCGGCATGCTGACCGGGGAGACAGTACACTGGGAACAGGTAGGCTGGGGGGTAGGGGGTGTGCTGCTGACCATGATGGTCATGATGCTGCTGCCCCTTCATGCCGGCAAACGTGGGGCGGTCTGAGGGGCCGCCTGTCGCCCTTATCAACCAGGGAGTGCGTCATGAGAAGAACCCTGATCCTGGTACGCCATGGCAAGTCGAGCTGGAAGGACGCATCTTTGTCTGACCGCGCTCGTCCGCTGGCGGCGCGCGGGCTGCGCGATGCGCCCCTGATGGGGGCTCGCCTGGCACACCTGGGGGTGAAGCCCGATCTCATCCTCTCGAGCCCCGCCTGCCGGGCCCTGACAACCGCCCGGCTGCTTGCCGCAGAGTTGGGTTATTCCCCGAACCGCATCGCCATCGACGAGGGCCTCTACGAGAGCGATGCCGGGACCCTTCTCGGGGTGGTGGGGGCGTTTTCAGATGATCTCGCCTGCATACTGTTGGTAGGCCATGATCCTGCCTTCACCGACCTGGCTCATGGCTTTTCCTCCGGTATCACTCGCATGCCGACCTGCGCCATCGCCCGATTCACCTTCGATGCCCCCTCCTGGTCGGCGCTCCCGTCTTGCTCGCCGGTGATGGCCTTACTGGACTTCCCGAAGAAGGGGTAGAGGGGGCGTGGGTTGCAAGCAGGCAGAAACGACAAGGGGAGCCTCGGCTCCCCTTGTCGTGATGGTGACGGGGTCATTTGGCCGCGATGGGCCCCTTGGTGCCCGCGTCGTTGTCGACCCAGCCATCTTCTCCCTTGAGGCGGCGATCCCCCTGGATGCGATAGGTGACCATGCCCTCCTTGAACACCAGGGCCCCGTCGGATTTCCTGGCACTGACCTGCTTGTCGTTGACCCACACCTGATCCTTGTCATCGATGCGGATGTTCGCGACCGTGGCGCCCGTCTCGGGGAAGGTGGCGACCCAGTTGCCGGTGTAGGGGCTGGCGCTGGCCGCTGCGGGGGCGGCGCCAAATCCGGCGGCGGCGTTCTCGGCCTTGCTCTTGTTGATGTCACAGCCGCTAAGCTCGCTCACCTGGGTACAGCCTGAGCGCTCCAGCTTCTGCTCATAGCTCATGTTCAATCCGCCTTCGTCGGCCGGGGCGGCGGTGCCAAATCCTGCCTTGGCGTTTTCCGCCTTGCTCTTGTGAATATCGCAGCCCTGGGCTTCGGTCACCTGGGTGCAGCCGGAGCGTTCCAGCTGCTCGGCGTATTTGTGGTTGATGGCGTGAACCTGGGCGGCAAGGGGTTTGCGTTGGCGAGCTGCAGCCCTCTCTCACCATAGCAGGAGGGAGCGAAAGACGATGTCTGCGTCAGCTCTGGGGGATGCGGACCCCCTTGTCGAGGTAGAGGCTGCTGTAGTGGGCGCGGTGGGTGACGAACATCACCTGATGGCGACTGCCATCGGAGAGAATGATGAAATCACCGGCCTGTGCCGGGCTTTGCAAGCGGATCTCGTGTTCGGGGGCCGTCAGCTTGTCGGCCTCCTCCCGGAAGGTGAGGGTGTAGGAATACATATGGCGCTCCACCGCAGGCTCATATACAGACACGCCTACAACTCTAGCCCCGGTGGCCGGGATCCGCGGCGCCCAAGCGGCGCCGATGGTGCAGATAATGTCAGCCGCGGTGAGGCACAGGGATCAGGGACGACCACTGAGCAGGATGGCGCCGCCCAGGGTGATGAAGAGCCCGCCGGTGATGCGGCCAACGAGGCGCTCGCTGCGACCTGGCTTGAAATAGCGACCGGCGCGCCTGGCCAGGGCGACATAGCACAGATGCACCAGGCTGACGATGGCGCAGATGGTCAGGTACATGGTGATGAACTGCAGCGTCAGCGGACTCTGGTGATCGAGGAACTGGGGCAGCAGGGCGCAGAGGAAGACGATGGTCTTGGGGTTGCTGGCGGAGACCAGAAAGGCTTCTCGCAACAAGGAGAGGGTGGTTCTGGTGCGTCCCCGAGCGGTGGAGGGAGAGAGCCCTTGGGCATTGGTATTGGCCGCGCGCAGCGCCTTGTAGCCCAGATACACCAGGTAGCCACCCCCCGCCAGCTTGAGGGCGACAAAGAGGGGAGGCAGGGTTTGCAGCAGGGCCCCCACCCCCCGAGGATACTGACAAGGGCGGCGCGCCAGCCGTGTTGCAGACCGTTCTTGACCACCAGCAGCACATTGGGGCCAGGGGTCAGGGTCGCCAGCAGATAGGCCAGCGCAAACAGCATCTAGGTATTCGGGTTCATGAGCACATCCTTGGCGTCAAAGCTGGCATGATGCCAGCCTCTTTGACGAGTCGTCCAGCGGCGTCTCTCCCGGCCCCGAAGAGGATCCAGGCGAGAGCAATCAGGTGCAGCATGGTCTGCGGCTGGAAATGCAATAGGCAAGGATATGTATAGAAAAACCGCCATCAGGCGGTTTTATTGTTGTCAGCCCCTATTTCAGGGCTTTTTTCAGCTTCTTGATCTTGCCTTCGTGCTTGGCGATTTTCGCCTGGCGGGCGGCGATCTTCTTCTTGATCTCTTTCTTGCTGGCCATGGGGCGGCTCCTTGGTCTCGTGGGCGCCATGGGGATCAGGGTGCCCGGGGTCTTTCCATGCGTGCCGGGAAGGCCCTCTCCGTTGGCGCACTGACAGTCAGGGGAGGGGCATACCGCGGAACTGGTTTGCAGGATAGTCCAGTTTCCCGCGGGTGCCACCCGAATGGCAGGAAACAGAGGCAACAAAAAAGCGCCCCTGGGGGCGCTTCTGGCTTGAAGGGGTCGGAATCAGGCCTTCTTCAGGTAGGCGGCCACCAGCACGATCTGCATGCCGTTGACCTTGCCCTCGATGTGCAGCGGGTTGTTGGTCAGGCGAATGCCCTTGACCAGGGTGCCGCGCTTGGCGGTGAAGCCGGCGCCCTTGACGTCCAGATCCTTGATCAGGGTGACGGAGTCCCCTTCCACCAGCACGGCGCCATTGGAGTCGACGGTCGGCACGCTGTCGTCATCGTCGCTGGTCACGCCGGCGTCTGCCCAGGCCTTGACCTCGTCTTCCATGTACATCATGTCCAGCATGTCCTGGGCCCAGAGCTCGCCCCGGGCGACGAGGGCCTTCAACTGGCGCCAGGCCATCACCTGCACCGCCGGCACCTGGCTCCACATGCTGTCACCCAGGCAGCGCCAGTGGTTCACCTCCGTGGTGTCCGGCTGCTCCAGCTGGCCGCGGCAGGTGGCGCAGAGGGCCACGCTGTGGTCGTCGTCGCTGGCGGGGGAGTGCGGCACCGGGAAGGCAGTCAGCGCATGTTCTGCGCCACACAGCTCGCATTTGGCATTTGCACGGGCTTGCAGGATGGCATTGATGGTCATGATTGGGTTCCGTTTATAGGGGTAAAGCGGCTCGCCGTGGCGGGCTGCGCGAATGAGGGGGCGGAATATAGCACAAATCCCTGCTTTTTGTCAGGCTACCAGCGGCGCACAGGCGAGTGCTTTTTGACGGCAGATCGCTAGAATGAGCCTCCCTTTTTGCGCCAAAGGACAGGTTCACCGTGCTGGCCCACCGTTTTCGACAACTGGACTGCTTGCTCACCGCCGAGCGACGCTGGTGGCAATACCAGCCCTATCACCACCTGGGGATCGCCTTTGCCCGCGAGGAGCCAGCCCTTGCGAAGTGCCTGGCAGCCCTGACCCTTGACGAGATAGCGCACCTCGACGGGGACATGGATGCGCTCTGCACCCTGCTCGCCCCCTGGATCCCGGCGGGGGCCGAGTTGCAGGCCCTCGGCGAGCTTGCCCCTTTCGCCCCCGAGCCCGTCCAGTGCGCCAGGGCCATGGCGATGTACATGCCGGGACGCAAGCAGGGGCAGATAGAGGCCTTCACCGGCTGTCTGCCCCCCCACCAAGGTCCCTATCTGGAGTGGTGCGCCGGCAAGGGGCATCTGGGACGCCTGGTGTCGTTGCACCGTGGCGCCGAGATCCTGAGCCTGGAGTGGCAGGGGGCGCTCTGCGAGGAGGGGCGGCGGCTCGCCGCGCGCGACGGCGCCAATATGCGGTTCGTGGAGGCGGATGCCTTTGCCACCGAGTCCGGGGCCCTCATCGCCCCGCACCATCACGCCATGGCGCTCCATGCCTGCGGCGATCTGCACACCCATCTGCTGACGCGGGTGGCCGAGGGGGGCGCCCAGGGGGTGACCCTCTCCCCGTGTTGCTACCACCTCATCAGGGGAGAGCACTATGCGCCCCTCTCCCGGGCCGCCAGGGCCAGTGCCCTGCGCCTTGGCAAGAGCGACCTGAAGCTGCCGCTGCAGGAGACGGTGACCGGCGGCGCCCGCATCGCCCGGTTGCGGGAGCGGGAGGTGGTGTGGCGCCTCGCCTTTGACTGCCTGCAGCGCCAGGTGCGCGGGGTGGATGAGTACCTGCCGGTGCCCAACCTGCAAAAGAGCCTGCTGACCGGGGGCTTCGAGGATTTCTGCCACTGGGCCGCCGAGCGCAAGGGGATGAGCTTGCCCGCGGGGCTCGACTACGCCGCCTTGCTGGCACAGGGGGAGCGGCGCTTTGGCGATGTCGCCCGCATGGAGCTGGTGCGCCACCTGTTTCGCCGTCCACTGGAAATCTGGCTGCTGCTCGATCGCGCCCTTTTCCTCGAGGAGCAGGGCTACCGGGTGGAGGTGGGCACCTTCTGTCCCAAACCCATGACCCCGCGCAATCTGCTGATCCGGGCGGTGCGCGCAGGGGGGATCTGAGCAAGCGTCCGGACAGGTCGGATGGCTGCGGCCGCAAGACCAGGGGCTGGATCCCCCTGCAAACGAGCGCCATCTGAGTGCAGGGAGGCATGGTTCACAATTTCGCCAAATTCTTAATTCTTGTCGTGAATTTAGTTGTCAGGATGCCTATGCTCGCCCTGACATTTTCAAGACAAGGATGGTTACCCATGTTCATGCTCACGCGCACCGCCTGCCTGGTTGCCCTCGTCTGGGCACTGCCCGGCCAGAGCGCCATGACAATCCAGCCCGATCCCCAGAACAGCGGGGGCTATGTGATGGCGGCGGCGGATCTCGCCAGTGCGGCCCAGGCCAAGACCGCCAACCCCATGTACGGGATCTGGTCCCACGCCCTGGCCACCCGGCCCAATTCGGTGGTGGAGGCCATCGTGGCCCGCGCCCCCGGCAACCCGGACAACGTCAAGCGGGTCGAGCGGGTCTTCACCGAATCGGACTGGGAGTTCCTGACCCAGATGGCCGCCCCGGAGTACACCTACGAGCGCTTCCTGCGGGCCGTGGGCAAGTTCCCCGCCTTCTGCGGCGACTACACGGACGGGCGCAATGCGGACGTTATCTGCAAGAAGTCCATCATCACCGCCTTCGCCCACTTTGCCCAAGAGACCGGTGGCCACATCGCCAAGGAGAATGTCTCCGACAACCCCTTGGGGCTGGAGGAGTGGCAACAGGCCCTGGTGCACGTGCGGGAGATGGGCTGGTCTGAGGGGCAGACCGGCTACACCACGGGGTGTGGTCAGAGTGACTGGCAGAACCGGCGCTGGCCCTGCAGCACCGGTCAGGGCTATTTCGGTCGCGGCGCCAAGCAGCTCTCCTACCACTTCAACTACGGCGCCTTCTCCGAGGCCATGTTCGACGGCGACGCCTCTGTGCTCCTCAACAACCCCGGGCTGGTGGCGGACTCCTGGCTCAACCTCGCCTCCGCCATCTGGTTCTTCCTGACGCCCCAGGCTCCCAAACCCGCCATGCTGCACGTCATCGACCGGACCTGGGTGCCCTCCCAGCGTGAGCTGGCGGCGGGCATCGGCTACGGCTTTGGCACCACCATCAACATCATCAACGGTGGCATCGAGTGCGGCGAGCAGAACAAGAACAAGGGCCAGCCGGTCAACCGTATCCGCTACTGGGAGGGGCTTGCGGCCCACTACGGGATCCCGCTGCTGGCGGACGAGAAGAACACCTGCTGGCAGCAGACCCCCTATGGCAGTCTCAACCTCAACGGCGCCACCGACGTGCTCTACACCAACTGGGACGGCAACTGGAAATACTACCCGGACAGACCCGGCGGCTACTCCTTCGAGTGCGATCTGGTGGGGTACCAGACCGCCTATTCGGCACTAGTACCGGGGGATTACGAGAAGTGCGTGACCAACTTCTACGGCTCCCACGCCAGCTGGCCCAAGGTTCGGGTGGTGGCCACGCTGGATCCGGCCCCGGTCGACCCCGGCACGCCGCCGGTGGACGGGGTACCGGCCTGGGAGGCAGGCAAGGTCTACACCGCGGGCAACAAGGTGAGCCACAAGGGGGTCATCTATCAGGCCAAGTGGTGGACCCAGGGCAACGAGCCGGGCAAGGGGGATCCCTGGGCACCGGTGACCTGAGAGTCAGTACAAGCGCAAGCACCCCGGGGAGGCCGCGCGCCTCCCTTGTTGATCGCCGCGCTGGCTTGCTGCGCCTCTTTTGGCACTGATAGCCTGCGGGTTCACACCGAGGGAGGATGACCATGAACATCGCCATTCATTTTGAAATTCCGGTACAGGATTTGGAGAGAGCCATTCGCTTCTATGAGGGGGTCTTCGAGACGGTGCTGGAGCGGGTGCAGATCGATGGCAACGAGATGGCGCTCTTTCCCCTGGAAGGTGGCACGGCGGGCTGCTCCGGCGCCCTGGCGAAGGGGGAGAGCTATGTGCCGAGCCTGGATGGCACCCGGATCTATCTGCGGGTGCCTGACATCGAGGGGGCCATGGCCCGGGCGCTGGCATCGGGCGGAGCCTGTCTCTATCCCGTCACCCGGGTCGGGGAGAGCCTCCGGGTGGCGGAGTGTCGGGATTGCGAGGGGAATCGCATCGCCTTGCAGGAGGGAACCTGACCATTATTTATCCGGTGCATGGGGTGTGTTAAGTCATTCATGAGGTGAATAAAGAGGGGGATTTTCCCGCTCCGGGAGCCTCAGCCCCGCGGTGAGGCCCCGGAATGGTCAGTTGCCGCCCCCCGGATCCCGTGCTACTTCATCTGGTGCGGCAAGGAGGCGAGCACCCGTTCGCCCGGTCTGTCGCCCCAACTCTCAGGAGGCATCATGGAAGGACATTGTCTGTGTGGCGGGATCACCGTGTCGAGCGGCGATCACAAGGAGGTCAACCTGTGTCATTGCGCCATGTGCCGGCGCTGGTCAGGGGGGCCCATGTTCGCGGTGCACGGGGGCAAGGGCGTGCGGTTCACCGGGATGGCCCCGGTGGCCTACCGCTCGTCGGAGTGGGCGGAGCGCGGATTCTGCCCCACCTGCGGCACCCATCTTTTCTACCATCTGTTGCCGACGGACGAGTACATCCTCTCCGCCGGCCTGTTTCAGGATCAGGGGTTCGAACTCACCGGGCAGATCTTCATCGACGAGAAGCCCGACTTCTATGCCCTCAAGAACGACACCCCGACCCTGACCGGACAGCAGGTGTTCGAGCAGTTTGCCCCCAAACCCTGAGCCTGTGGCCACCTTGAGGAGAAGCCATCATGGATGAACAACCGAAGGTGAAGGGGCCTGCCTCCTATTTTCCCGCCATCGAGCAGAAATACGGCCAGCCCATCGTCCACTGGCTGACCCTGCTGGCAGGGCGGGAGGAGCGCAAACACATGGCGCTGGTGGCCTGGCTCAAGGACGAACACGCCATGGGTCACGGCCATGCCAATGCCCTGGTGGCCCACTTTTTGGCGCAGCCCGATGCGCCCGGCGTGGCATGACAGTGCCACAGTGCAAAACGTGCAGGAAAGCCAGAGGAGCAGAGAGATGAAGATAAGCGTCAGCGTCTGGGTTGCCAGGCCGATTGCCGATGTGTGGCAGGGCTGGAACACCCCCGCCAGCATCATGGCGTGGAACGCCGCCTCCCCGCAGTGGCACTGCCCCCAAAGCCGGGTGGATCTGCGGGTGGGTGGGCGTTTTTGCCACCACATGGCGGCGCGGGATGGCAGCACGGGGTTTGATTTCGAGGGGACCTTCACCGAGGTCACCGCGCCGACGGGGCTCGGCTACGTCATGGACGATGGCCGCGAGGTGAGCGTGCGGTTCGTGGCAGAGCAGGGGGGCACCCGGGTGGAGGAGCGGTTCGATGCCGAGTCCCTGCACAGCGGCGAACAGCAGCGGGCGGGGTGGCAGAGCATCCTGGATAACTTCAAGCGCCATATGGAAGCCGCCGGCTGACCCCTGTGGGGCGCCAAGAAAAAACCACCGCAAGCTGGCGGTGGTTTTTTTATGGCGTTCGCCCGGGGCAAGGCGGGGCGGGGAAGGGGGTCACTCCTCGATGTCCAGCAGCACCAGGATGGCGCTCTCGCCACCCCACTCCCGCGGCGCCTGGTGAAAGGCGCGCACAGCGGGGTGCTGGGCCAGCCAGCTCGGGATGCGCTGCTTGAGGATGTGCTTGCCGATGCCGTGCATCACCGAGGCGACGTGGATGTTCTCTTTTCGGCACAGGGTGAGCAGGGCCGCCAGCTCCTGCTTGGCCTGGTGCTGGTTCATGCCGTGCAGATCCAGATAAATCTCCGGCGGGTAGCTGCCGCGCTTGAGCTTTTTCAGCTCGAATTTTGACACGTCGTCGCGCACGTAACGGGTCGGCCCGTCCGCCTCGAGATGGGGCTGGTACTCGTCGCTGAAAAAGTGGTCAACCCCAAGCTTTTCGCGGCTCTCGCGCACTTCGCGTTTCTGCTTGACCGGGCTTGAGGAGGCCCTTATGGTATCTTGCTTAATTTTCCGGGTACCTTTGACAGCATCACGAAACAGCAGGCTTTCCTCGTCTGTGAGTGAGGGCGTTTTTTTCATCAGGTACTCGTCTTGCTCGCTGTATAAAATTCTCGGGCCGGATATTACTCGACTTGGAGGTGGATTTGGACAAGATATTTATCGATGAGGTGGTTGCCGAAATGCACACCATCCAGGACATGTTGCGCTGGGCCATGAGTCGTTTCAACGACGCCGGGATCTTCTACGGACATGGTACCGACAACGCCTGGGATGAGGCCGTGCAACTGGTGCTGCCCGCGTTACATCTGCCGCCGGACGTGGATCCGGGCATGCGCCACTCCCGCCTGACCACCAGCGAGCGCCACCGCATCGCCGAGCTCATCATCCGCCGCGTGCAGGAGCGCATTCCGGCGCCCTACCTGACCAACAAGGCCTGGTATGCGGGCTGGGAGTTCTATGTGGACGAGCGGGTACTCATTCCGCGCTCCCCCATCGCCGAGATGGTGGCCAACCGCTTCGCCCCCTTCCTGAAAGACGAACCGACCCGGATCATGGACTTGTGCACCGGCTCCGGCTGCATCGCCATCATCATGGCCCACGAGTTCCCCCATGCGGAAGTGGATGCCATCGACATCAGCGTCGATGCCCTCAACGTGGCCGAGCGCAACATCAACGATCACGGGCTGGAGCAGCAGGTTATCCCCATTCGCTCCGATCTGTTCCGGGATCTGCCGGCCGGTGACAAGTACGATCTCATCGTCTCCAACCCGCCCTATGTGGATTCCGAGGACATGTCGGATCTGCCGGAGGAGTTTCGCCACGAGCCGGAGCTGGCCCTGGCCTCGGGCTCCGACGGCCTCAAGCTCACCAAGCGCCTGCTGGCCAATGCCGCCGACTTCCTGAAAGAGGATGGCGTGCTGGTGGTCGAGGTGGGCAACAGCATGATCCACTTGGAAGCCCAGTTCCCCGAGGTGCCCTTCACCTGGGTCGAGTTCGAAAACGGCGGCCACGGCGTCTTTGTGATGACCCGCGCAGAGCTCGAGCAGTACCAGGCCCATTTCGCCATTTACAAGAACTAAGCAGCAAGGAGCATCCATGGCAGGGAACAGTTTCGGCCAACTCTTTCGGGTCACCACTTTCGGCGAGAGCCACGGTCTGGCGCTGGGCGCCGTGGTCGACGGCTGCCCGCCGGGGCTGGAGATAAGCGAAGACGATTTGCAGGGGGATCTGGACAGGCGCAAGCCCGGCACGTCCCGCTACACCACCCAGCGCCGCGAGGCGGACGAGGTGAAGATCCTCTCCGGGGTGTTCGAGGGCAAGACCACGGGCACCTCCATCGGGCTGCTCATCGAGAACACCGATCAGCGCTCCAAGGACTACTCCGAGATCAAGGATCTGTTCCGTCCGGGTCACGCCGACTACACCTATCACCAGAAGTACGGCCAGCGTGACTACCGTGGCGGCGGCCGCTCCTCGGCCCGCGAGACCGCCATGCGGGTCGCGGCGGGGGCCATCGCCAAGAAGTACCTGAAACAGGTGCACGGCATCGAGATCGTGGGTTTTCTCTCCCAGCTCGGCCCCATCAAGGCGGAAGGGTTCGACGAGAGCCAGATCGAGCAGAACCCCTTCTTCTTCCCCGATGCGGGCAAGCTGGAGGCGCTGGATGAATACATGCGTGCCCTCAAGAAAGAGGGAAACAGCGTGGGGGCCAAGGTGTGCGTCGTGGCGCGCAACGTGCCGGTGGGCCTTGGGGAGCCGGTGTTCGACCGCCTCGACGCCGACATCGCCCACGCCATGATGGGCATCAACGCGGTGAAAGGGGTGGAGATCGGTGACGGCTTCGCGGTGGTGGAGCAAAAAGGCTCCGAGCACCGGGACGAGATGACTCCGACCGGCTTTGCCAGCAATCATGCGGGGGGCATCCTGGGGGGCATCTCGTCGGGTCAGGAGATCGTGGTGAGCATGGCCCTCAAGCCCACCTCCAGCATCACGGTGCCGGGCAAGACCATCACCACCAGCGGTGAGGCCACCGAGATGATCACCAAGGGGCGTCACGACCCCTGCGTCGGCATCCGTGCCGTGCCCATCGCCGAGGCCATGCTGGCCCTGGTGCTGATGGATCACCTGCTGCGCCATCGCGCCCAGAACCAGGGCGTGCACACCCAGACCCCGCAGCTGCGCTGATCATGCTGCGGGCAGGGTGAGTGATCACCAGATACCACAAGGCGACCCCAGGGTCGCCTTTTTCATGGATTTTTTCCGGCGCCTGCCTCAGGGGGCCGATGGCGTCGAGAGCGATGGGGGCCGGGTTGCGTCCAGGCGGCAGCGGGGCGGCGCAAAGGCGGGGTCCGGTGAGGGCAGGGTGGCGATGGCGGCATCGATGCGGGCGAGCGCCTCATCGTTCACGGCCTCTTTGGCAAACATCAGGCGCACCGGCTGCTGGTGCAAGAGCACCTGACACTGGATGGCGTCGCTCGCCCCGAGCTGGCCGAGGTGGTAGCGGGCGTACTGCCACTCCATGATGACGCCGTCGAGGCGGCGCGCCAGCAAGAGGGTGAGCAGCCTGTCATCGCTGTTGTATTCACTCGCCTGCCCGAGGGCTGGGCACTCCTCGTTCATCGGCAGGGGGCGGGTACCCCGCAGCTTGCCAAGTCGCAGCCCCTTGGCCTGGCAGAGGGTTGCCAGCTCGGTGAGCCCTTGCCAGCCGTCGGGCTCCCCGGCCTGCGGGCGCTGGCTCAGCAGCACGAAGCTGGCGCGCCGATAGGGGGCGGAGAAGCGGGCGAACCGCTCCCGCTCTGGGGTTTTCAGGGCGCCCATGGCCACGTCCAGCTGCTGGCGCTCCATGAGGTAGAGGGCCCGGGCCCAGGGGAGGTTGCGAAAGGCGGGCTCCACGCCTGCCTTGCCCAGGATCTGGCGGGTCAGGGTCACGTCCAGTCCGCCGAGGGTGCCGTCGGCAGCGATTTGACTGAAAGGGGGCCAGTGGCTCCAGGCCACCGACAGGGTCTCCCTGGCGACGAGGGGCGGGGCGAAGAGCAGGGGCAAGACGAGGCCCAGCATGCGCCGGGCGGTGGGGGTGAACTTCCGTTTCAATCAAAACCTCCTGTTCCGTGTATCGCGCCGTCCCCGGCAGGCTGTGCAGGGGCTTTGATACATACGGCGATTCGGGCCATTTTGTCCTGCCTTTGTCGCTATTTCCAGCCGCGCTGGGAGGTGCATCACATTTTCCTCGTCTAAGTGCGCCAACTCCGTTAGACTGCGCCTCTATTCTTTCCCCTTTGCTCTGCTCCCCGGGGAAATCGTTGTTTTCTCTATAGGCCCGGATCCTGTGAGATGGCATCGGCTCAGCAGAGGAGCCCCACCACGATCTTTGGCGCCCCTATCCCTAGCAGGTAACTATGAGTTTTACTTCCCTCGGTCTGGCCGAACCCTTGTTGCGTGCCGTTGCCGAGCAAGGCTACGACACCCCGTCTCCCATTCAGCAACAAGCGATCCCGGCGGTACTGGCTGGCCGTGATCTGATGGCCGCCGCCCAGACCGGGACCGGCAAGACCGCAGGTTTTACCCTGCCGATGCTGCAGCGTCTGACTGAAAGCAAGCGCAAGGTCTCCCCGAATCGCATCCGTGCCCTGGTGCTGACCCCGACCCGCGAGCTGGCCGCCCAGGTGGGCGAGAGCGTGCGCAACTACGGCAAACACCTGCCGATCCGCAGCCACGTGGTATTTGGCGGCGTGAGCATCAACCCGCAGATGATGGCGACCCGCCGTGGTCTGGACGTGCTGGTGGCCTGCCCGGGCCGCCTGATGGATCTCTACAACCAGAACGCCGTCAAGTTCGACGAAGTGGAGATCCTGGTACTGGACGAAGCGGATCGCATGCTCGACATGGGTTTTATCCGCGACATCCGCCGCATCCTGGCCCTGCTGCCGAAGAAGCGCCAGAACCTGCTGTTCTCCGCCACCTTCGCCGACGAAATTCGCGAGCTGGCCACCGGTCTGCTGGACAACCCGGCGGTGATCGAAGTGACCCCGCGCAACAGCACCGCCGAGCGCATCGAGCAGTTGGTACACCCCTGTGACAAGGCCAACAAGATTGCCCTGCTGAGCCATCTGGTCACCAGCAACGACTGGCAGCAGGTGCTGGTGTTCACCCGTACCAAGCACATGGCCAACCGCGTTGCCGAGACCCTCGACAAGAATGGCGTCAGCGCCGCCGCCATCCACGGCAACAAGAGCCAGGGTGCCCGTACCCGTGCCCTGGCCGGTTTCAAGGATGGCAGCGTCAAGGTGCTGGTGGCGACCGACATCGCCGCCCGTGGTCTGGACATCGACAAACTGCCGCAGGTGGTCAACTTCGAGCTGCCGAACGTGGCGGAAGATTACGTGCACCGTATCGGCCGTACCGGTCGTGCCGGCGCTGCCGGTCACGCCATCTCCCTGGTCGCGGCCGATGAAGGCAAGCTCATCAAGGCCATCGAGCGGCTGACCAAGCAGAACATTCCGTGCGAGCAGGTGGCCGGTTTTGAAGCCTCCCGCGAGACCCTCGACAACATCGCCCGTGGTATCGGCGCACCGCTGCGCAAAGAGCCGCGGGATCCGAGCGAGCAGCGCCGTGCGCCGCGTCCGCAAGGTCAAGGCCAGCGTCAGGGTGCCGGTCGCTCCGGCAATGGCGCCGGTGGTAACGGCGGTGGCAATCGCACTGGCAACGGTGGCAAGCCCAAGCCCCAGGGTGGTCAGCGTCCGGCTGATGGTGCCGCGAAGCCGGCCCAGGCCCGTCGTCCCCGTCGCGCCAGCCACAACCAGTAAGCGGTCAGGGAGCCAGGCTTCCCCACTGTTCGGTTGATACAAAAAGCCCCGCCAATCTGGCGGGGCTTTTTTTGTCCTGGTAGACGCTATTCACCGTAGAGGCGGATCTCCAGCACATGGGTGATGGCCTCGCCGCTCCAGTGGTACTCCAGATGACGGGCGTGGTCCACCCGGCTGACCAGACGGGGGCGATAGAGCACGTGACAGTCGTGACCGGGGTGGCGCACCGAGCGGTAGTGGATGCCGTCCGCCCCGGCGACCTTCTGCTCCCGGGCGAAGGCCTGGGCGGGGCCGTAATCGGTGGCGTGATAGAGGGGGCCTGGCAGAAACGCCGGGCCCGTGATGTCGATGAGGCTGGCGCTGAACTTCGCCTGGATCACCCGCATCTGCACCTTCTGGGCTGGCTCCCGGGTGTACCCGAAGATCCGCTCCCTGTGGTAGACCGTCTCCTTGATGCCGGTGTCGAGGGAGGGGGCACAATAGTAGCCGCCAAAGTCCCCCGTGGTGAAACGGCCACCCTCGGGATTGAGGTGGGTGAAGGCGGCCATCACATAGCTGCCGCCGGGCAGCCCCACCAGCCAGTCTTCCCTGGGCACCCGCATCAGCTCGCCCGCCTCTTCCCTCAGCCTGTCGTTGGTCAGGGCCTCGACGGCCCAGACCGCCTCCAGCTCGTCGGCGGTAGCGACGTCTTCATAGAGGCAGATGGGGGGAAAGCGGCTCGGAATGATGCGATAGGCGCAGGCATTGTGGAAGGCGCGCAAGGGCGGGGAGGACATCAGGCCATCTCCCCGCGCCAGGCGTGCAGCCGGGTGGCCACTTCGTAGAGATCGGCCACCCGCCCACCCTGCATGACCTCCATGGCGCTGCGCCCGGCAAAGAAGGGGTGGCTGTTGGGTTTGCGCACCCAGCCATAGATGCTCTCATCCAGGCTGAACAGCAGCCGCAGGCTCTTGTGGATGTTGAGTAGATAGCTCATCCGCTCCTGGAGATCGGCGCTCAGCCGAATGCCGCCGCTGGCCTCCTTGTACTTGTTCAGGGTGGAGCGGGAGGTAATGCCAAGCAGCCTGAGCTGTTCATCCGTGCTGCACTGCCATTTGTCCAGGATGCGAAACACCACGGGCAGGGCCTTGCTGGGATCGACGGCGGGCTGTTGCCGGGGGAGAGATGCGGTAGCGGCCATGTTGCCTCCCGGGTTGGCGTGCCAGACGGGCACGGGATCATGGGTTGTCTGCTAAGCAGTGTAGGGCAGGGGCACAGTCATGTACATATCTATACATGGTTGCACTCAAATGTTCATTGTTGGATGGGCTTCTCGAGGAGGGGCGCGGGTCGGCCAAGTGAGCCCGTGCCAATGAAACGCCCCGCCAACTGGGTTGGCGGGGCGTGTCTCTTTGCGGCGTTTCTGTTTGTCGGGACGGGGAGATCAGAGGGCGGGCAGCAACCCCATGCTGACGCTGACCTGTACCCCGACGATGAGTACCCCCATGGCACCGGCCAGACCCAGGGCCAGCACGCCACCCGGGACGCGGTAGTGGTCTGCCTCGGCCTGCTTGCGGCTCTGCCACACCAGGGCCACCGGCAGCAGCACCGCCAGCACCGCCAGCGCAATGGCGGCGTAACCGAGCGCCATGATGAAGCCTTGCGGGAAGTAGAGGGCGAACAGCAGGGGCGGCACGAAGGTGATGAGGCCCGTCTGGGTGCGGCCCTGCCAGTTGTCCTTGCGACGGGTCACCTTGGCCATGAAGTCGAACAGTCCCAGGGTCACCCCGAGGAAGGAGGTGGCGAGCGCGAGATCCGCAAACAGATGCATCGCCTGGTTGAAGGCGGGCCAGCTCACCAGGCCGCCGACGTTGGCCAGCAGGCTGTCCAGGGCGCCGCCGGTCTGGATCAGGGATTGCTGGCCCAGCAGCCCCAGTATGGCGACCTGCCACAGCACGTAGAGCACGAGCGGCAAGGCGGAGCCCCACACGAAGACCCGGCGCAATTGCCTGGGGTTGTCTCCGAGGTAGAGCATGACACTCGGGATGGAGCCGTGGAAGCCGAAGGAGGTGAAGATGACCGGCAGGCCCGCCAGCAGCAAGCCTTCCCCGAGGGGCATGGAGAGCAGGTGCTGCCCCTGGGCGCGGGGCAGCAGCAGCGCCAGCACCGCCACCATGATCACCAGCTTCACGGTGAACATCAGGCGGTTGAGGTAATCCACCTGCCTAGTGCCGACACACACCATGCCGCCAAACAGCAGGGTAAAGACCCAGGCCGCCTGCTCCTGGCCGAGGGGCAGGCCGGCATCGGCCAGTGCCTGGGCCAGCAGGCTGCTGCCGCCGCTGATGTAGGCGGAGGCCAGGGCGTAGAACAGCATCAGGATGCAGAAGGAGGCGATGCCCTTGCCCCAGGGGCCGAGCAGGTGATCCGCCAGCTGGTGCAGGTACCACTTGCCGGTGCTGAGGCTGGCTTCCACCTGCAGCATGGCGGTGAAGGCCATCAGGGCCCAGAGGCCGATCATCAGCATCAGGGTGGCGGGGCCGCCCAGGGACGAGGAGGCCAGCGGCAGGGCCAGCATGCCGGCGCCTATGGTGGTGCCGGCAATCAACAGGGTACAACCCAGGGTCTTGGTATTCATGTCATCCATCCGAAAGTGAGGGGCGCTGTTGCAAACAAGAGAGAGCCAGTTGGCTGTGTCGGGAGACGCCTCCGGGGAAAAGCCGGAGGCTAGCAATATCGGTGTGGATACATCTGTACCTGAAACCTGTCAGTTGTAAAAATTGGTTGCCAAGTTAGCGGATTGAAATGGCGGAAACAACCCCTTAAAAGCGGATTTTGTGCTGTAGCAAGCCGAAGGGTGGCAATAAAAAGTGACACATTGCGCCATGCGCCGAAAAAACGCGCCCCTCAGGGGGAGGCTGCCCGTCAGGCTGCGTTGCGGGTCGACATCGAGAGCGCCCGCGTTGGCGGCAACAGGGCTTGCAGAGGGTAACACGGGGCCCTGGTGGTGCGACTGGCCCGATATAAGCAAACATCGGGTCATACTCCCAAAAGCCATCATTTTCACTTATAGCGAGCCGAGGCGCCGATAAACGTGCCCTGGCGCGGGGTGGCCAACCCTGCCGGCGGGGTTGCCGCCCGGCAGATCACCTCAAAGTCAGAAGGCGAAGGGCAAAAGCTGAGACAACAGGGGAGAACACAAGCAGGTGTGGGGGAGCAGGCTCAGGGGCTGGCACTGCGGGCCGCCCCCGGGGTGGTGCGTCGTGGTCGGGTCAGCGGCGGCGTTTGAGGGTACGGCTCACATAGTGCAGGCCGCTCTGGTAGTCGCCATTGACCGCCTTGAGGGCCAGCGCCAGGGCCTGGCTTGCCAGGGCGTCGTGCTGCTGGGGCAGGGAGTTGATGCCAAAGGGGAGGAAATCGAGCAGGCGGTCATCCCCGAAGGTAGCCATGGCGAGCTGGCTCATGTCGGCCTCCTGCTCCAGCAGGTAGTCGAGCACCCCCTCCATCAGGATGTAGGAGGTGGTGATCAGCGCCTCGGGCAGTTGGCCGAGCTGCTGATGGAGCGTCTTGATCAGGCGATACCCTTCGGTGCGCGAGAAGTGGGCCCCTTCACACAGGTGGCGGGTCGCACTGTGGCTGGCAATCGCCTGTTCGAAGCCCGCTTTTCGCTCCTGACTGATCGTCAGTTCCGGCAGTGCAGTGATCAAGGCGATATGACCGATGGCCGGGGTGAGCAGGGAGGCGGTGAGGTCCAGGCTCGCCTTCTGGTTTTCACTCGCCACGGTGACGAAGTGCTCGGTGGCCATGGCACGGTCGATGGCGAGGATCTGCACGCCCCGGGACTGCTGCTCCAGGTAGAAGGGATCCACCGGGGGGAGGCAGCTTGCCACCAGGAGCGCGTCCACATGGCGGCTCACCAGCATCCGGGCCAGCTCCTTTTCGGTGTCCGGATCGTCCTCCGAGCAGACGATGAGCAACTGATATCCCTGGGTGCGGGCCCCTTGCTCCAGGCGCTTGGCGAGCTTGGCGTAACTGGCGTTTTCGAGGTCGGGCAGGATGAAGCCGAGGGTGCGGGTCTGGCCGCCGCGCAGGGAAGCGGCGCGGCTGTCCGGCTGATAGTTGTGGGCATGGACCACGGCCATCACCTTGTCGCGGGTTGCCTGGCTGATGCGGTATTGATCGGCCTTGCCATTGATCACATAGCTGGCGGTGGTGCGAGAGACACCGGCCAGCGCGGCGATTTCATCCAGTTTCATCATGTTGGCTCTGTTTGAGTTGCAAGGCCCGCGCCGGTTCCTGGTTGGGGCGCCGAAAAGTGTGCGCGGGATCATATCATTGAAACGTACTTTCTGCGGGATCTTGAACAATGCGCTGAAACGATTCAGTCTGAGTGTAAGTGAAACGATTCAGCTTGTCAGTAACGGATGATTATCTGCACTTGGAAATGGGTTCCGGCTCACCAAAGCGAGAGATCACCGTCTATTGTCAGCAGGCAAGTTACCCAAAAATCGAGTTGAGTTGAGCCGGTACGCCGCGAGGCGAAGCCGGACCTGATGGAGAATCTCTATGTTGAAGTTGGCGCGACAGCAAATTCTGCTGGGACAATCGGTGACGACCAAGGCGGACGCCATCGCCCTGCTGGCAAGCAAACTGACCGACGCCGGTCTGGTTGAAGCAGGTTACGTGGACGGCATGCTGGCGCGGGAAGCGCAGCACGCCACCTATCTTGGCAGCGGTATCGCCATTCCCCACGGCACCACGGACACCCGTCATCTGGTGAAGAGCACCGGCGTCATGGTGGCCCAGTTCCCCCACGGCATCGAGTGGGACGAGGGGCAGATTGCCTACGTCGCCATCGGCATCGCCGCCAAGTCCGACGAGCACCTGGGGATCTTGCGCCAGCTCACCCACGTGCTGGGTGACGAGCAGGCCGCAGCCCAGCTCAAGGGGGCGACCGACGAAGAGACCATCATCAATATCCTGACTGGCGCGACTGCCGCCAAAGAGGTGCAATACCTGACCCTGGCGGACTTCCCGGCCGACGACCAGGACCAGTTGCTGCTGGGGGCTGCGGCCCGCGCCAAATCCGCAGGCTGGGGAGACGCCGCCATGGTGAGCGCCCTCCTGGCCAGTCAGCCTGTTCACCTGGGGGAGGGCATCTGGCTGGCCCGTGCGCAAGCGGCCCAGACCGGTTGGGTGCTGGCCACCCCGAGCACCCCGCTGAACGTCGGTGAATTGCCGGTCAGCGCCCTGCTGCTGCTGTGTGCCGCAGATAGCGGCCATTTGCCGCAACTCGAGAATCTGGCCAAGCTGGCCGCAGCCGGCCAGCTGGCCACCCTCTCTGGCAACGACGGTCTTGCCATGTTGCAGGCGGGTCCGGCGAGCGGGCTGTCCGAGACCTTCACTATCATCAACCCCCACGGTCTGCACGCCCGTCCGGGCGCCATGCTGGTCAAGGTGGCCAAGGAGTATGAATCCGACATCCGCGTTGCCAACCTCGATGGCAGCGGTGAAGCCGTCTCTGCCAAGAGCCTGATGAAGGTGATCGGGCTTGGGGTCAAGTGCGGTCATCGTCTGGCGTTTCGCGCCGAAGGAGCGGATGCCGAAGCAGCCCTCAAGGGCATTGGCGAAGCCATTGCCGCCGGCTTGGGCGAGGGGGCGCACTGATGGACATCGTCACCATCACCCTCAATCCCGCGCTCGATCTCACCACCCGTCTGGAGGCCATGCACCCTGGCGAGGTCAATCTGGTGAGCGAGGCCAACTTGCGCGCAGCGGGCAAGGGGATCAACGTCGCCATGGTCTTGAAAGATCTCGGCCGTGACGTAGGCCTGACCGGCTGGCTCGGTGAGGGCAACCAGCAGAGCTTCGTCTCCCTGTTCGAGGAACGTGCCCTTGCCGATCACTTCGTGCGCGTGGCGGGCGACACCCGGATCAACGTCAAGATCTCCGAACAATCCGGCCGGGTGACCGATCTCAATCTGCCGGGACTCGCCGTGCAGGAAGGCGATGTCAGCGCCCTGGAAGCGGCGCTGGAGCGACTGGCTCCCCACTCCGACTGGTTCGTGCTGGCGGGCAGCCTGCCCAAAGGGGTGGCCCCCGATTACTGCGCGCGCCTCATTCGCCTGCTCAAGGCTAAGGGCAAGCAGGTGATCTTCGATTGCAGCGGCGCGGCGTTGAGCGAAGGGATCAAGGCGGCGCCGACGCTGGTCAAACCCAACCTGGAAGAGCTGAGCCAGTGGGCCGGTCGCCCCGTGAAGACCCTGAGCGAGCAGGCCGAGTGCGCCCGCGCGCTGCAGGCCAGCGGGATCCCCAACGTGGTGATCTCCAATGGTGCCGACGGCCTCATCTGGTTTGCACCGGATGCCACCTGGCAGGCGATTCCGCCGCGCATGGAGGTGGTCAGCACCGTGGGTGCCGGCGACTCCCTGGTGGCGGGCCTGGTCCATGGCATGAGCCTGGACTGGACGCCGGAGCAGACCCTGCGTCTGGCCACCGCCGTCTCGGCACTGGCGGTGAGCCAGGTCGCGGTCGGCTTCAACGATATCAATGTGCTCAAACCGTTACTCGAGCAGGTGCGCGTACAGCGTCTGGATGATCTGGCACCGACTCAACCCCAACCCCATTTGATGGCTAACTCAGGAGATGCCCAATGAAAGCAATTCTGGTTACGGCTTGCCCGGCGGGCATTGCCACCAGCTTTCTCGCTGCAAAACGGATAGAACAGCAGGCCAAACTGGCTGGCTGGGAGCTCACCCTCGACGTCGAGTCCAGCGTGCAGCCCCGTCAGGTTCCCTCGAAAGAGCAGATTGCCGCCGCCGACCTGGTGCTGGTCGTTGCCAGCGCACCGGTGGATCTGGCCGCCTATGACGGCAAGTCGCTCTATCGGGGCGACATGGATCTGGCGCTCCAGGATCCCGCTGCCCTGCTGGAAGCCGCGCGAAGCGGTGCCAGCGTCTATCGCCATGAGGCGGCACCTGTGGTTGCCAAACTGGCCAGCGGTGCCAAGCGCATCGTGGCGGTGACGGCCTGTCCGACCGGGGTGGCCCACACCTTCATGTCGGCCGAGGCCCTGGAGACCATGGCCAAGCAGCTGGGTCACCAGATCCGCGTCGAAACCCAGGGCTCGGTCGGTGCCCAGAATGCCTTGACGGCGGACGAGATTGCCGCCGCCGATCTGGTGTTCCTCGCCACTGACATTGAGGTGGACATGGCGCGCTTTGATGGCAAGCCGGTCTATCGCACCAGCACGGGGGCGGCGCTCAAGAAAACCCGGGCCGAGCTCGACAAGGCCTGGACCGAGGCGAAGGTCTATCGCCACAGCGGCGCGGCTGCGGTCAAGAAAGAGGAAAAGGCGGGCCCCTACAAGCACCTGCTGACCGGTGTCTCCTTCATGCTGCCCATGGTGGTGGCGGGGGGCCTTATCATCGCGCTCTCCTTCATCTTCGGCATTGAAGCGTTCAAGGAAGAGGGGACGCTGGCCGCGGCCCTGATGAAGATCGGTGGCGGCTCCGCCTTCGCCCTGATGATCCCGGTGCTGGCAGGCTACATCGCCTACTCCATCGCCGACCGTCCGGGCCTGGCGCCCGGCATGATCGCCGGTATGCTGGCAAGCTCGCTCGGCGCCGGTTTCCTTGGCGGCATCGTCGGCGGCTTCCTCGCCGGTTACAGCGCCAAGTTCCTGAGTGACAAGGTGCGCCTGCCGGTCACCCTGGAAGCCCTCAAGCCCATCCTCATCATTCCGCTCTTTGCCAGCCTGTTCACCGGTCTGGTGATGATCTACGTGGTGGGTGGCCCGGTGGCGGGCATCATGAACGCCATGACCGAGTTCCTCAATAACATGGGCTCTGCCAACGCCGTGCTGCTGGGTGTCATCATCGGCGCCATGATGTGCTTCGACATGGGTGGCCCGGTCAACAAGGCGGCCTATGCCTTCGGTGTCGGCCTGCTCGCCTCCAAGACCTATGCCCCCATGGCAGCGGTCATGGCCGCCGGCATGGTGCCTGCACTGGGGATGGGGATCGCGACCTTCCTGGCCAGCAGAAAGTTCATCAAGGCGGAGCAGGAAGCGGGCAAGGCCTCCTTCGTGCTGGGTCTGTGCTTCATCTCCGAGGGTGCCATCCCGTTTGCCGCCAAGGATCCCATGCGTGTCATCCCGGCCTGCATGGCGGGCGGCGCCCTGACCGGTGCGCTCTCCATGCTGTTCGGCTGCGAGCTGGTGGCACCCCACGGTGGTCTGTTCGTGCTCTTCATCCCGAACGCCATCAGCCATGTGATGATGTACATCCTGGCGATCGCGGCCGGTTCTCTGGTGACCGGGGTGGCCTACGCCATGCTCAAGCGTGGCGAGGAGCAGGCCAAGCTGGCGACCGCCTGAGGACGTCACGGCGTGACACACCCTTCATGACAAGGCGGCCTTGGGGCCGCCTTTTTTGTTGAGGGGAGGGGCAAAGGGGGATTTAAAAATCCCAGCCCGGCGGGGGCGACGGATCGGCCGCCTCTGCGGCCTGCGCCTTGCGGCGAGCGGCCTCGACCCTGGCCTTGCGGCTGCGGCACAGGCGCATCACCTCCTGCTGCTGGGCAGGGGTCATGGCAAGCCAGTTGAAACGCTCCTCGCGGCTTCGCAGGCATCCCTTGCAATACCCCTTGTTGTTCAGTTCGCAGACCCCGACACAGGGGCTCTGGAGCGGGAAGATTTCGAGCTGTTCCATCCATGACCTCTCACACCTTGTCACCTTGTTATAACCCAGAAGATCACGGCAGGAGAAATCCGTCGTCAGGGGCGTGAAGGCGTTTGCTTTCCCCGGGCAATTTTGGCATCTTCCCCGCCGTGCAAGACACTCGGTGTTATATGAGGACATATGAATAGACATGCGTACTGGTTGGCCGCCGCCGTGGTGGGGCTGGCCGGTTGTGCGGGCAACCCTGAACCGGTCAAGGTGCCCCAGAAGAAGGCGGAATCCGGATGTTTTCTGAACTGCGAGATCCCTGTGAATCTGGGCAAGCAGTATCTGGATGGTGCCCTGCCGGGGGATCTGGTGCGGGTGGAGCGGGTCAACAGCCGCGCCCGCGCCGATTACAGCAAGTTCGGTCCCCAGAGCCGGCTGGTGATGGAACGCTCCGGCCGTATGGCGAGCCGCTATGGGGAGCTCTACCGTCAACTCTCACGCTGGGTCGCCAATGGGGGCAATCCCGCCCATATCACCCAGTACGGCATCAGCCTGGCCCAGCTTGGCGGTGCCGACCGCATGGGCAACGTGCTCTTCACCGGCTACTACTCGCCGGTGCTGGAGGTGCGCCATCGCCCGGACGCCCAGTACAAGTATCCCATCTATGCCATGCCCAACTGCGGCGGTCGCTGCCCGAGCCGGGCCGAGATCCACCGGGGGGCGCTGGCCAACCGGGGGCTGGAGCTGGGCTACAGCAAGTCCCTCATCGACAACTTCCTGATGGACGTGCAGGGTTCCGGTTTCGTTCACTACGGCGATGACGACCGGTTGCAGTACCTCGGTTACAGCGGCAAGAACGGCCACGGCTATGTCAGCATTGGCCGGGTGCTCATCGACCGTGGCGAAGTGCCCAAGGAGCAGATGTCCATGAAGGCCATCAAGGAGTGGGCCAACCGTCAGCCGGAAGAGAGCGTGAAGGAGCTGGTGGAGCAGAACCCCTCCTATGTCTTCTTCGAGCGCCGTCCCACCAACGACGTGGTGGGGGCCGCCGGCATTCCGCTCTTGCCGATGGCGGCGGTGGCTGCCGACAAGACTCTGCTGCCCATGGGCACCCCTATCCTCGCGGAAGTACCGCTGCTGGACAAAGAGGGAAACTGGACCGGCAAGCACCAGCTGCGGCTGCTGATTGCGCTGGATGTGGGGGGCGCGGTGAAGAAGGGCCACCTCGATCTCTACCACGGTATGGGTGAGAAGGCCGGTGTCGCGGCCGGTCACTATAAGCACTTTGGCCGGGTCTGGAAGCTGGGTCTGCACCACGGGCCGACCGCCGCCCCCTGGTTGTAACGCCCCCGGGTTGTAATGTAAGAGGGGCCATGGCCCCTCATTTCCCTCAAGAGACGGGACATTCCCATGAAAAAAGCCGCCGGAGCAATCCGGCGGCTTTTTGTTTGCGGGGCAGATCTGGCGACAAGGGCCGTCAGCCCTTTCGGATATCGAGCTTGATGGCGCCCACCGGCTGGCAGCAGCAGGGGAGGCACTCCCCCTGGGAGACAAAGGCGAGCGGGACGGCGGCGTAGTGCACCTTGCCCGCCAGCAGCGGGGTGCGGCAGGCGCCGCAATAGCCGCTGCGGCACTGGAACTCCACGTGATGGCCGTGGCGCTCCAGGGTCTCCAGCACGCTTTCGCCGGGATGGGGGTGCAGCACACCGTCCAGGGTCTGTACCTGGGGGGCTTGCCCCTCCGGCGCCGTGGTGGTATGCAGGGGCGCGTTCAGGGTGGCGGTGGCGTCACTCACGGACGTCGCTCCCCCGCATCATGGTCTGCCAGCAGAGGTCGCCTTGCATCACAGCTCGAAGTCACCCAGATCGTCGGCGTGCACTTCACTGTCGATCTGACCCACCAGATAGGAGCTTACTTCCACTTCCTGGGGCGCCACCTGCACGTTGTCGGAGGAGAGCCAGGTGTTGATCCAGGGGATGGGGTTCTGCTTGGTGCCGGCAAAGGCCGGTTGCAGGCCGACGGCCGCCATGCGCAGGTTGGTGATGTATTCCACGTACTGGCAGAGGATGTCCTTGTTCAGGCCGATCATGGAACCGTCCTGGAACAGGTACTCGGCCCACTCCTTCTCCTGCAGGGCCGCTTCCTTGAACAGCTCGAAGCAGGCCTGCTCGCACTCGACGGCGATCTCTGCCATGTCGGGGTCGTCGTTGCCGCTGCGCATCAGGTTCAGCATGTGCTGGGTGCCGGTCAGGTGCAGCGCTTCGTCACGGGCGATCATCTTGATGATCTTGGCATTGCCCTCCATCAGCTCGCGCTCGGCGAAGGCGAAGGAGCAGGCGAAGCTCACATAGAAGCGGATTGCTTCGAGGGCGTTGACGCTCATCAGGCACAGGTAGAGCTTCTTCTTGAGCTCCCGCAGGCTGATGGTGACTTCGCGATCCCCGATCCGGTGGGTTCCCTCACCGTGCAGGTGATAGACGGAGGTGGCCTCGATGAGATCGTCATAGAAGTGGCTGATGGAGCCGGCGCGCTTCAAGATCTGCTCGTTGGTTACAATGTCGTCGAACACCTGGCCCGGGTTGTTGACGATGTTGCGGATGATGTGGGTGTAGGAGCGAGAGTGGATGGTCTCGGAGAAGGCCCAGGTCTCGATCCAGGTCTCCAGCTCCGGGATGGAGACCAGGGGCAGCAGGGCCACGTTGGGGCTGCGGCCCTGAATGGAATCCAGCAGGGTCTGGTACTTCAGGTTGGAGATGAAGATGTGCTGCTCGTGGGGCGGCAGAGCCTGGAAGTCGATGCGGTCGTGGGAGACGTCCACCTCTTCCGGGCGCCAGAAGAAGGAGAGCTGTTTCTCGATAAGCCGCTCGAAGATGTCGTGCTTTTGCTGATCATAACGGGCCACGTTGACCGACTGGCCGAAGAACATCGGCTCCTTGAGCTGATCGTTTTGGGTCTGGCAAAAAGTAGAGTAAGCCATGGTTCGAATGCCGTGAAATAGGGAAAACAGGAGGGCGGGAGCTTGAAGCTCCCGCCCGGTTTATCAGTGCGTTTCGCGGTTAGATCTTGCAAGCCCCGCCGGCGCAGCCGTCATCTTGCAGATCGGTCTGGGTGTCGTCGGCACCATCACGGGTGTTGTGATAGTAGAGGGTCTTGAGACCGTATTTGTAGGCGGTCAGCAAGTCCTTGAGCAACTGCTTCATCGGCACCTTGTTGCCTTCGAAGCGGGCCGGGTCGTAGTTGGTGTTGGCGGAGATCGCCTGATCCACGAACTTCTGCATGATGCCGACCAGCTGCAGGTAACCGTCGACGCTCGGCTGTTTCCACAGCAGTTCGTACTGATCCTTCAGGCGGTGGTACTCCGGCACCACCTGCTTGAGGATGCCGTCCTTGGAGGCTTTCACCGACACCAGGCCGCGGGGCGGCTCGATGCCGTTGGTGGCGTTGGAGATCTGGCTGGAGGTCTCGCTCGGCATCAGGGCGGTCAGGGTGGAGTTGCGCAGACCCACGGTCTTGATCTCTTCGCGCAAGGTTTCCCAGTCCAGGTGCAGGGGTTCATTGCACAGGGTGTCCAGATCCTTTTTATAGGTATCGATGGGCAGAATACCCTGGGCATAGGTGGTCTCGTTGAAGGCCGGGCAGGGGCCGAACTCGCGGGCCAGTTGCACGGAGGCCTTCAGCAGGTAGTACTGGATCGCCTCGAAGGTGCGGTGGGTCAGGGCCAGACCGGAACCATCGGAGTAGCGGGCACCGTTTTTCGCCAGGTAGTAGGCGTAGTTGATGACGCCGATCCCCAGAGTGCGGCGGTTCATGCTGCCCTTCTTGGCGGCCTTGAGCGGGTAGTCCTGATAGTCGAGCAGGGCGTCCAGAGCGCGCACGGCCAGTTCGGCCATCTCTTCCAGATCTTCCAGCTTCTCGATGGCGCCCAAGTTAAAGGCGGAGAGGGTGCACAGGGCAATCTCGCCGTCCTCGTCATCCACGTTGTTGAGCGGCTTGGTGGGCAGCGCAATCTCGAGGCAGAGGTTGGACTGGCGCACCGGTGCCACGCTCGGGTCGAACGGGCTGTGGGTGTTGCAGTGATCCACGTTCTGGATGTAGATGCGACCGGTACCGGCGCGCTCCTGCATCATCAGGGAGAAGAGATCCACCGCCTTCAGGGTCTTCTTGCGAATGGCCGGATCCTGCTCGTACTTGACGTAGAGCTCTTCGAACTTGTCCTGGTCCGCGAAGAAGGCGTCATAGAGACCTGGTGCATCGGACGGGGAGAACAGGGTGATGTCACCGCCCTTGATGAGGCGCTGGTACATCAGCTTGTTGATCTGCACGCCGTAGTCCATGTGACGGACCCGGTTCTCTTCCACGCCGCGGTTGTTCTTCAGTACCAGCAGGCTCTCCACCTCGGTGTGCCACAGCGGGTAGAACAGGGTGGCCGCACCGCCGCGCACGCCGCCCTGGGAGCAGCACTTCACCGCAGTCTGGAAGTATTTGTAGAAGGGGATGCAGCCGGTGTGGAAGGCTTCGCCGCCACGGATGGGGCTGCCCAGACCACGGATGCGACCAGCGTTGATGCCGATGCCGGCGCGCTGGGAAACGTAGCGCACGATGGCGCTGGCGGTGGCATTGATGGAATCCAGGCTGTCGTCACACTCGATCAGCACGCAGGAGCTGAACTGGCGGGTCGGGGTGCGCACGCCGCTCATGATCGGGGTCGGCAGGGAGATCTTGAAGGTCGAGACCGCATCATAGAAGCGCTTGATGTAGTCCAGACGGGTATCTTTCGGATACTTGGAGAAGAGGCAGGCCGCTACCAGGATGTAGAGGAACTGCGGGCTCTCGTAGATCTCGCCGGTGACGCGGTTCTGTACCAGGTACTTGCCTTCGAGCTGCTTGACCGCCGCGTAGGAGAAGTCCATGTCGCGCCAGTGATCGAGGTAGCCGTTCAGCTCCTCAAATTCCGCCTGGGTGTAGTCTTCCAGCAGGTGCTTGTCGTACTTGCCCATGTCCACCAGTCTGGCGACGTGCTGATACAGGTGGGGCGGCTCGAACTGGCCGTAGGCCTTCTTGCGCAGGTGGAAGATGGCCAGACGGGCAGCCATGTACTGGTAGTCCGGGCTTTGCTCGGAGATGAGGTCAGCAGCAGCCTTGATGATGGTCTCGTGGATGTCGGCGGTACGGATACCGTCATAGAACTGGATGTGGGACTTGAGCTCCACCTGGGAGACCGACACGTTGTCGAGCTTCTCGGCAGCCCAGTCGAGCACACGGTGAATTTTATCCAGATCGATGGGTTCTTTGTGTCCGTTACGCTTCGTCACAAACAAGTTCATTGGCTGATGACCCCTTTCATTGATACCTGCCGGTATCGGTTGATTCCCGAAAAGCCATCGCACAATGGCGCAACCCGGCTCCGTCTGTCGAGGGAAACTGGGCAGGGATTGTGCGATGAATCACAAGATGTAGTGTTATTTTTAATGCGAACTACAAGATAGTGAGGTCGATGCGGTAATGCAATCTGTGGATAACGCATTAGCTGTGGATAAATTGTGGGTGTCGGGACGGGAGTTAGTGGACGCTCACAGCGAACGGGTTTTCATCCGTCCGATCCGTCAAATGCAAGTCCGGCGATCGAAGATGGAAAATTAAAATAACTTTTTTTGCTTGCGAAAGCAGGGTGTTTTTACTAGCAAATCCGGCCTGCTCATCCCTTGTGCAGTCAGGGTCAAAAGGTGTCCTGTTACGCCGTTCGGGGGGTTGCCAAGCCCATAAAAAGAGGGATCGTCCGGGATCCCTCTGGTGTGCTGCGGGGGGAGCTGCGCGCCGGGGCCGATGCCCACATGGCCATCGGGACATCATCAAAGTTGCCCCGCAGATCCACCTCTATCCGGATGCCTTGTCGGTCATGGGCAATGAACGTGTCAGCTCAGCTCGTAACGCAGCCAGTGGTGCAGGGCCTGCACGGTATCAAAGTGAAGATCGGCGCCCCAGAGGGCCGGATCCTCGTCATCATTGAGATAACCCCAGCCAGCCACCGCGGTACGCATGCCGGCATTGCGGCCAGCCTCGATGTCTCGCACGTGATCCCCTACATAGAGACACTGGCTCGCCGCGATACCGAGCCGCTCGCAGGCAAAGAACATGGGGGCGGGGTCGGGCTTGCGCACCGGCAAGGTGTCGGCGCTCACCGTCACGCCGCAACTGGCGAGTTCGGGAAGGGCTGCCAAGAGCGGTTCGGTGAGAAAACCCGGCTTGTTGGTGACAATGCCCCAGGGCAGCTTTTTCTCGTCGAGCCACTCGATGAGATCCACCATGCCTTCATAGGGACGGGTGCCGACGCAGAGGTTGGCGGCGTAGTAGTCGAGCAGGGCGGTGCGAAGGCGGGTGGCCCCCAGCTCCTCCAGCAGCTCGTCCCCAAGACCGGCCCTGAGCAGCCCGAGGGCCCCGTGGGAGGTGGTCTGACGGATGATGTCGTCAGAGAGCGGGGCAAAGCCTTCGCTTATCAGCACGTGATTGACGGCGGCGCCAAGGTCTGGGGCGGTGTCGAGCAGGGTGCCGTCCAGATCAAACAGCACGCAGCGCAGGGGCATCGGGTGAGGTGTGCTCATCAGCCTTGCTCCGGGCGCTCGAACGCCACCATGTAGTTGACGTCGACATTCTTGCCGAGCTTGAAGCTGTTGGAGAGCGGGGCGTAGTGAACGCCGCTCATGTCCCGCACCAGCAGGCCCGCCGCTTCCCCCATGCGACAGAGTTCGGCGGGGGTGATGAACTTCTTGTGATCGTGAGTGCCCTTGGGGACCATCTTCATCAGGTACTCGGCCCCGAGGATCATCATCAGATAGGCTTTGGGGTTGCGGTTGATGGTGGAGACGAACACCTTGCCCCCCGGTCGTACCAGGATGGCGATGGCGCGCAGCACCGAGGCCGGGTCCGGCACGTGCTCCAGCATCTCCATGCAGGTAACCACGTCATACTGGCCAGGCGCTTCATCGGCGTGGGCTTCGGCGGTGATCTGGCGGTACTCGAGCTCCACACCTTGTTCCAGCGCGTGCAGGCGGGCGACGCCGAGGGGTTCCTTGCCCATGTCGATGCCGGTGACCCGGGCCCCCCGGCGGGCCATGCTCTCGGAGAGGATGCCGCCACCGCAGCCGATGTCGAGCACGCGCTTGCCAAACAGGCCGCCGCTCTTGTCGGTGATCCAGTCAAGGCGCACCGGGTTGATTTGATGCAGCGGCTTGAATTCGCCCTCCATGTCCCACCAGCGGGAGGCGATGGCTTCAAATTTGGCGATTTCTGTCAGATCGACATTGGCATCACTATTCATGTTTTGATGATCCTGTGGCAAGGCGCGCAGCGGGCTGGGCGCGCGCAATCTATTGTCCTGGCGCGCATTATAACGGACCGACCTCGTCGCACCAGCCCGATGTGCTCATCGGATTTGTGGCTTAATGTATTTGGCTCAGTGTGTTACCATGTCGCGCTGTTTAAGCCAAAGAACAACTAATTAGGGATTAAGGCTTTCTATGAGCGATCTGGCCAGAGAGATCACGCCGGTCAACATCGAAGAAGAGCTCAAGAGTTCCTATCTGGATTACGCCATGAGCGTGATCGTAGGACGAGCTCTGCCGGATGTGCGTGATGGCTTGAAACCGGTTCACCGCCGCGTTCTGTATGCAATGAACGAGCTGGGGAACGACTGGAACAAGCCCTATAAAAAATCGGCCCGTGTGGTCGGTGACGTAATCGGTAAATATCACCCGCATGGCGACAGCGCCGTGTATGACACCATCGTCCGCATGGCGCAGGATTTCTCCATGCGCTACATGCTGGTCGACGGTCAGGGCAACTTCGGTTCGGTGGACGGCGACAACGCCGCGGCCATGCGTTACACCGAAGTGCGGATGGCGCGCATCTCCCACGAGCTGCTGGCCGATCTGGACAAAGAGACCGTGGACTGGGTGCCTAACTACGACGGCACCGAGATGATCCCGGCTGTCATGCCCACCAAGGTCCCCACCTTGCTGGTCAACGGCTCCTCCGGTATCGCGGTGGGCATGGCGACCAACATCCCGCCTCACAACCTCACCGAGATTGTCAACGGTTGCCTGGCGCTGATCGAAAACGGCGACCTCACCATTGACGAGCTGATGACCCATGTCACCGGCCCGGATTTCCCCACCGGCGGCATCATCAACGGCCGTTCCGGCATCGTGCAGGCGTACCGTACCGGTCGCGGCTCCGTCTATGTGCGGGCCAAGGCCGAGGTGGAAGTGGACGAGAAGACCAGTCGCGAGACCATCATCGTCCACGAGATCCCCTATCAGGTGAACAAGGCTCGCCTGATCGAGAAGATCGCCGAGCTGGTCAAAGAGAAGAAAATCGAGGGCATCAGCGCCCTGCGCGATGAGTCCGACAAGGACGGCATGCGCATCGTCATCGAGATCAAGCGCGGCGAGTCCGGCGAGATTGTGCTGAACAATCTCTACAAGCACACCCAGATGCAGACCACGTTCGGCATCAACATGGTGGCGCTGGACAACAACCAGCCCAAGGTGATGAACCTCAAAGAGATCCTGGATGCGTTCCTGCTGCACCGCCGTGAAGTGGTGACCCGCCGGACCGTGTTCGAGCTGCGCAAGGCGCGGGATCGGGCGCACATCCTGGAAGGGTTGGCGGTGGCATTGGCCAACATCGACCCCATCATCGAGCTTATTCGCCACAGTGCGACCCCGGCGGATGCGAAAGCCGCCCTGGTAGCCAAGGGCTGGGAGCTCGGCAACGTGGCCGCCATGCTGGAAAAAGCGGGCGACGACGCGGCTCGCCCCGAGTGGCTGGAGCCGGAGTTCGGCATCCGTGAAGGGCAGTACTTCCTGACCGAGATCCAGGCCCAGGCCATCCTTGACCTGCGTCTGCACAAGCTGACCGGCCTCGAGCACGAGAAGATTCTGGAAGAGTATCAATCTCTGCTGGATCTCATCGCCGAGCTGCTGCACATCCTGGCAAGCCCGGAACGCCTGATGGAAGTGATCCGTGACGAACTGCTGGCCGTGCGCGAGCAGTACGGCGACGAGCGTCGCACCGAGATCAGCATGTCCAGTGCCGAGATCAACATCGAAGATCTGATCACCCCGGAAGACGTGGTCGTTACCTTGTCTCACCAGGGCTATGTGAAGTATCAGCCGCTCTCGGACTACGAGGCCCAACGCCGCGGTGGTCGTGGCAAGTCGGCCACCCGGATCAAGGAAGAGGACTTTGTGGAGCGTCTGCTGGTGGCCAACACCCACGACACCATTCTGTGCTTCTCCACCCGTGGCAAGGTCTACTGGCTCAAGGTGTATCAGCTGCCGGAAGCGTCCCGTGGCGCCCGCGGTCGTCCGATCATCAACCTGCTGCCGCTGGATGAGGGTGAGCGCATCACCGCCATCCTGCCGGTGAAAGAATATGACGCCGACAAGTATGTCTTCTTCGCCACCGCCAACGGCACCGTGAAGAAGACCAGCCTGTCTGACTTCAGCCGTCCGCTCTCCTCCGGTATCCGTGCCATCAACCTCAAAGAGGGTGATGAGCTGATCGGGGTGGACATCACCGATGGCAGCAACGAGATCATGCTGTTCTCCGATGCGGGCAAGGTGGTTCGCTTCGCGGAAGGCAGCGGTCGCGCCGATGCCGATGCCACTGACGAAGTCGACACCGACGACGACGCCGGCAACGATGATGATGGCAGTGACAACGGCGAAGGCACCGAAAGCAAGGGCACCTTCAAGGGCGTACGTCCCATGGGTCGTACCGCTGCCGGTGTGCGCGGCATCAAGCTGGGCGCCGGTGACAAGGTGGTCTCCCTCATCGTACCCCGTGGCGATGGTGCCATCCTCACCGCCACCGAGAACGGCTACGGCAAGCGCACCGCGCTGGACGAGTACCCGACCAAGAGCCGGGGTACCCAGGGCGTCATCTCCATCAAGGTGGATGAGCGTAACGGCAAGGTGATCGATGCGATCCAGGTCGAAGATACCGACCAGATCATGCTGATCACCAACGGCGGTACCCTGGTTCGTACCCGGGTGTCCGAGGTGAGCGTCATCGGCCGCAACACCGGCGGTGTGCGTCTGATCCGTACCGGTGAAGACGAGACCGTGGTCGGCCTGCAGCGTGTTGCCGAGAGCGACGAAGAGGAAACCGAGGCCCTGGCTGTTGAAGGGGAGGTGTCTGAAGGCACCGACACCGCAGCGGACGCTGGCGCCGTCGATACCGGGGAGGCGAGCGACGAGTAATCGTCCCCCTTTGTCCGGTGCAAAAGAGCGACCTTGATGGTCGCTCTTTTTTTGTCCGCCTCACCGCAGGCTCTCCCCGTCCTTGTGCTTGCCCAGCAGCTCTCTTCTCTGGTGCCCGGCTCCGTCTGCCGTGCATGCAGCCCTGCCTGCCACGGCGTCATATTCCTGATATGCAGGGTTGACCCCATCGCATCAACACGATTCCTTCACTCGGCTGTCATGGCCCTGTCATGACGGCCAGCCATGCTGCCTGCGTTGAATGAGGCCACCACAGAGGCAGGCATCGCTTGCCAGGAGCACTGTTATGACGAGCTGGGTAATGTGGGAGATCTGGTGGAGCCGGATGTGGGGAGGGCAGGAGAAGGCGCGCCTTAGGGTGGATGAGGAGGAGGTGGCGCACGAGCCATCACGCCTGCCTGCGGAGCTGATTGCACAGCGCCACCCAGCGGGGAGCTGCCCGCCGAGAACACGGGGCTGACGGTGCTCAGAACAGACGCAACTGCTCGCCCGGGCGGATGAAGGCGGCTGTATTGAGTGCTATATGGCGCTTGCCCAGTTGCAGCCGCCTGCTGATCAGGCGAAAGCGCTGGGCGAGCAGGTCGGCAAACTGTCCTTCACCTCGCATGCGGCTACCAAAGGTGGCGCTGTTGAGTGCGCCACCCCGGCTTGCCCGCAGCTGGTTGAGGATCGCCTCTTTCTGGCCGGGATAGTACGTATCGAGCCAGTCGCAAAAGAGGGTGGTGAGCTCGTGGGGCAATCGCAGCAAGATGTAATCCGCACAGCCCGCCCCGGCGTCGACGGCGGCCTTGATGATCTGTTCCAGTTCCGGCTCGTTGAGCCTGGGGATCATGGGGGCGGCGAGCACGCCGACCGGCACACCGGCCTTGGCCAGTCGTTCGATCACCTTGATCCGCCCAACCCCCGTGCTGGCCCTGGGCTCCAGCTGTCGCCTCAGCGTCTCATTGAGGGTGGTGACCGACACCATCACCTGGCATAACCCTTCCCGGGCCAGCTCGGTCAGCAGATCGAGGTCGCGCAGGATCATGGCGCTCTTGGTGATGAGCCCTACCGGATGGCGATGAGCCAGCATCACCGTCAGGAGTTCGCGAGTCAGGCGATAGTGGTGCTCGATGGGTTGATAGGGATCGGTATTGGCCCCCAGCACGATGGTTTGTGGCTGATAGGCTGGCTTGGCAAACTCCCGTCGCAGCAGCTCGGCAGCATTGATTTTGGCAAACAGCTTGCTCTCGAAATCCAGCCCGGGGGAGAGCTCAAGGTAGGCGTGGCTGGGTCTGGCATAGCAGTAGATGCAGCCATGCTCGCACCCCTGATAGGGATTGATGGAGCGACCGAAGGGAAGATCCGGCGAATCGTTGTAGCTGATGATGCTGCGGGCGCTGATCTCCGTCACCTCGGTACGGGGAGCGCTGGCGGCAAATGCCGCGTCCCAGTCGCTCTGACTCCAGCCGTCGTCAACGGTTTCGATTTGCGGGCCGCTGAAGCGGTGCTCGACATTGTGGTTCGCGCCTCGTCCTGCCATCACATCACCAATGCACTGTTTATATATACAGTTATTTTGCTGTGTAGCCCGTCAAACTGCAAGTTCGCAAAGAGCGACCCCATGAAAGAGGGTGAACCCGGGTGATCTCCTGCTTGATCTGTTGCTACATTTCGTTTACATAGACGAAATGCGAACCAGATCACGGAAAATGTCATGCAACCTACTACTGCCCGCTGGCTCTTCATCGCCCTCATTGCGCTGGTCATCTGGCGTCTGATCCCGCTCTCCACCGATCAGGAGCTGGCGGCGGCCAACCGCGCCTGGCGGACAGGGCACTTTGATGAGGCGACCCGGATCTGGTCGCCGCTGGCGGAGCAGGGCCAGCCACGGGCACAGGCGCTGATGGGTTGGAGCCATGAAGTGGGGCAGGGGAGCGAGCAGGATATGGATCGCGCCATCCGACTCTATCGTCAGGCTGCGCAGGCGGGGGACGCTTTCGGCCAGTATCGGCTGGGAGAGGTCTATCTGCGCGGGGCCGGGGTGAAGCGGGATCTGCACGAGGCGTTTCGCTGGATGGAGCTGGCAGCCAGGAACGGTGATGTGCCCGCCATGCTGAAGGTGGGCATCCTGCACCTGATGGGGGTCAACGGGCGGGTTGAACTGGCCGAGGCGAAGCAGTGGCTCTATCAGGCCTCGCAAAAGGGCAACAAGATGGCACTCCAGGTGTTGCAGGAGATGGCGCTGGCCGAGGAGGGGCGCAGCGCCTTCGATTTCAATGGCCACTCTTTTCTGAACGCCGGTTAGGGATCAACGGCTGGCGGTGACTTTGCCGGGCGTCACTTCGGTGACATAGAGGGTACTGCGCTCGGCACTGTGGACGATGCTGCATACCTCCCGCTTGCTGCCATCACCCAGGATCACCAGCTCACCGATATGGACGGGACAGTGAGTCGTGAGAAGGTGATCCGGATGAACCAGCTTTTCTGCATGCTCCGGAAATGAAATGTCGTAGGTGTACATCATGCTCTCCTTGCTTTGGCTGACGCCTCAATCTGGTACAGGGTATGGCAGCAGAAGGGCGCCCTCGCAAGTACGACAGATTGACACCCGCGCTTAGGCGGTATGCAAAATCGCCAAGACAGCTTGTCTGGGTTGTCGCGTCTGATACAATCCCCCGCTGTACCTCTCAATGGATGGCCTTGCACACGCCATATGGTGTGCCACTGCCGTGTACCAACCGTATTGTGAACGGTGAAACTCGGGAGTGAACAGCTGGACATGAAAGGGTTTCTCCAACCTGCATGTGGCCTTTGGTAGGGGTCACCACTGTATAAGGAAACACCTAATGCCAATCATTACTCTGCCTGACGGCAGCCAACGTCAATTTGCCCACGCCGTTTCCGTCATGGATGTGGCCGCGGACATTGGTCCCGGTCTCGCCAAGGCGTGCATTGCCGGTCGGGTAAACGGTGAACTGGTGGATGCCTGTGAGCTGATCGAAACCGATGCCTCCCTGGCCATCATCACCGCCAAAGACGAAGAAGGTCTGGACATTCTGCGCCACTCCTGTGCTCACCTGCTGGGTCATGCCATCAAGCAACTCTGGCCCCAGACCAAGATGGCCATCGGTCCCGTCATCGATAACGGTTTCTACTATGACATCGATCTCGACCGCACCCTGACCGACGAAGATCTGGCTGCCCTGGAAGAGCGCATGCTGGCGCTGGCCGCCAAGGATTACGACGTCATCAAGAAGAAGGTCTCCTGGCAGGAAGCACGTGACGTGTTCGAAGCCCGTGGCGAGACCTATAAGGTCGAGATCCTGGATCAGAACATTGCCCGTGATGACCAGCCCGGTCTGTATCATCACGAAGAGTACATCGACATGTGTCGCGGCCCGCACGTGCCCAACATGCGTCATTGCCACCACTTCAAGTTGCAGAAGATGTCCGGCGCCTACTGGCGCGGCGACTCCAACAACAAGATGCTGCAGCGCATCTACGGCACCGCCTGGGCCGACAAGAAGCAGCTCAAGGCCTATTTGCAGCGTCTGGAAGAGGCCGCCAAGCGCGACCACCGCAAGATCGGCAAGCAGCTCGACCTGTACCACATGCAGGAAGAAGCGCCGGGCATGGTGTTCTGGCACAACGACGGCTGGACCATCTTCCGCGAGCTGGAAACTTTCATCCGCGGCAAGCTCAAAGAGTACGACTATCAGGAAGTGAAAGGCCCCTTCATGATGGATCGCGTGCTGTGGGAGCGTTCAGGTCACTGGGAGAAATACGCCCAGGCCATGTTCACCACCCAGTCCGAAAACCGCGAGTACGCCATCAAGCCGATGAACTGCCCGGGTCACGTGCAGATTTTCAACCAGGGTCTGAAATCCTACCGCGATCTGCCCCTGCGCATGGCCGAGTTCGGCTCCTGCCACCGCAACGAGCCGTCAGGCTCCCTGCACGGCCTGATGCGGGTACGGGGCTTCACTCAGGATGACGCCCACATCTTCTGTACCGAAGAGCAGATCATGGAAGAGGTGTCTGCGTGCATCCGCATGGTCTATGACGTCTACGGCACCTTCGGTTTCGAAAACATCGTGGTGAAGCTCTCGACCCGTCCGGAGCAGCGTATCGGCTCTGATGAAGCCTGGGATCGTGCCGAGGCCGCGCTGGCCGAGGCGCTGGAACTCAACGGCCTGAAGTACGACCTGCAACCGGGCGAGGGGGCTTTCTACGGTCCCAAGATCGAGTTTACCCTGCACGATTGCCTTGATCGTGCCTGGCAGTGTGGTACCGTGCAGCTCGACTTTGCCCTGCCGGGCCGTCTTGGCGCCACCTATGTGGGCGAAGATAACGAGCGTCACATCCCCGTGATGATCCACCGCGCCATTCTGGGTTCGCTGGAGCGCTTCATCGGGATCCTGACGGAAGAGTACGCCGGTCTGTTCCCGACCTGGCTGGCGCCGACCCAGGCCGTGGTCATGAATATCACGGATAACCAGGCCGATTATGCTGTGAAAGTTGCCAAGGCATTGAATGATGCGGGCCTTCGCGCAAAAGCGGACTTGAGAAATGAGAAGATTGGCTTTAAAATCCGCGAGCATACTTTGAAGCGGGTACCTTTCATGCTGGTCTGCGGCGACAAAGAAGTAGAAGCCGGCAAGATTGCAGTGCGTACTCGTAAAGGGGCTGACCTGGGCTCTTATCCTGTTGAAGAGCTGATTGCTCTGTTGACCCAGGAAGTTCAGACCCGCGGACAAAAGAAAGTGGAGGAATAAGCTATAAAAGGCGGAAAAAAACTGGGCAAGCAACCGCAAGCCCGCGCTCACCGGATCAATGAAGAGATCCGTCTGAAAGAAGTTCGTCTGACTGGTCTGGATGGTGAAGCCATTGGCATCATCTCCATTCAGGATGCGCTGAACTTGGCCCTTGAGGCAGGAGTGGATCTGGTCGAGATCAGTCCGAACGCTGAGCCGCCCGTTTGCCGGATCATGGATTACGGCAAATTCCTCTACGAAAAGAGCAAGACCACCAAAGAACAGAAGAAAAAGCAGAAAGTCGTCCAGGTCAAGGAAATCAAATTCCGTCCTGGCACAGACGAAGGCGACTATCAGGTAAAACTACGCAACCTGGTTCGCTTTCTGGAAGACGGGGACAAGGCAAAGGTCACCCTGCGCTTCCGTGGTCGTGAAATGGCCCACCAGGATCTTGGTATCAAGGTTCTCGAGCGCGTCAAGAACGATCTGGAAGAGCTGGCCGTAGTCGAATCGTTCCCGAAAGTCGAAGGCCGTCAAGCTGTGATGGTCCTCGCACCCAAGAAGAAATCTTAAGGCCCACAAGAAATTGACTCATGGGGCTGGCCCCATGAGTCGGTTCGCCTTGCGATTTTGTTGTCACTCACAATGCGGAGTATGAAATGCCGAAGATGAAAACCAACCGGGGCGCGGCAAAGCGCTTCAAGAAGACTGGCTCAGGTCGCTTCAAGTGCAAGCACAACCACCTGCGTCACATCCTGACCAAGAAGAGCAGCAAGCGTAAGCGTCAGCTGGGACCGAAGTTCTTTGTTTCCGCTGCCGACCACAAACGTGTTGTCGCTTGTCTGCCGTACGCATAAGGGGGGATGTGAAAAATGCCAAGAGTTAAACGTGGTGTGACCGCTCGCGCTCGTCACAAGAAAGTAATGAAAGCCGCCAAGGGTTACTACGGCGCCCGTTCCCGTGTCTACCGCGTAGCGGTACAAGCGGTAACCAAAGCTGGTCAGTATGCCTACCGTGACCGTCGCCAGAAGAAGCGTCAGTTCCGTCAACTGTGGATTGCGCGTATCAACGCTGCAGCCCGTCAGAACGGCCTGTCCTACAGCCGTTTGATCGACGGTCTGAAGAAGGCTTCCATCGAGATCGATCGCAAGATCCTGTCCGATATCGCCGTTCACGACAAGCTGGCTTTCACCGCCCTGGTTGAAAAAGCTAAAGCAGCTCTGGTCTAATCCAGCTCTGTTATAAAAATAAAGGAGGCTCAGGCCTCCTTTTTTGTTGCTCATTTTTGAGCGTTGGCAGGTAGCATGCCACGTTCATGAATGCTTTATCCTTCCATATGCCAACAAACTAGAACAAACAACGCTTGTCTCAATCCTGTTGCATCTGGCTTGTGGCTTTCTCCATATAACAAAATGATTTGCAGGGAGAAAAGCCCGTCATAACTATGGTCAGCCAAGGGGCTTTTTTTGTATTATTCCCCTCTTGACCTTATTTAGCCTAAAGGCTCCTGTTCCGGGAGTGGTGACGAGGAAGACATGCAACAGCTTGAAGAAGTAGTCGGCCAGGCCAAGGCCGAAATTGAGGGCGTAAGCGACATCGCCGCCCTCGACGAAATCCGGGTCAAATATCTGGGTAAAAAGGGCTTTTTTACCGAGCAGATGAAGGGACTGGGCGCCCTGTCCGCTGAAGAGCGTCCCGCAGCGGGCGCCGTGATCAACCAGGCCAAACAGCAGGTTCAGGATGCCCTGAACGCGCGTCGTGAAGCCCTCGAAGTCGCCGTGCTGAACCAGAAGCTGGCCGCCGAGACCATCGACGTCAGCCTGCCGGGCCGCCGCATCGAGAATGGCGGTCTGCACCCGGTGACCCGCACCATCGAGCGCATCGAGCGCCTGTTTGGCGAGATGGGCTTCAAGGTTGCCCGTGGTCCCGAGATTGAAGATGGCTTCCACAACTTCGATGCGCTGAATATCCCGGCTCACCACCCGGCGCGTACCGATCACGACACCTTCTACTTCGATCCTGATCTGATGCTGCGTACCCACACCTCCGGTGTGCAGATCCGCACCATGGAACATCAGCAGCCGCCGATCCGCATCATCGCGCCGGGCCGCGTCTATCGTAACGACTACGACATGACCCACACCCCGATGTTCCACCAGGTCGAAGGCCTGCTGGTCGACGAGCATGCCAGCTTCACCGAGCTGAAAGGCATCCTGCACGACTTCCTGCGCAACTACTTCGAGGAAGACTTGACCATTCGCTTCCGTCCTTCCTATTTCCCGTTCACCGAGCCGAGCGCCGAAGTGGACGTGATGGGCAAGAACGGCAAGTGGCTGGAAGTGCTGGGCTGCGGCATGGTGCACCCGAACGTGCTGCGTTCGGTCGGCATCGATCCGGAAAAATACTCCGGCTTTGCCTTCGGCATGGGCGTTGAGCGCCTGACCATGCTGCGTTACGGGGTCAACGACCTGCGTGCCTTCTTCGAAAACGACCTGCGCTTCCTCAAGCAGTTCAAGTAAGGGCGAGAGAACATGAAATTCAGTAAATCCTGGGTGATGGAGTGGGTCCGCACCGAGTTGAGTGACAATGCACTGGCCGAGCAGATCACCATGGCCGGTCTGGAAGTGGACGCCGTGGAAGCGGTGGCCGGCCAGTTCAACAATGTGGTCGTGGGTGAAGTGGTCGAGTGCGCCCAGCACCCGGACGCGGACAAGCTGCGGGTGACCAAGGTCAACGTGGGCGAGGCCGAGCTGCTGGACATCGTCTGCGGTGCGCCGAACTGCCGTGCCGGCCTCAAAGTGTGCGTGGCCAAGGTCGGGGCGACCCTGCCGGGTGATTTCACCATCAAGAAAGCCAAGCTGCGCGGCCAGCCGTCCCACGGCATGCTCTGCTCCTTCAGCGAGCTGGGCATCGACGTCGAGGCTGATGGCATCATCGAGCTGCCGCTGGATGCCCCCATCGGGACCGATATTCGTGAATACCTCGCGCTTAACGACGTCAGCATCGATGTGGATCTGACCCCGAACCGTGCCGACTGCCTAGGCATCGCGGGTCTGGCCCGTGAAATCGGCGTGCTCAACAGCGTGGACGTGGTCGAGCCGACCTGGGCGCCGGCTGTTGCCACTATCGATGCTACCTTCCCGATCCGGGTTGAAGCGCCGGCAGATTGCCCCCGTTATCTGGGCCGTGTCATCAAGGGGCTGAACCTGCACGCCCAGAGCCCGCTCTGGATGCAGGAGAAGCTGCGCCGTGGCGGTATTCGTTCCATCGACGCCATCGTTGACATCACCAACTACCTGCTGCTGGAATACGGTCAGCCAATGCACGCCTTCGATCTGGCGACGCTTGAAGGGGAACTGGTGGTGCGCCGCGCCAAGGCCGACGAGCCGATGACTCTGCTCGATGGCAACGAAGTGAAGCTCAAAGAGACTACTCTGGTGATTGCCGATGCCAAAGGCCCTGCCTGCATGGCCGGCATCTTCGGCGGCGATCGCACCGGTGTCTCCGAGACCACCACCGACATCCTGCTGGAGTGCGCCTTCTTCGCGCCGCTCTCCATCACCGGCCGTGCCCGTGCCTACGGTCTGCATACCGATTCTTCCCACCGCTTCGAGCGCGGGGTGGATCCCGAGCTGCAGGCCAAGGTGATGGATCGTGCCACCCGTCTGCTGCTGGACATCTGCGGCGGTGAAGCGGGTCCGGTCATCGAAGTCAAATCCGATGCCCATCTGCCCAAGGCTGCCCCCATCAAGCTGCGCCGCACCAAGCTCGACAAGGTGATCGGCATCAGCGTGGCGGATGCGCAGGTGGTCGAGATCCTGACTCGTCTGGGCATGCAGGTAACCGTGGATACTGACGGCTGGACCGCGCTGGCTCCCTCCTGGCGTTTCGACATTGCCATCGAGGAAGACCTCATCGAGGAAGTGGCCCGCATCTACGGCTACAACAACATACCGAATCTCAAACCCGCCGCATCCCTCGCGATGGTGGAGCAGGCTGAAGGGCAGGTGACCCTGAAGCGGGTGCGCGACCTGCTGGTTGACCGCGGTTTCCAAGAAGCGATCACCTACAGCTTCGTGGATCCCAAGACCCAGCAAACCCTGTTCCCGCAGAGCGATGCCATCGTGCTGCCGAACCCGATCTCGGTCGAGATGTCCGCCATGCGCGTCTCTCTGTTCCCGGGTCTGGTGCAGGCGGTGGTCTACAACCAGAACCGTCAGCAGCCGCGCGTGCGCCTGTTCGAGCAGGGCCTGCGTTTCATCAAGGACGAGAATGCCGAGAACGGCATCCGTCAGGAGCCCATGCTGGCCGGCATCATCACCGGCAACCAGGGGGACGAGCACTGGGATGTCAAGGCCCGTCCCGTCGACTTCTTCGATCTGAAGGGTGACCTGGAAGCGGTACTGGATCTGACAGCTGAAGGGGCTACCTTCACCTTCGAGCGCACCGAGCACAGTGCCCTGCATCCGGGCCAGAGCGCAGCCATTCTGCGCAATGGCGTCGTGATCGGCCACATCGGCGTGATCCACCCGAGCCTCGAGAAGAAGCTGGGGCTCAAGAGCCGCGCTGTCATGTTCGAGCTGGAGCTGGACAAACTGACGCCGGCCAAGGTGCCGGTTGCTGCCGAAGTATCCAAGTTCCCGGCCAACCGTCGCGATATCGCCGTGGTGGTTGACAGACAGATCCTGGCAGGCGACGTTCTGGCAGTAATTAAAAAAGTTGGCGGAAATCAGTTAGTTGGAATAAACTTGTTCGACGTATACCAGGGCGCTGGTATGGCAGAGGACAAGAAGAGCCTGGCCATCAGCCTGGTGTTGCAAGACACCCAGCGCACCCTGGAGGAGAAAGAGATCGCCGAGACCGTGGACAATGTCGTGCGGGCCCTCGGTGAAGAGTTGAATGCATCCTTGAGGGATTGATCTATGGCGCTTACCAAAGCCGACATTGCAGAGCACCTGTTCACCCAGCTCGGGATGAGCAAGCGTGAAGCCAAAGATATGGTGGAAGCCTTCTTTGAGGAGATCAGACAGGCGCTCGAGCGTGGCGAACAGGTCAAGATTTCCGGCTTCGGTAACTTCGATCTTCGCGAGAAGAACCAGCGTCCCGGACGCAACCCCAAGACGGGGGAGGATATTCCCATCAGCGCCCGTCGTGTGGTGACCTTCCGGCCCGGCCAGAAGCTCAAGGCCAGGGTAGAAAATGTTGAACCCAACGAGTGACAAAAAGCCAGGCAATCGCCTGGCTTTTCCGTTCCGATGATAAAAATCCTTCTGTTGTCCGGCGCGCTGCTGGCCTTGCCACTGCGTGCCGCCATACTCCCGCTGTCACCGGATGCCCAGGCTTATGCCGATTCGCTCACCGGACTGACCTTCTGTTACCCGGCCCTGCAACGTCCTCCCTATCTGGAGGCGGAGGGGGGCCTGCTTATCGATCGCATGACGCGGCTGGCAGAGCTGTTGCCGGTACCGGTGCATGTCGAGAAGCGGCCGAGCTGGGCAGCCGTGACGCAGGATCTGCTGAACGGGCGCTGCGATCTCATTCCTCACGTCGGGCCTGCCCGGTCGAACTCGAGCGATACCGTCTTGAGCCGGGCCATGATGGAAGCGGAGTCCGCCATCCTCTATCGGGGTGAGCTCGATCATGCGCAGTTTCTGGTGTCACCCATCTGGCAGGCCCAGGAGACCCTGAAGCGTCTCTATCCTGGTTCATCCCAGCAACTGCTGACCGATGCCGAGAACTGGTATGGTGCCCTGGTGGCCGGCAAGGGCAGCGCCTATCTCGGCGATTATCTGCAACTGCGCTACCTGATGCGGGAATTCCCGGATGAAGGGCTGCGCCTTCGCCGTCTTCGCAGCGACGATCTGGTCATCAGCTACCGGCTGATGATGCGCAACCAGCCCGAGTTGCTGGAGCTGGTGGATACGGCCATCCGCTATTTGCCGCCGGGCAGTCTCTACCGGGATCTGGGCAAGTATCTGCCTCAGGGTGAGCAAGATGTGAATCCCCTGCATTTTACCGACAAGGAGCAGGCCTGGCTGGTCGGCAAGGCCCACACCATCAAGATGGTGGCGGATCCCGGTTTCATGCCATACAGCGGCGTCAACCAGCAGGGAGAGCTCATTGGCTGGAGTGCGGACGTCTTGCGGGAAGTGAGTCGGCAGACGGGACTGCGCTTCGAGCTGGTGCCCGCCGCTAGCCGGGAGGAGGCGTTGGCATTGCTGCGCAGTGGCGATGCCGCCATGATGGTCGGGCTGATGGAGTCCGCCGCCCTGAACAAGGAGTTCGACTTCACCAGGATGGTGGCGACCAGCCGCTATGCCCTGGTCAGTCGCAGCAAGAGGGGGCCTGTCTCCCTCGTGGACGTCAGTGGCAAGGTGGTGGTCCCGAGAATGCTCTATGATCCCGGCCTGCTTGCCCGGTTCGGCCAGCATGAGTGGGAGGTGACCGACAACCTGCTGCAGGGATTGGCGGCGGTGCGGCATGGGGATGCCCAGGCCATGCTGGCGGAGTTGTACCAGCTCCAATATCCCATTCGAAACAACCAGTTGAGCGAGCTGACCATCACCGAATTGCCGGAGCGTTTCGGCCTCGGTTTTGCCATCCGGCCGGAACAGACCAGCCTGGCAGGGGTGCTGGATCAGAGCCTGATGACCCTCAATGATCGGCAGGTAGACGAGCTGGTGCAACGCTGGCGCCGCCTAGTGGTCAACCAGCAGGAAGGGGTCAGCTACGGTTTCTGGCTTGGCTCCGTGTTGCTGGCACTGCTGATCAGCATGGCGGTGATCTGGTCAGTCTGGCGATCCCGCCAGCAACTGGCCCAGGAGGCCCGCGAGCGTCACAAGGTAGAGCAGGCGCTGGCGCTGGAAAGCAAGTTCAGGGAGTCTCTCTTCCAGGCGCTCCCCGTTCCCGTGTTCTTGCGCAATGACAAGGGGGAGGTGATCAAGCGCAACAAGCGGGCCAAGCGCATGGAGGCGCGCTACGCCGCCGATCTGGTGCTGCCCGCGCCCCAGTTGCAGGGCGCCGAAGGGGAGCTGGCGCTGCACGAGCAGGTCTACTCCTATGCCCAGATCCCTTTGCGACTGGGGCCCCAGGCACCGGCAGGGGATCTTATCGCCCTCTCCGACATCAGCGCCCTGCGCGAACGTACCCGCCTGCTGCGTCAGGCGGAGCGGCGCCTGCGCGCCCTCACCAATACGGTGCCCGGTGTGGTGTTGCAATTCACCCTGCTGGGGGGAGCCATCACCCGGGTGGAGTTTGTGAGCCGGGGCAGTCACGAGCTGCTGGGGCTGGCGAGCCAGCAGATCCGGGTCAATCCCAACGAGACCCTGACTCGCATCTCCCACCAGGACAGGCGCGAGATGCGAGCCCCCATGCTGGCCATGCTGCAAGCCGGACGACCTTTCTCCCATCTGCTGCGCTATCAGCACCCCGCCAAGGGAACCCGCTGGCTGCAATTTTCCGGCAGGGGGCGCCGTCAGGGGGAGGGGTGGCGGATCTACGGGGTGGTGCAGGATGTGACGGCCAGGGTGGAGCAGGAGCACTCCCTGCAGCTTTCCCACGAGCAGGCCCAGCAGGCCGTGCTTGCCAAGGGGCGCTTCCTGGCCGCCGTGAGCCACGAGATCCGCACCCCCATGAACGCCATGCTCGGCCTGCTGGAGTGGCTCGAACAGACCGAACTCAATGCAGAGCAGGCCTCGGTTCTGGCCCATGTCAGACAGGCGGGCAATGAACTGCTCGGACTGCTCAACGATGTGCTCGACTTCAGCCGCAACGAGACGCGTCAGTTGCGCCTCTCCGTACAGCCCACGGATCTGGTGGAGCTGTGCGAGCACGTGGCTGCGGTGCACTGGTCCAAGGCGCGATCCCGCCATCTGCAACTGCGCCTGGCGCTCGACCCGGCGCTGCCCGCCTTGATGGAACTCGATCCCCACCGGGTGCAACAGGTGCTGCACAACCTGCTCTCCAACGCCATCAAGTTCAGCGAGCAGGGAGAGGTGGTGCTCTGGGCCCGGCGGCAAGGGGAGTGGATTTTGTGCGGGGTGGATGACGAGGGGCCCGGGATCAGTGCCGAGCTGTTGCCCCGGTTGTTCCAGCCCTTCGAGCAAGGGGAGGAGCCTGGCCAGCCCAGAGCCCAGGGGACCGGGCTTGGGCTGGCCATCTGCCGTCAGCTGATGGAACAGATGGGGGGCGAGATCCGGGTTGAACCTCTGGCTCGCGGGGGCAGCCGTTTCCTCTGTTCCTTGCCCCTCAGGCATGCGCAGGAGAAGGCGCCCTGGCAACCGCGCGTCAAGACGGTCTCCCTGCAACTGTTGCCCGGGGAGCTCGAATATATGCGGGCCTGGCTCGCAGAGTTTGGCGTGGCCGAGGATCCGGCGGCACCTTGCCTTGGGGCCATGCAGGACGATGGGGGCTTGCGCGCCTGGTACTGGCAGGGGGAACCCTGGATCCCGGGCTCCGTGGTCAGCCTGCTGCAACCCAGACTCGTCCGTGGCGCCGAGGAGATCACGGACCTGCCGGGGGCAGGCAGGCGGGTGCTGCTGGTGGAAGATCACGAGGTGAACAGAATGCTGATCAGCATGCAGCTGGGTCAGCTGGGGGCCCGGGTATTGAGCGCGGCCAATGGCCGTCTGGCACTGGAGATCCTGCAATCGGAGTCGGTGGATCTGGTGCTGACGGATCTGCAGATGCCGGTGATGGACGGCGCCGAGCTCTGCAGGCAATTGCACGCCGATGAACGCTGGCAGCATCTACCCGTCTACGTGATCACCGCGGATCTTAGCGAGCCGGCGGCGCAGCGACTGGCGGAATGCGGCTGTCAGGGCCATCTGGACAAACCCGTCTTGCTCAGGGATCTGGCCGTATTGCTTCGTACCGTCTTTGGCCCCCATGAAGGGGGGAAGGCACCGCAGCCAACGGCAGCCCTTTCCCTGCCCGTGTCCCTCAGCCCGGCCCTCGTTGACATCTATCTGGCATCGGTTCACCAGGATCTGGCCGACATTGAGCGGTGTGTCACACAAGGGGACGAGAAGGCCCTCAATACGGCTTTACACAAGATGAAGGGGGCCGCCAAAATGGTGGGGGCTACCCCCCTGGTAGAGGTGATCGACCGTTGGCAGGAGGCCCCCGGACATCCCCTTGGAGTCGCCTTGAGGCAGTGCGTGGAAGAGGTCTGCCGACAACTGGGCGAGAGAGCATGACATGATCATCACAGATGAAGAGTTGATGGCCTTGCTGGAGTCTGATGACAGCCAGGAGCCAACGTTTTACCCGGTCAGCGTCTATGCCCTGGACGCTGTCTCCCATCAGGCGGTCAAGGGGGCGGGCCTGCCGGCCTATGCCAATCTGCACCGCACCCGACCCGATGCCGGCTGGCAATGGGAAGGGCTGTTTGCCGCCGGGGCCATCGCCCTGTTTGATCCTGCCTCTCATCAGGGGGCCGACTATCTGCCTCATCTGCTGGCTCCCGGGGCGGGGATCTATCGCCTCAGCGATCCCTGGCTCGAGGGGTTGCAGGCACGGGAGCAGGGGTGGCGTGCCTGGCTCGCCCAGTGCCAGATCCTGCTGCTCGAAGATCACCCCTTCCAGGGAGCCTGCATTCAGCAGGAGATCCAGGGACTGGGGTTGCCCTGCCACTGGGTTCAGGATGGCGAAGGGTGCCTCAAGGCGCTGGAAGAGGGGGGCGTGAGATTGCTTATCTGTGATCTCAGCCTAGCGGAGCAGGATGCCATCAGCCTGCTGATGAGCCATCCCCAGTATCGCCACAGCGGTCTGCCCATCATCCTGCTCTCCGCTCATGATCAGACCCTGATAGACGGCGCCCGGCGTCTCCTGCACGATGCGGGTTTCAACGTGCTGGCCGCCCTGGCCAAGCCGCTGCAAAGCGACGATCTGCTGCGTCTGCTCAAGATGCTCTATCTTGGCCCCCAGCGTCAGCGCAGGCTGGGCGGGCTCAAGCGCACCGTGCGTAGCTGGCAGGGAGAGGCGAGAGGACAGCTTGGGCTGCTGGCAGATGCGGCTTCCTGCACGCTGCCGATCTGGCTGAGCCTGAGCGGTCTTTCCCCTCACTGGGAGCCGCTCAAGCTCTGGCTCGAGCAGCATGGACGAGAAGCAAGCGAACTCACCCTGGTCATCCACCGACGGGATCACCTGCTGAGCCAGGCGGACCGTTTCGCCCTGGTGCTGCAGGCGAGCCTCGCGGGGGCCAGACTCGCGCTGCTGCTCGATCATGCCCAGCACCTGCCGTTTGATCTCATCGAGCGTCTGCCGTTGCAATCCTTGCTGCTCGGGCAACACCTGCTGCCCGAACTGGAGGCGATGGCTGCCGACTCCTTGCTGGCCCGCTTCATCCAGCGCTCCCGGGAGCTTGGCATCGCGCTCTACCTCGACGACCCCTTCAACCTGCAGGATGCCGCCCAGTGGCAGGATCGCGGCGTGGCAGGGCGCTGGTAAATGGCTCGCTATCTTTGCTGGCCGCTCGATGAGCCGCGCTTGTGGCAGGGAATGTCGGGTTGGACGGCTCCCGCCTCACGGGCCGCCTTGCCGATGACGATGGTGGTGGGGGGGCTGACTTGCCGCTTGCAGGAGCTGGCGGGCAGCGACCCGAAGCGAATAAGCGCGGCCTATGACGCCCTGAGCGAGCAGAGCGTCTATTTGCGCTTCATGCGGGCCAAGCAGCCTGCGACGGCCGAGCAGCTCGCCTTCTTTCTCGACTACCCCAGAGAACCCCAGATAGGATTGCTGCTGACCGACGAGCAGGGGGGGCCGCTTGCCATGGCCCAGTCCGTTCGCCGGCGCCTGCACCCGGACAGGGCCGAGTTCTCCTGCATCGTCGCGGATCATTTTCAGCATCGCGGCGCCGGGCGTCGCATCCTGCTGGCGCTTGCGCGGCTGGCATACGGGGAGGGGATCCGGGAGTGGACGGCGGAAGTGCTCGGCCAGAATCGCCCCATGCTGGCTCTGCTCAAGGGGCTCGGGTTGCCGCTTACCCTGGTGACAGGACGGGAGATGGTCTTTGCCAGGCTGGATCTCGCGCCCATGGCGAGCTTTGTGCTCCCATCGGCCTAAGACCAAGGGCGAATGGGCCGCCTCTTGCTCCTGTGCTAAGGTCAGCCTGTTACCCGTTGGAGGAGAACAACCATGGTGCAGTCAGCCAAACATATCGTGATCCTCACCGGTGCCGGCATCTCGGCCGAATCCGGTATCAAGACCTTCCGGGCCTGTGATGGCCTGTGGGAAGAGCACAGGGTGGAGGACGTGGCCACCCCTGAAGGCTATGCGCGGGATCCCGAACTGGTACAACGTTTCTACAATGCACGGCGCCATCAGTTGCAGCGCGCCGAGATCCACCCCAATCCGGCCCACTATGCATTGGCCCGTCTGGAGCGCCTGCTGCCGGGGCGCGTCACCTTGGTCACCCAGAACATCGACAACCTGCACGAGAGTGCCGGCAGCAAGAACCTCATCCACATGCACGGCGAGTTGCTCAAGGCCCGCTGCCCGGGCTCGGGTCAGGTGATCGAGTGGCGCGGGGATCTCCATCAGGAAGAGCTGTGTTCCTGCTGCCAGTTTCCCCACCCGCTGCGCCCCCATGTGGTCTGGTTCGGGGAGATGCCCCTCGGACTTGACCGCATCTACTCGGCCCTGGCTCAGTGCGATCTCTTCATCTCCATCGGGACCTCCGGGGCGGTCTACCCTGCCGCCGGATTCGTCCATGAGGCCGGCCTGAACGGTGCCCATACGGTGGAGCTCAATCTGGAGCCGAGCGAAGTGGGCAGCCAGTTTGATGAAAAACGTTATGGTCCGGCTTCCTTGCTGGTGCCCGCTTTTGTGGATGAACTCCTGCAAAGTTGCGGAGTGCATCAGCCTCTCTCCGTCGAGGGCCATAACTGGATGGAGATGCGGGGCCCCTAATTATTGATTTTTCACACAGTTGCATTGACCCACTGAAATCGCCACACTGGCACCTAACTTCAAGATGCAGTTGGCACAACATGTCATGAACTTTCCAACGCGCGGGATGGCCTCGCTCCTGCTGGTGCTTTTCTCGTTCGGTACCCAGGCTTCCTCCTCTTCGCTATTGCAACTGATCCTGCCGGACAAGCGGGAAATCACCCTGGATGAGGCGGCGTTGGCAGCCTTGCCACAAGTGGAGTTCGAGACGGCGACGCCCTGGACCCTCGGCACTCACCGCTATCGTGGACCGACCCTGAAGAGCGTGCTGGCGGCGCAGCAGGTGGATAGTGCCAGCGCCATCGATGTCGCCGCACTCAATGGCTACCAGCAGCGGGTCGATCTCTCCCTGTTTGCCAAGGTGCCGCTGACCCTGGTGCGTTACCAGGATGACAAACCGCTCACCCGTCGCAATAAAGGGCCGCTCTGGCTGCTGGTCCCCCTCTCGGCCCATCCCGACATGGATGTGTCCGCCATCCACAACAACATGGTCTGGCAGGTGATCCGCATCGAGGTTGTCCCGTGACGCGACGACAGCGAGATAACCTGCTGCTTGCAGCCATTTCCCTGCTGTTTCTCTTCTCGTCCCTCTGGGGGCTGCTGCTGCAGAGTCGGCACGAGCAGCTCGTTGACATGTTCTACCGCAACACCCACTGGAACATCAGCCAGGTAATGCAGGAGTCCCAGCGATTTCTCTATGATGTGCGCCTCTACCGTGCCGGGGCGCTCGACATGGCGGCCCTGAGCCTGGATTACGACCTGCTGTGGAACCGGCTGGATGTGTTCCTGATCAGTACCGAGACCGCCGATGCGCGGGCGAGGCATGGGCTGGGGGAGGTGCTTGAACGGCTCTTTGACGAACTCAAGGGGCTGGATCCCCAGATGCAGTCCGGGGAGCTGAAGAGGGGGAAAGCCCTCGATCTTGCCCTCGTCCGGCTGACCGGCTTGACCCATCAGGTGGAGCAGATTGGGGATCAGATCCTCTCCGGCCAGGAGCGGGAAGCCTCCCTCAACCAGTTGCGCCAGAGCCTGTTCTGGATCCAGATCTGGCAGTTGATCCTGCTGGTGATGGGCTGTGTGCTGGTATTTGCCCTCATTCGGACCAATCTGCAGAATCGTCGCCTCTCCCTGCTCGATCCCATGACCCGGCTTGGCAACCGCCGGGCCTTGCAGGGACAGCTCAGGCAATCCCTGCTGCAAGATCGAGTCCAGGCGCTGGCGGTGCTGGATCTGAAGCGGTTCAAGCAGGTCAATGATCTGCTCGGATACCAGGTTGGTGATCGCCTGTTGCAGGCCGTTGCGGCCCGGTTGCGTCAGGCATGCCCCGGTCGTGCGTACCGGCTGGGGGGCGATGAGTTCGCCGTGGTGCTGGACGACGAAGAGGGAGATCTCGATGCCCGCATGGCCGCCATGGTGAGCCTGTTGCAGTTTGAGTTCGTGACCCGGGAAAGCAGCTTTGATCTGGCGTGTCGCTTCGGAGTGGCCAGGTGCGAGGGTGGCGAGGATGCCGATGAGCTATTGGAGCAGGCCATATTGGCATTGAACGAGGCCAAGCGTGAGGGGAACACCCTGGTGTGGTATCAGAGTGCGATGAAGGCTGACCTCCACATGGCCCAGCGGCAGCTGCACCAACTGCGGGAATGGCTGGCGGGGGCCGCCCCTTCACCCCTGGAGACCCTCTGCGAGCCGATGAGAGACGAGCAGGGCGTGCCGGTGACGGCGGTCAGCCTGCGCTGGCGGGTGAGCCAGCAGCCCTGTGATGTGGGCTGGATGCAGGAGCGTGGTGTCCTTGGGCCCGTGATGGCACGATGGCTGACAGAAGAGCCATGCAGTGGCACCTTGCTGGTAAGGCTTCATCAGCCTGCCCAGCTGGCCCCTCTGCTGGCGAGCCTGCCCCCCTTGCCACAGGGGAGGCTGATCCTGGCATTGCCTGCGCTGATACCGGATGCCACCCTGCTTGAGAAGATGCGCGAGTGTGGCTGCGTGCTGGCGCTGAGCGAGCTTGGCAGCAGCGCCCCCGAACTGCTGCAAGCGGGCTGGCCAATTCGCTACTGGCTGCCAGCCCCCTCCGGGTACGAGGCGCTGCTCCAGCCGTTGGCAACGGCGCTGGGGCTGCTGCGCCTGGCTCCCCGGGGAGAGGCGCAGCAAGAGGATGATCTCAAGCTGAGTTGAGTGGTGGCTTGTGCAGTCCGGGGCCGATGCCAAGGAGACAATACACAGAAGGGCGGCTCATGGCCGCCCTTCTGCTGCTTGCTGGCACTTAAACTGGTTTGCTGTTCGGTGAGGAAAAGGGAGCGCAGGAGTGTCTGATCACCAGGTCCGGATCCACGGTGATCATGCGGTTTGCGATGGGCTCGCCGTTAATGCGCGCCAGCAGCCGGGTGACGGCGAGGCGGCCCAGCTCCTCTTTCGGTTGATTGACCGTGGTGAGCGGGGGGGACATGAACTGGGCCAGCGCCACGTTGTCATAGCCGACGATGGAGAGATCGCGGGGGATCTCCAGCCCCGCCTGATGGGCGGCACTGATGACCCCCATGGCCATCATGTCGTTGCAGACAAACAGCGCGGTGGGACGCTCTGGCAGTGCCAGCATGCGGGTCATGGCGGCGGCACCGCTGGCGCAGTCAAAGTCTCCCTCCTGGATCCAGCCCGGATTGACGGTGAGCCCGGCCTCCTGCATTGCCTGCTCGAAACCCGCCTGGCGCTGGTTGGCCGGGGCGCGGCTGTGGGGCCCCGTGATGCAACCGATGGCAGTGTGACCCAGCCCCAGCAGGTGGCGGGTTGCCAGGTAGCCGCCGCGATGGGAGTTGTCGGCGATGAGATCCACCTCGCCGTTCTCCATGCCCCAGTCCATCACCACGACTGGCAGGCTCTTGAGCCAGTCGAGCTGGTTGAACACCTCCTGCTGCCCTTCACTGCACATGATGAGCAGGCCGTCGACCCGTTTCCTGAGCATCATCTTGAGGTAGGAGAGCGCGGTCTCGGCCTGTCCTTCGGTGTTGCCCAGCATCAGGTTGTAACCCTGCTCGAAGCAGTAGCGCTCCACCCCGCGCACCACCTCGGCGAAGAAGGGGTTGCTGGAGGTGGTAACCAGCATGCCGATGCTGTTGGTCTCCTTTACCTTGAGGCTGCGGGCCACCAGGCTCGGGGCATAGTTGAGATCGCGCATGGCGGCGAAGACCCGCTCCCGGGTCTCTTCGGCCACGAAGCGGGTCTCGTTGATGACGTGGGAGACGGTGGTGGTCGACACCCCCGCCAGCGCGGCCACCTCCTTGATATTGGCCATCAGTGCCCCTGCGCAGTCTGTTCAAGGAGGAAGGTATCGACCTCCTGCTTGCTCGGGATGGAGCTCTGGGCACCAAACCGAGTGACGGAGAGTGCCGCCGCCCCGTGGGCAAAGCGTACGGCTGCGTCAAAGTCGGCGCCGGCGAGCTCGGCCGCCAGGAAGGCGCCGTTGAAGGTATCCCCGGCCGCCGTGGTATCCACTGCCTTGACCCGGAAACCCGGCATGAGCGCCTGTTGCTGCCCCTTGCTGCAATAGACCCCTTGAGACCCCAGGGTGATCATCACCTCACCGATGCCCATCTGGTGGAAGCGGGCTGCAGCCTCACGGGCGCTCGCTTCGTCCGTCACCTTGACGCCGGTCAGCAGCTCGGCCTCGGTCTGGTTGGGGGTGATGAGGTCCACCAGCGCCAGCAGATCCCTTGAGAGCGGGCGCGCGGGGGCGGGGTTGAGCACCACCCGGGTGCCGTGGGCACGAGCCAGACGGGCCGCTTCCTGCACGCTCTCCAGCGGCACTTCCAGTTGCAGCAGCAGGGTGTGGGCGGCGGCGATCATTGCCTCGTGACCTTGCACTACGGCCGGGGTGAGGGCGCCATTGGCTTCGGCGGAGATGCCGATGCTGTTCTCCCCCTCGTCGCTCACATAGATGATGGCGATGCCGGTGGGGAGCCTGGGGTCGAGTTCGACGGCGCTGACATCGATGCCGTCGTTGGCAAACCCGGTTTTCATCTGGTGGCCGATGGCATCATCACCGATGCGGGCGATGAAGGAGACAGGGGCGCCGAGGCGGGCGGCGGCCACCGCCTGATTGGCGCCCTTGCCGCCGGGAACGACCTGATAGCTGTGGCCGGTCAGGGTTTCACCGGGGCGGGGAAAGTGGGGGACGCGCAGCACATGATCCGCATTCACGCTGCCGAGGACTACGAGACGATTCATTCCTATCACCCTTGGTTGAGTACATCCTGGTCTGGGTGGACCCAGACCAGGCGGCACTGGCGGAAAAAGAGAGGGGAGGCGAACCTCCCCCCGTCAACTTACTTGTTGACGATTTGCAGCGGTACCGGGATGGATTTTTCCACCGGTTGACCCTTGAGCACCTTGTCGGCGGTTTCCACGCCGATGGCGCCGATGAGGGCAGGCTGCTGGGCCACGGTGGCGGCCAGTTTACCCTTGGCCACGGCGGCTTTGCCATCGTCGGTGCCGTCAAAGCCCACGATCATCACCTCTTTGCCAGCGGCCTGCACGGCGCGGATGGCACCCAGCGCCATCTCGTCGTTCTGGGCGAACACTGCCTGCACGGTCGGATGGGCGGCCAGCAGGTTCTCCATGACGTTCAGACCCTTGGTGCGATCAAAGTCGGCGGGCTGGGAGGCCAGCACCTGCAGCTTGTTGGCGGTGACTGCCAGGGCGAAGCCTTCGCCGCGATCACGGGCGGCGGAGGTACCTGCGATCCCTTCCAGCTGGATCACTTTGGCACCGCTGCCCAGCTTCTCGGCGATGAAGTCGCCAGCCAGCTTGCCACCGGCCACGTTGTCGGAGGCGATGTGGGCCTTGACGTCACCCTGGGCTGCGCCGCGGTCCAGGGTCAGCACCGGGATGTTCGCCTTGTTGGCCAGGCGAATGGCGTTGCCCACCGCTTCGGAGTCGGTCGGGTTGATCAGGATGGCGTTCACCTTGCGCACGGTGAGATCTTCCACGTTGGAGAGCTCCTTGGCCGGGTCGTTCTGGGAGTCCAGCACCACCAGCTCGTAGCCAAGCTCCTTGGCCTTGGCTTCGGCGCCCTCCTTCATGGTGACGAAGAAGGGGTTGTTGAGGGTGGAGACCACCATCGCCAGGGTGTGATCCGCGGCCTGGGCGGTGCCCAGCACGGACATGATGGCGGCAGCGAGCAGGGTATTGAGCTTTTTCATCATTTCATTCCTTGTGTGTGGCGTGGCTTGTTAACGGTTGCTTTTGTTATCGATCATCACGGCAAGCAAAATCACGCTGGCCTTGGCGATCATCTGGTAATAGGACGAGACGTCGAGCAGGTTGAGGGCATTGTTGAGGAAGCCGATGATGAGGGCACCGATCAGGGTACCCATGATACGGCCCTTGCCCCCCATCAGGCTGGTGCCCCCCAGCACCACGGCGGCGATGGCATCCAGCTCGTACCCCATGCCGGCGGTGGGCTGGGCGGAGGAGAGGCGGGATGTGACGATGAGCCCGGCCAGTGCCGACAGCATGCCGCACAGACCATACACCGCGAGCTTGACCCGATCCACATTGATACCGGAGAGGCGGGTAGCCGATTCGTTGCCGCCGAGGGCATAGATGTAGCGGCCCAGGCGAGTGTGGTTGAGCAGGTACCAGGCCAGCAGGAAGACGATGGCCATCAGCCAGATGGGCACCGGCAGACCCAGCAGGTAGCCGGTACCCAGCCAGGCGAAGTGATCGGCGCCGTCACTGAAGCCGGTGGAAATGGGGCGCCCCTCGGTGTAGACCATGGTGACGCCGCGCAGGGCGGTCATGGTGACCAGGGTGGCGATGAAGGCCTGTACCTTGCCCTTGGCGATGATGAGGCCGCTGACGCTGCCAAGCAGGGCGCCGGCCCCCAGGGTGAGGGGGATCACCAGGCCGATGGGCAGCTCCATGGCCACCATGGTGGCGGCCAGGGCGCCGCACAGGGCCAGTACAGAGCCGACCGACAGATCGATGCCGGCGGTGAGGATGACCAGCGTCATGCCGACCGCCATGATGGCGTTGACCGATGTCTGGCGCAGGATGTTGAGCAGGTTGTCGGCGGTGAAGAAGTTGGGGCTCAGGAAAGAGACCACGCCGATCAGCACCAGCAGCGCGACCAGGGACTTGTTCTCGATCCACCAGGCCTTGCTCATGACGCCGCGGCGGGAAAGGGTTTGGGTTGTCATTGTGCTGCCTCTTGCTCTGCTTGCCATTGTTTACCGACTGCCGCTGCCATCAGCTTCTCCTGATTGGCATCGCGGGTGTTGAATTCTGCGCTGATGCGCCCTTCGTGCATCACCATGATGCGATCACTCATGCCGAGCACTTCCGGCATTTCGGAGGAAACCAGGATGATGCTCATCCCCTCCTTCTTGAACTGGTTGATGAGCTGATAGATCTCCTTCTTGGCGCCGACATCGACGCCGCGGGTCGGCTCATCCAGGATCAGCACCTTGGGCCGGGTCAGCAGCCCCTTGGCGATGGCCACCTTCTGCTGGTTGCCGCCGGAGAGGAGCTTGATCAGCTGATCCTGACTCGGGGTCTTGATGTTGAACAGACGCACATAGTCCCCTACCGCCTGGCGCTCGGCCTTGCCGTCAATCTTGCCGCCACGAATGAACTCGCCGAGGGCGCACAGGCTCATGTTTTCGCGCACCGACAGCTCCAGCACCAGGCCGTCGCCTTTGCGATCCTCGGAGATATAGGCGATGCCGGCGGCCAGACCATCGGCCGGGCTTCTGGGTACCAGGGCGTGGCCATCCACCGTCACCTGGCCAGCGCTGATGGGGCTGGCGCCATAGATAAGCTTCATCAGCTCGGTGCGGCCGGAGCCCATCAGGCCGCTGAAGCCCAGAATTTCCCCCTGACGCAGGGAGAAGCTCACCCCGCGCACGCCGGGGCCAGCCAGATCCTTCACCTGCAGGCTGACCGGGCCGAGCTCGCGCACCAGGCGCGGGTACTGCTCTTCCAGCCGGCGGCCCACCATCATCTCGATGATCCTGTCTTCATCGAGATCGCTCACCGCCTGCTCGCCGATCCACTTGCCGTCCCGCAGCACGGTGACCCGATCGCAGATCTCGAAGATCTCTTTCAGGCGGTGGGAGATGTAGACGATGCCGCAGCCCTGCTCGCGCAGTTCGCGAATGACGGTGAAGAGCTGCTCGGTCTCGGTGTCGGTGAGGGCATCGGTGGGCTCGTCCATGATGATGACGCTGGCATCGAACGACAGCGCCTTGGCTATCTCCACCATCTGTTGCTCGCCGATGGAGAGACTTCCGAGTCGGGTATCCGGGCCGTGCTTGACGCCAAGCCGTGCCAGCAGACCGCTGGCACGCTCACGCAACTGCTTGTGGTCGATGCTGCCAAAACGGGTACGGGGTTCGCGGCCGAGGAAGATGTTGGCGGCAATCGACAATTCCGGCAGCAGGTTCAGCTCCTGGTGGATGATGCTGATCCCCTGATCCTGGGAGTCGCGGGGGCCCTTGAAGTGAACCGGCTGGCCGCGATAGCTGACGCTGCCCGAATCGGCCTGGTAGATGCCGGTCAGCACCTTCATCAGGGTCGACTTGCCAGCGCCATTTTCGCCGAGCAGGGCCATCACCTGGCCCGGATAGACCCGAAGACCCGCTTCGTCGAGGGCGCGTACCCCGGGGAAGGTCTTGACGATCCCGGTCAGCTCCAGAATGGGTGAGAGGGGGGAGGTTGTGCTCATTTGCAGCTTCCTTGAAGAGGCCTTCTTTGAAGAATTCAGAACGCCACACCGGCGCAGAGGATCAGGTTGGCGTAGGGAGTCACCTCGCCGCTGCGCACGATAGCCTTGCTCTGGTGGGAGCGAGCCTTGAACGCTTCGTGCAGGCAGTACTCGATGGCGATGGGCTTGCCTTGAGCCGCGGCGTGCGCCTCCAGCTGATCCACCAGCGCCTGATGGGTGGCGGGGCTGATCGCCTTGATCTCGCTTGCCATGATCACCTTCTCCACCACCAGGTCGGTGAGCAGGGCGGCCAGTACGGTTTCAAGGCTCGGCGTGCCCGCCATCAGCGCCAGATCGATGCGCTCGGGGCCTGCCGGAATGGGCAGGCCCGCATCGCAGACGGTGATCTCGTCGGTGTGGCCCATCTTCGCGACCAGCGCGCTTAAGGGAGCATTGAGCAGCTTGCCTCGTTTCATACAGCACCTCGGCGGCCTGGGACCGCATATGGATATTGAGTTGGGCAATCGGTTACGCAACCGGTTGCGTCATTAGGGCGAAAGATAGGTGTTAACCGTTAACGGGTCTAGGCAGTGATGACGAAAATGTGAAAACGATCTCAGTGACAGGGCAATTTCAGAAGAAACGGGTGCCAGAAGAGCACCCGTCTGAGAGGCGTCGCCGGATGTTGCCCGTACAAAAAGGCGTAACCGGCGCGAGGAGATCAGAGGGCGAGCGCCGCCTGCACTGCGGGGCGGGCCAGCATGCGCTGATAGTGATCCGCCACCTTGGGAAACTCGCTGATGGCTACCCCGTCGCTCTCGAGCCAGCCTGCAATCACGAAGAGGTAGATGTCGGCCAGGCTGAAGCGCTCCCCCAGTACCCAGGGGCCGGCCAGATAGTGGCGCTCAATCTGGTCAAAGCCATCGCGCATGTTCTGGGGCATCTTGGCCTGCATGGCAGCCATGGCCTGTTCATCGTTGGCCCAGCGGCCGGGACTGCGTCCGTGGGCATGGGCGACATGGACGGTGGAGACGAGGAAACTGTGTACCTCCTGCATCCTGGCCAGGAGGAAGGGGTCATCCAATGGGGCCAGCCCGGCGTTAGGAAAACGCTGGGCCACGTAGAGCAGCAGGGCTGGTGTTTCGGTCAGCACGCCATGCTCCGTCACCAGTGCCGGGACTCGCCCCTTGGGATTGATGGCGAGGTAGTCGGGGCTGCGCTGTTCACCAGCGGCCAGATCCAGGCGCTTGACAAGGTGAGGGGCACCGGCCTCCACCAGAGCGATGCGTACCGCCATGGCACAGGTACCCGGGGCAAGATAGAGCGTCAGTTCGGACATGACCGTTTTCCTTGTGTGAGAGAGAAGAGCCAGTGGACATCTCGTCCGCCAGCGCACGCCATCATCCTACTCCCGTTGGCCAGAGGGGCCAAGGGTGAGGGGAACCTCATCAAGAAGGGCTGCAAGGCCTTTGGTATCAATGGCTTTCTGAACGGAAGATAACAGGAAAAACGGCTACGCATGCCGGTTCAAACCGCTATAATGTGCCACCTTGGATCAGTCGTCAGTGAATGTTGGACAGTCAATTGAGTAATAGAATGCGGATCGGTGGAACCCTCGAACAGTCCCTCAGCCAGGGATATCGTCTGGACCTGCAAGGGGTGTTGAAAGAGGGGTGGCAACAGACTCGTCGCACCGGTTTCGGATTGGCGCTGGCCATCGCCGGGGTCATGGCAATCTGGATCCTGCTGAGCAATACCTTGCTGACGCCCTATGTCGCCCGTGAAGGAGGGGACATGGATATGGCCCTGATCCTGAGCCTGCTGGTCACGGTGATCATGTCACCCATGACCTCCTCCCTCGACATGCTGGGGTTGCAGCAGTCGGTGGGGGTGCGCGCCCGGCCGAGCCAGGTATTCGACTTCTTCCGCCACTTCCTGCGCCTGGGCAGCCTGAGTCTGCTCGGCAGCCTCATCACCAGCCTGTTTGGCCCCCTGTTCGAGCTGCTGGGCGTGCCGGTGATGCTGGCCTTCATCCCTTCCGCCCTGGTGGGCATGGGGCTGGTGTTTACCGTACCTCTGGTGCTGGAGCGCGGTCTTTCCCCGGCTCAGGCCATTCTGGTCTCCCTCAAGCTCTTTGCCCGGGGCTGGCCCAGCATAGTGCTGCTGCACGGGGTCATGCTGGCACTCTTCTTCCTGGCGCTCATCCCCATGGGGCTGGGACTTATCTGGGTGGCGCCGCTCTACTTCAACTGCAAGGGCATTCTCTACCGGGATCTGTGTGGGGTGGCAGTCGAAGTGACCGAGGTTGCCAGTGGCAACGACGGGCAGGGCCCGGATCATTTCAACGCATAACGGGATACCAGGGGTCAGCCGGTGTCGACCCGCCCGGAGCATGATGCAAAAGGATGGCATATGAACAAGCGATACGGGATGGCGGCGCTCCTGCTGGTACCCATGCTGGGACAGGCTGAGCCGTCCCTTGAACTTGACTACGGCACCTTCTACAGCCAGATGAAGACCTTCGCCAAGGGGGAATTTGGCCACGCCAGACTGGGCTTTTATCTGGCCAGTCAACAGAACGGTCGGCGATGCGGGCTCACCTCGGCCCGGGTCTCGACCCCGGACAGGGATGTGCCCGCCGAGGTCACGGTGGATGGCGAACTGCGTCTGCCCTATGACGATGATCTCAACCTCGACAAGGCGATCGTGGTGGTGGGGCTCACCGAGGCCCACGCTGCCTGCGATCTGTCGGTACAGGTGATGGCTGACGCCCCCGCCACACCCGAGGTGCCGCTGGCTGAGCTCGTCTCGCGCCAGCAGCAGATGCAGCGATTGCTCGACAAGATGGCCGGCATGGTCGGCCAGTATTTCCTGCCCAAGATGGAAGGGGTGAGGATCTCCATGGTGGCGCCCACAGGCACTGCCAACCTTGTGGAGGGTGCCCGTCAGGAGGCCGTCTCCTGGCAGCAGGGGCAACTGCTGCTCAGCAATGCGCAGCTGAAGGGGTTTGCCCAGGGCAAGCTGCAACTGCAAGGGGAGAGCCTGCGCCTGACCCCCTGGCTGCACAAGGAGTAGCGACCCGAGTCCGCAGATTGCCAGAATGAAAAAAGGAGCGCCTGGCGCTCCTTTTTTGTGGGTAACGGGGCTTAGCGCACCTCAATCACGTCCAGCATGTCCATCTCGTCGATGTCCAGCAGCGGCGCCTTGGGCAGCTCTGGCGGATCAAATGCCTTGTCGCCACCGTCGATGATGCCGGAGTCGCGGTTGATGCTCTTGAAGTCAAACAGTTGGTGATCGAGCAGGTGGCTCGGGATCACGTCCTGAATGGCGGTGAACATGGTTTCGAGACGACCCGGGAAGCGGCGATCCCACTCCTGCATCATCTGTTTGATGGCCTGGCGCTGCAGGTTCTCCTGGGAGCCGCACAGGTTGCAGGGGATGATGGGGAAGGCCTTGACCTCGGCATAGCGCACCAGATCTTTCTCCTTGCAGTAGGCCAGGGGGCGGATCACCACGTTCTTGCCATCGTCGCTCACCAGCTTGGGGGGCATGGATTTGAGCTTGCCACCGTAGAACATGTTGAGGAACAGAGTCTCGAGGATGTCGTCACGGTGATGGCCAAGGGCGATCTTGGTGCAACCCAGCTCCTGGGCGGTGCGATACAGAATGCCGCGGCGCAGGCGGGAGCAGAGCGCGCAGGTGGTCTTGCCCTCCGGTACCTTCTCCTTGACGATGGAGTAGGTATCTTCTTCCACGATCTTGAAGTCGATGCCGAGGGTGCTCAGGTATTCGGGCAGCACGTGCTCGGGGAAGCCGGGTTGCTTCTGATCCAGGTTGACGGCCACCAGATCGAAATGGATGGGGGCGCTGGCCTTCAGGCTCATCAGGATGTCGAGCATGGCAAAGCTGTCCTTGCCGCCAGACAGGCAGACCATGATCTTGTCACCCTCTTCAATCATGTTGAAGTCGGCGATGGCCTGGCCCACGTTGCGCCGCAGGCGTTTCTGCAGCTTGTTGAAACTGTATTTCTCTTTGGCGTTAAGCTCTTCTAGCATGGCCTCAAACCCGGGACAAAAATAAGCGGCTTATTATAGCCATGTCCCGGGGGAGGGCAAGAAACGCTTATGCAGGATGACGCCTGTCATCCACAGGGCAGCTGTAATCGTCGGGTTTGAGGATGAGAATGTCGCAGTTGAGCCTGTCCACCACGTGCTCGGCGGTGTTGCCAAGCAGGGCGGCAGAGAGGCCGGTACGGCCGACGCATCCCATGATCATCAGGGTGGCATTCAGATCGTCCGCCATGTCCGGCAGCACCTCCTCCGGCAAGCCTTCCGCCACCTTGGTCCACATGTGGTTGATGCCGAACTGATCGGCATGTTCCCGCAGCAGATCTTCATGGTGTTTGCGAATGGCATCGTTGTAGGCGTTGGGATCGAACTCTGGCAATTCGATGGCGACATTGACCGGGGTGCCCGGGTAGGTGTTGACCAGATAGAGACTGGCACCAAGCAGCTCGGCGATGGCGATCCCCTCGCGGGTGATCCGCTCGTTGAGCACCTTCTGCTCCTTGTCATCGCTCGAGCAGTTGATGGCGGCAATCAGGTTGCCCCCCCGTTGCCAGTGCCCTTCTTTTACCAGCAGAACCGGACAGGGGCATTTGCGCAGCAGGTGCCAGTCGGTGGGGGTGAAGATGAAGGTTTGCAGGAAGGAGTGCTTGTGAGTCGCCTTGACGACCAGATCGTGACGCTGCTCCAGCACTTCCTGAATGACGCACTCGAAGGGACGGTTGTGCCAGAGCACTTTCACTTCGCATTCCAGCCCTCTGGCCCGATAGGGAGTGAGGATCTCGTCGAGCCACTCCCGACGTTGGGCGATGACACCATGGCGCATCTCTTCCCGCTCGTCTGCCGAGAGCATGGCGGTCATCTCGTAAGAGAAGTCGTAAATCGTCAGGAGCAGGGTCAGCTGGGCGCCCTCATCCAGCTCGGCGACCTTGACCGCGCGCTCGAGCGCGATCTGGCGCTCCTCCTCGGGATTGATCACCACCAGAATGTTTCGGTACTTGACCATGTTCTCCTCCTTGGCAAAAAGGCCAATGATGGCAACTCTTTAGCTATTACAGCTTAGTCCAAGGGGGGAGGCGGGAAGGTGTGCCGGATCAAATTTCAGGGTGCTCCGATCCGGCAAAAGAGGAAATAAACGGGGATTAACCGCAGGGAGGACGAGTGGCTCCGGCCATGACGCCCAAGGCAACGTTGTCCAGTACAGTAATGTATTTGCCTTTGACGCTGATAAGACCGGATTTCTGGAAACGGCCCAGCAGGCGGCTGATGGTCTCGACGGTGAGACCGAGGTAGTTGCCGATGTCCCCACGGGTCATGGAGAGGCGGAACTCCTTGGCGGAGAAGCCGCGCTCGGAGAAACGAACCGAGAGATTGTGCAGGAAGGCAGCGAGGCGCTCTTCGGCGTTCTTTTTGGAGAGCAGCAGTATCATCTCCTGGTCGCCCATGATCTCGTTGCTCATCAGCCGCATGATCTGCTGGCGCAGTTTGGGCATCTTGCCAGAGAGGTCGTCGAGCACATCGAACGGGATCTCGCACACCATGGCGGTTTCCAGCGCCTGGGCGAAGGAGGGGTGGGCCTGCTTGTGGATGGCGTCGAAACCGACCAGATCACCGGCGAGGTGGAAGGCGGTGATCTGTTCGTCACCCTGTTCGGTGATGGTGTATGACTTGATGGTCCCGGAACGTATGGCATAGAGCGACTTGAGCTCATCGCCGGCCTTGAACAACTCTTCACCCTTCTGGATCGGCTTTTTGCGCTCGATAATGCTGTCGAGCTGATCGAGCTCGTTGTCGTTCAGGGTGAAGGGGATGCAGAGCTGGCTGATGCTGCAATCCTGGCAATGAATTGCACAGCCACCGCTCTGAATACGTCTGCCAGGTTTCTTGTCCGGGATCATAGGCTCAAATGAATAATTGATTTATATCAAACAAGTTTACCACCATCTCATCCGTTTTGGATAGGGTTTCAAAAGGACGCCATCCCGATCCAGAGGGTGTGGATCCCGTAGGCAATAAGCAGCAAGGCGCCCCCAAGGCGCAGGCTGCGCAGGGTGAGCCAGTAGCGCAATCGGTCTGCCAGCCCCCCCAGCGCAAACAGGGTCGGCAGGGTGCCGAGGCCGAAAAAGAGCATGATGAGTGCCCCGCCACTTGCGGAGCCTGCGGCAGCGCTCCAGGTCAGCATGGAGTAGACGAGGCCGCAAGGGAGCCAGCCCCAGACCATGCCAAAGGGGAGGGCCTGCCAGGCTGATGTAAACGGGAGAAACCTGCCTGCCAGCGGCTTGATGAGATGCCAGAACTTCGCACCGATGCGCTCGAGCAGCAAGACGCCATGCCACCAGCCAGCCAAGTAGAGGCCGAGCGCTATCATCAGCAGGGCGGCGATGAAGCGAAGCCCTGCCAAGGCGTGTTTGCCAGCGCCTATCTCCGTGGTGGTGGCGAGCAAACCACCCACCAGCGCGCCCGCCAGCACATAGCTCAGGATGCGCCCCAGGTTGTAGTTGAGCAGATAACCGAGTCGGCCCCAAAAATGCTGCTTCTCGGCAGGTATGGCCATGGAGAGCGCTGCGGACACGCCGCCGCACATGCCGATACAGTGGCCGGCACCGGCAAGCCCGACCAGCAGGGCGCCCATGAGGTCAAGGCTGCTGGTCATGAGGCTTGCTTTCCTGTTCTGCTTGTTGTTCAGGGGGGGGCAAGGGGCGCTGCTCCTCGTCAAACAGGATGTTGGAGCCCTGCCTGTCGAGATCCTCGAACTGCTCGGAGCGGATGGCCCAGAAGAAGACGGCCCCCGCGATGATGACGAACAGGATGGCGATGGGGATCAGGACAAAAATGATGTTCATGGAAGCTACCTTGCATTCATCCGTGGCAATCGACCCCTATGGTAACCCTGTTCGAGCAGGGGGCCAGCCGCTATCAGTGAAATATGTGGCCTGCATCGGTGGCAGGCCACATGTTCAGCGTTTTCCCCGCTTGCTCATCGATTGAGCCGCATGGAGTTGGTGACCACGATGAGGGAGCTCAGGGACATGCCAGCAGCCGCCAGATAAGGGGGGAGCCAGCCACTGGCCGCCAGCGGCAGCACAAGCAGGTTGTAGCCGATGGACCAGGCAAAGTTCTCCTTGATGATCTTGCGAGTGCGCAGGGCCAGGGCCCGGGCGGCCAGCAGACGGGAGAGATCGTCGGCCAGCAGGATGGCGTCGGCGCTGTTCTTGGCCAGATCCGTGCCCCCCGCCATGGCAAAGGACGCGTGGGCGCCAGCCAGCACAGGGGCGTCGTTGATGCCATCTCCTACCATGATGCTGATATCCCCGGCCGCTTCACGGGCCTTGAGATAGGCCAGTTTGCCGTCCGGGGTGACCCCTTTTACCAGCTCATCGACCCCCAGCTCGCGGGCCAGCATGTCCGCCTGGTCCGAACCGTCGCCGGTGAGAATGGTGGTTTGCAGGCCTGCCTCCTTGAAGGCCTGGATCAGCGCACCGGCATCGGGGCGCAGCGTGTCGGCCAGGATGAAACGGGCCAGCAGTCCGTGTTCATCGGCCAGATAGATGGCCAGTCCTTGAGCGGCATTCTCTTCTTGCGCCAGTTCGAGCCAGTGTGCACTGCCGATGCGGTAATGCTTGCCCTCAATCACTCCCTGCACGCCGTGGCCGATGACGGGGGTGACGTCGCTGGCGGCGAGCGGCACCCCGTCCGCCAGTGGTTTGCTTCGAAACGCACGGGCGATGGGGTGCTCGGAGTAGGTCTCCAGGGCCTGGGCGAGGGCGAGGCAGCGGGCTGCGTCGAGCTCGCCGAGGGGCTGGGTGTTCACCAGGCTGATGTTGCCCGTAGTCAGAGTTCCCGTCTTGTCCATCACGATGCGGTTGGCCCGGGTCAGAATGTCCAGCACGTGGCCGCGGCGCAGCAGAATGCCGCTGCGGGTCAGGTTGGCAGTGGCCGTGGTCAGTGCGGTCGGGGTGGCCAGCGAGAGGGCGCAGGGACAGGTCGCGACCAGCACCGCCAGGGTGACCCAGAAGGCCCGCTCGGGCTGATGAAAATGCCAGAAGGTCCAGACCGCGGCCGCAATGATCAGGAGCACCAGGATAAAGTGGCGCGACAGCACGTCCGCCAGTTGGGCGATGGCGGGCTTGTCGTCCAAAGCATGATCCTGCAGGCGCATGATCTGGGCCAGGCGCGACTCTTCAATGGGATGGCTGACCCGGATCTCCAGGGGGGCATCGGTATTGATGGTGCCTGCATAGACGGGATCCCCGGCCTGCTTGAGCAGAGGCAACTGTTCGCCAGTCAGCATGGATTCGTTGAGGCTGGCCTGGCCCAAGGTGACGATGCCGTCTGCCGGCAGGGTGGCCCCCGCGAGTACCCGCACCCTGTCTCCGACTCGCAGCGTCTTGGCGGCCACCTCGTGTTCGCCGTCATCATCGATGCGGGTCGCCATGATGGGCACCAGACGCGCCAGGTTGGAGCTCGACTCCGACGCCTTGCGCCTCGCTCGCAGTTCCAGCAGACGGCCCAACAGCAGGAAAAAGACGAACATGGTGATGGAGTCGTAATAGACCTCACCCGTGTTGAAGACCGTGGCCCAGATGGAGGCGACGAAGGCGCCGATCAGTGCCAGCGACACCGAAACATCCATGGAGAGGTGCCCCTGCTTCAGGCTGCGCCATGCCCCCACGTAAAAAGGCTGGGCCGAGTAGATCATGATGGGGGTGGAGAGCAGAAGGCTTATCCACTTGAAGTAGATCATGAACTCCTCTTCCACGCTGATGAAGAGGTCCATGTAAAGTGCCACGGCGCACATCATCACCTGCATGGATCCAAGCCCGGCCAGCGCCATGCGGAACATGTAGCTGCGCACCTCTTTGGCGTAGAGTGCTTCCTGCTGATGAGTCTGGAAGGGATAGGCGCGATAGCCGACCCTGGCAAAGCCCTTGAGAATGTCGCTCAAAGAGAGCTGGGCCGGATCCCACTTGATGCGGGCGCGATGGGTGGTGGTATTGACGTTGATGTAACGCAGACCGCGCAGGGTCATCAGGTGCCGCTCGATGAGCCAGGCACAGGCGGCGCAGGTCAAGCCTTCCACCGTCAGCTGGATCTCGCGCGTAGTTTCGCGACCCGTACCGGTGTCGGTGACGAACTCCTGCTGCACCTCCGCCAGATCGTAGTGGGTGAGGGCGGCGAGCTCTTCGGGCACCAGCTCCCCCTTGATGCCGGGAGCGGTGCGGTGTTCGTAATAACTGGCGAGGCCGCATTCGAGAATGGTCTGTGCCACGGCCTGGCAGCCAGGGCAGCACATCGGCTGAACGATGCCTTTGATCTCGAGAGTAAAGTTACTGCCAGTGGGAACCGGTTCACCACAGTGAAAACAGCCGGTCATGGTGATCATCCCTCTTTGATGCAGCCCTGCAGGCCGGGTCGGGGAGAAGGGCGGCTGACCGGCGTGCCGATCACCCTGCCTTCGTGATTCAACGTCCCTTGGGATCGAGCTCAATCACTGTCTGAGTCGGCAGTTGTGCCGTCTCCTGGAGGCGCCATTCATGGTTGAAGGCATCGACCCGCACGTGCCACTTGCCGGTGAGGGGCTTGTCGAGCATCAGGCGATAGACTCCCTTGCCATCGGCCGTCAGCAGATGTTCGCTGTCCAGGCCCGCCAACGTGGGATGAAACAGGGAGAGGTGCAGTGCCTGCCCGAGGGGGAAATCCCCGGACAGTGGATTTAACGTCAGCTCCTTGTCGCTGACATTGAGGGCGATACGGATGCCGAGCGCCTCGGCGCGATCGAACTTGCTGAGATCCTGGTTAATCTCCTTGCCCTGCTTGTAGTAGTCCTCCGCCACCAGGTTGACCCCATCCTTGCTGGCAATGATGGCGGTGGCGATGCTGCCTACCACGGCGGCGCAGGGGAGGGCGATGATGAACCAGGGCCAGAATTGGCGATACCAGGGTTGAGTCATGATGCTACCGAAACAAATGGTTAACGAAATGGCGGTAATTCAGCCAACACAAGATAACAAAAAGCCTCGAAGAGTCGAGGCTTTTTGCTGATTAATCACGTGCTTATCACATGTTACTGCTGATTTTGCCGATCGTTGTGGGACAAGCTGTAAACGTAGGAAGCGAGCAGATGTACCTTGTCTTCCCCCAGAATGTCCTTCCAGGCCGGCATCACGCCGTGACGACCGTGGGTGATGGTCTGTTCGACCACCTGACGGGAGCCGCCATAGAGCCAGATGTTGTTGGTGAGATCCGGTGCGCCGAAGGCGATGCCGCCCTTGGCATCCGGACCGTGGCAGGCGGCGCACATGGCAAAGCGTGCCTCCCCTTTCTTGGCTTCCACCAGATCAACCTTGCGACCGGAGAGGCTCAGCACATAGGAGGCAACCTCCTTCACCCCGTCCTGACCCAGGATCTCGCCCCAGGCGGCCATGATCCCCTGACGACCGCCCATGATGGTGGTCTTGATCTGGTCGGGTGCGCCGCCCCACTGCCATTCGCTGTCGGTCAGGTTCGGGAAACCGCGACCACCGCGGGCATCGGAGCCATGACACTGGGAACAGTTTTGCAGGAACAGGCGCTGACCCACCTTCAGGGCTTCCGGATCCTTGGCGATCTCGGTGATCTCCTTGTAGCTCTTGCCGTCAGCCTGATAGGTCAGCTCGCGGAACTTGGCGCCGTAGATCTCGTCGGCCTTGGCAAGTTCCCGGTCGTATTCCACCGCGCGTCCTTCGGCCTTGGCAGACTCGGCCGCCGCCTTGGACTCGGCCAGGGAACGCACATCCTGGTTGGAGCTCTGCCAGCCCAGCAGACCCTTGAAGTTGCCAAGGCCCGGGAAGGCGAGCAGGTAGATGAGCCCGGTGACGATGAAGAAGAGGAACATATAGGACCACCACTTCGGCAGGGGATTGTTGATCTCCTCGATGCCGTCGAAGGTGTGACCCATGGGTTTGCCCTCTTCGGCCCCCATCTTGTCCTTCATGCACCAGGCCAGCAGCAGGAAGCAGCCGAGAATGGTGCCAAGGCTTATGACGGTCACAAAAATGCTAAACAGAGTGCTCATTATTGCTTCGCTCCTGCGTTCTTGTTATCAGCACTGGGTTGCTCGTCATCGGCAAAAACCAGGTTGGCGGCCTCGTCGAAAGAAGCCTTGCGGCGCTTGCTGTAGGCCCAGACGATGATGCCAATCATGATGACCATCAGCAGCAGGGTGTACAGGCCGCGAAATGTGCCGTAATCCATATCCCGACTCCTTATTTCAGGGCATGGCCCAGTGATTGCAGATAGGCGATCAGCGCATCCAGCTCGGTCTTGCCCTTGACGGCCTCACCGGCACCGGCGATGTCGGCATCGGTATAGGGCACGCCGAAGTGATCCCGGAACAGAGCCAGCTTTTTGCCGGTCAGCTCGCCGCTCAGCACATTGGTCTCGAGCCAGGGGAAGGCCGGCATGTTGGACTCGGGCACCACGTCACGCGGGTTGATGAGGTGGGCGCGATGCCAGTCATCGGAGTAGCGGCCGCCGACCCGGGCCAGATCCGGGCCGGTACGCTTGGAGCCCCACAGGAAGGGGTGCTCCCAGACGCTCTCGCCGGCAACCGAGTAGTGGCCGTAGCGTTCGGTCTCGGCGCGGAACGGGCGGATCATCTGGCTGTGGCAGACGGTGCAGCCTTCGCGGATGTAGATGTCGCGTCCTTCCATCTGCAGGGCGGTGTAGGGCTTGAGGCCCTCCACCGGCTCGTTGGTCTGCTTCTGGAAGAACAGGGGGGTGATTTCCACCAGGCCCCCCAGGCTGATGGCGAAGATGATGCCAATCACCAGCATGGGGACGCTTTTTTCAAAAATCTCGTGACGGTTGTTGTTGCTCATGCTTTAAACCCCTTCAAATCAGGCTGGCTGTGCGACGGGTTCCAGAGAACCCTTGGGCGCAGTGACGGTGCGATAGGCGTTGTAGGCCATCAGCAGCATGCCGGTGACGAAGAAGCAGCCACCCAGGAAGCGCACGAAGTAGAAGGGATAGGAAGCTTGCAGCGCCTCCACGAAGCTGTAGGTCAGGGTGCCGTCGTCGTTGACCGCACGCCACATCAGGCCCTGCATCACACCGGAAATCCACATGGCGACGATATAGAGCACGGTGCCCACGGTGGCCAGCCAGAAGTGGACGTTGATGAGCTTGATGCTGTACATGCGCCCCTGCCCGAACAGGTTCGGGATCAGGTGGTAGACGGCACCGATGGACACCATGGCAACCCAGCCCAGGGCACCGGAGTGAACGTGACCGATAGTCCAGTCGGTGTAGTGGGAGAGGGCGTTGACGGTCTTGATCGCCATCATGGGGCCTTCGAAGGTCGACATGCCGTAGAACGACAGGGAGACGATCAGGAAGCGCAGGATGGGGTCATAACGCAGCTTGTGCCAGGCACCCGAGAGGGTCATGATGCCGTTGATCATGCCGCCCCAGGAGGGCACGAACAGGATGAGGGACATCACCATGCCCAGCGACTGGGCCCAGTCAGGCAGGGCGGTATAGTGCAGGTGGTGCGGACCGGCCCAGATATAGAGGGAGATCAGCGCCCAGAAGTGCACGATGGAGAGGCGGTAGGAGTAGACGGGGCGACCCGCCTGCTTGGGCACGAAATAGTACATCATGCCAAGGAAGCCCGCCGTCAGCAGGAAGCCCACCGCGTTGTGGCCATACCACCACTGCACCATGGCATCCATGGCACCGGAGTACATGGAGTAGGACTTCATGCCGGAGAGCGGCACTTCCATGTTGTTGACGATGTGCAGTACGGCCACCGTGATGATGAAGGCACCGAAGAACCAGTTCGCCACATAGATGTGGGAGGTGGTGCGCTTGACCAGGGTGCCGAAGAAGACGATGGCATAGCTCACCCAGACCACGGCGATGGCGATGTCGATGGGCCACTCCAGCTCGGCGTACTCTTTGGAGGTGGTGTACCCCAGCGGCAGCGAGATGGCTGCAGACAGAATGATCGCCTGCCAGCCCCAGAACACGAAGGAGGCGAGGGGACCACCAAACAGTCGGACCTGACAGGTGCGCTGCACCACGTAGAAGGAGGTGGCCATCAGGGCGCTGCAACCAAATGCGAAGATGACCGCATTGGTATGCAGGGGACGCAGACGACTGTACGTCAGCCAGGGGGTGTCGAAGTTGAGGGCAGGCCAGATCAGCTGGGCTGCAATCAATACACCCACCGACATGCCGACGATACCCCAGACAATCGTCATGACGGTGAACTGGCGCACAACGGTGTAGTTGTACTCAGGGTGGTTTGTTGTATGGCTCATCGTTGTATTCCGCTTCCGATGCTGTTGTTTGTGTTGCCCGGTGTCCTGGGCCATTTTCACCCCGGTTTTGCAAAATCCTCTCGTTAACATCTGTTAATAAAAGGAAAAGCAAAAGGTGGTTAAATGAAAATCCATTGAGAATGATACTGAAATGACCGGTAAAATAACAGTACAAACAGTGATATATTTGGCTCCAGCGGGTCTCATGTCCGCCAGTTTTTACCTTGCGCCAGATCACGAAAATTACATTTTCAAAGTACCTTACAGAGCTGTTTTTTCATGAAAGAGAGACTCACTTCACGCAAAATCGTCCACCTGTCCATGGTGCTGGTCATTTTGCTCTCCCTGATGGCCTATCGAACCTGGTTTTCAGGCACTGGAAGCGACCATGCAGAGGGCACCAATGTTCAGATTTGTGATCTGTCCCACAGCCCCTGCCGCCTCATCGTCGGGGATCGCCCGCTGACGGTCAGCATCGATGGCTTGCCGATCCGCCCTGAACATGACTTTGTCCTGCGCCTTCAAGGGGGTGTGCCGGCCATCACGCCGGTCAAGGCCTGGCTCGAGGGCAAGGATATGTTCATGGGGCTCATCCCCGTGCTGTTTGAACCCAGCCAAACGGGGTGGCGAGGGGTGACCCAGGTGGGAAGTTGTACGACCGAGGCGATGGACTGGCTCCTGACCATCGAGTGGAGCAATGGCCAGCGCCATCAACTGACGTTGGGCGCGGCACGTTGAACGGCATCTCATCGGGCCCCAGGAGGGGGGATAATTGAAAATTGATTTGAAATTTTCAGGCAGGACGGTACCTTGCATTGATTATCAAGGAGTGAAGTTCATTTAATCATGATTGAAAAACAAGCATTTTATCGCACGCTCAACCAGCAGGCCCAGGCATTGCTGGAGGGCGAACCCGACATGATCGCCACCCTGGCAAACCTGTCTGCCCTGCTCAATCAGGAACTGGCTGACATCAACTGGGTTGGTTTCTACCTGCTGCAGGGCGAGACCCTGGTGCTCGGCCCGTTCCAGGGCAAGCCGGCCTGTGTGCGCATCCCGGTCGGGCGCGGCGTCTGTGGCACTGCGGTTGCCGAGGGCAAGACCCAGCTGGTGGACGACGTGCACCAGTTCGCGGGGCACATTGCGTGCGACGGTGCCAGCAACTCGGAAATCGTGATCCCGCTGCGCCGTGGCGGGAAGATCATCGGGGTGCTGGACATCGACAGTCCAATCTTTAACCGCTTTGACGAGCAGGACCGGATTGGCCTCGAAGAAACGGTGCAAATTTTGGAAAGCATGCTCTAAGTCATTGCTAGATGGTTCGCAAAAGGTCCCAAGCTCTCTATAATGGGGCCTTTGTTGTGTTCGGGCATGCCCGTGCGTCTATATGAAAGCCAAGGTTATACATGGAAAACACTGAAAAGCTGAAGAACAGTAAAGAGATCGTCGCCTACCTGGTCGAGAAATTCCCGGCCTGCTTCATCGCTGAAGGAGAGGCCAAGCCACTCAAGATTGGCATCTTCCAGGATCTGGCCGCGCGTCTTGCTGATGACGAGAGAGTCTCCAAGACCATGCTGCGCTCTGCTCTGCGTCAATACACCTCCAGCTGGCGTTACCTGCATGGCCTCAAGGCTGGCCAGGCCCGTGTCGATCTGGACGGCAACCCGGGCGAGCTGCTCACCGAAGAGCACATCGAGCATGCCAAACAGGCGCTCAAGGAGAGCAAGGAACGTGTCTTTGCCAGCCGCCGCACCAACACCAAGGAGAAGGAAGACAAGCCCAAGCAGCCGCGTCGCAACGCGCCGCGCAAGGCTGACGCTCCCCGCTCCGACAAGCCCAAGTCCGCCCCTGCTCCCAAGGCTGCACCGGTCGCTGATGCGCCGCTGGTGAAAGTGGATGCCGCTACTCTGAAAGTCGAGCAGGGCGTGCGCGTCGTGCTGGGCAAGTCCCCTGTGCCTGCGACCATCAAGGAAGTGACCAAGGATGACGTACAGGTTCAATTGCAGACCGGCATGATGTTGCGGGTCAAGTTCGAGCATCTGGTTCTCTAAGGAGACGAATGTTGAAGCATGGCGTGATTCGTTTTTCACTCGTTGCCTGTAGCCTGGCGCTTGCCGGGCTCGCACAGGCCATCGAGCCGGTGCTCAAGGAAAGTGATTTGCCTGTGTTGGCTCAAGAGAGCCAACATGCTACGGCCAGCAAGCGAATTGCCAATCTGTTTACCCGCTCCCACTACAAACAGTTCAAGCTGGACGACGCCTTTTCCTCCGTGATCTTTGACAAGTATCTGGAGAATCTGGACTACAGCCGCAACCTGTTTCTGGCCTCTGACATCAGCCGTTTTGAGAAATATCGTACCGGTTTTGACACCGACCTCGAGCGAGGGCGACTGGCTCCGGCCTACGAGATGTTCAACCTGAGTCAGCAGCGGCGGTACGAGCGGTTCGAATACGCCCTCAAACTGCTCGACACTCCCTTCGATTTTACCCAGAAAGACAATTACGTCTTCGATCGGGAAGGGGCTCCCTGGCCCAAGGATGAAGCCGAGCTCAACGAGCTGTGGCGTCAGCGGGTCAAGTTCGATGCCCTGAGCCTCAAGCTCAGCGGCAAGGAGTGGCCCGAGATCAAGGAGCTGCTTGGCAAGCGTTACAACAACGCCATCAAGCGGATGTCCCAGACCGAGAGCGAGGACGTGTTCCAGCTCTTCATGAACTCCTTCGCCCGCGCCATCGAACCGCACACTAGCTATCTGTCTCCGCGCAGCGCCGATCGGTTCAACACCGAGATGAACCTCTCGCTGGAGGGGATTGGTGCCGTGCTGCAGGCGGAAGATGACTTCACCGTCATCCGCTCCCTGGTGCCCGGTGGCCCGGCGGCCAAGTCCAATCACCTGAAACCCGATGACAAGATCACCGGGGTGGGGCAGGACGACGGCAAGATTGTGGATGTCATAGGCTGGCGTCTTGACGACGTGGTCGAGCTCATCAAGGGGCCCAAGGGCAGCAAGGTGAAGCTGGAGATCCAGCGCGGCAAGGGCGCGACCGCCAAGACAGAGCTGGTGGAGCTGGTGCGTGACAAGGTGCGTCTGGAAGACAGAGCCGCCAAGTCCAAGGTGATCACCGCCGAGGGCAAGAAGATCGGCGTGCTCGAGATCCCGAGCTTCTACGTCAACCTGCACGACGACGTGATCAAGGAGATCTCCAGCCTCAACAAGCAGAAGATCGACGGCCTCATCGTCGATCTGCGCGGCAACGGTGGCGGTGCCCTGACGGAAGCTTCCGCCCTGAGCGGTCTCTTCTTTGCCAGCGGCCCCGTGGTGCAGATCCGTGATCACATGGGTCGCATCACCGTCAATGGCGACGACGACGGCAATGTCTACTACGGTGGCCCCATGTCGGTGATGATCGACCGCTACAGCGCCTCGGCCTCCGAGATCTTCGCTGCCGCCATGCAGGACTATGGTCGTGCGCTGATCCTCGGCGAAAACTCGTTCGGCAAGGGGACGGTGCAGCAGCATCGCAGCCTCGCCAAGGTCTATGACTTCTACGAGCAGCCGCTGGGTCACGTGCAGTACACCATCGCCAAGTTCTACCGTATCGATGGCGGCAGCACCCAGAACAAGGGAGTTGCACCCGATATCGCCTTCCCGACTGCGGTCGCGCCGGGGGAGACGGGGGAGAGCCGCGAGTTCAACGCCTTGCCCTGGGACAAGATCGCCTCGGCCAGCTACGAGCGACTGGGGGACTTCTCCAGCCTGCTGCCCAAGCTGAAAGCGGCCCACGAGGCACGGATCACCAAGGATCCGGAATTTGCCTATGTGCTGCAGGACATCAAGGAGTATCAGGCGGACAAGGACAAGAAGTCGGTCTCCCTGAACGAAGCTGAGCGGCTGGATGAACAGGCCAAACAGGACGAGAAGGCGCTGGCGCGAGCCAATGAGCGGCTGACCCGTCTTGGCAAGCCGACGGTGAAGAGCCTGGATGAACTGCCGACCGATTTCGAGGCACCTGACGAATACCAGGTGGAAGCGGCCAACATCACGGCGGATCTGGCCACCCTCAGCAAGAAGAGCTGATGCTGGCAACGAAATGACAAGGGCGACTCGGGTCGCCCTTTCTTTTGCCTGAATGCAAACTATTTGACCCTGTCCGAGCCTTGTGACAGCCTCTGACACGTCAATAACAAAGCGTGGAAGCACACAATAATGACTGAACAACCTCAGGCCATGACGGCCAAATATCGCCAGGATTACCAGGCTCCCCTCTATTGGTGTGACAGCCTGGATCTCGATTTTCAGCTGCAAGAGCCCCTGACCCGGGTCACCGCCATCTCCCGTTTGCGTCGCAGCGGCGATCACAACGAACCCCTGGTGCTGGACGGCGAGGGGCTTGACCTTGTCAGCGTCAGTGTGGATGGCGTGCCCTATCAGCAATACGAGCAGGGAGAGAGCTGTCTGACCCTGTTCAACCTGCCGGCCGAGTGCGTGCTGACCGTGGTCACCGACATCGATCCCGCCGCCAACACGGCGCTGGAGGGGCTCTACAAATCCGGCGATGCCTATTGCACCCAGTGCGAGGCCGAGGGCTTTCGTCGTATCACCTATTACATGGACAGGCCGGACATCCTGGCCCGTTACAGTACCCGCATCACCGCCGACAAGGCCAAGTACCCCTATCTGCTCTCCAACGGCAACAAGGTCGCGAGCGGCGATCTGGACGACGGTCGCCACTTCGTGCAGTGGCAGGATCCCTTCCCCAAACCGAGTTACCTGTTTGCCCTGGTGGCCGGTGACTTCGATGTGGAACGCAACCACTTCATTACCAAAAGCGGCCGCCAGGTGGCGCTCGAGATCTTCGTGGACAAGGGCAACCTGGACCGCGCCGGTTTCGCCATGGAGAGCCTCATCAACTCCATGCGCTGGGACGAGCAGCGTTTCGGCCTCGAGTATGACCTCGACATCTACATGATCGTGGCGGTGGACTTCTTCAACATGGGGGCCATGGAGAACAAGGGGCTCAACATCTTCAACTCCAAGTTCGTGCTGGCCAACCCGGCCACTGCCACCGATGCGGACTACCACGGCATCGAGCGGGTGATCGGTCACGAATATTTCCACAACTGGACCGGCAACCGCGTCACCTGCCGCGACTGGTTCCAGTTAAGCCTCAAAGAGGGGCTGACGGTGTTCCGGGATCAGGAGTTCTCCTCCGATCTGGGGTCGCGCGGCGTCAACCGCATCAACAACGTGCGCACCGTGCGCGGTCCGCAGTTTGCCGAAGATGCCGGCCCCATGGCCCACCCCATCCGCCCGGATGTGGTGATCGAGATGAACAACTTCTACACCCTGACCGTCTACGAGAAGGGCTCTGAAGTGATCCGAATGATGCACACCCTGCTGGGGGAGGACGCCTTCCAGGCGGGCATGCGACTCTACTTCGAGCGTCACGACGGCTCTGCCGCCACCTGCGACGACTTCGTGCAGGCGATGGAGGATGCCTCCGGGGTGGATCTCGCTCGCTTCCGCCGCTGGTACAATCAGTCCGGCACCCCCGAGCTCACCGTGACCGACGAGTACGATGCCACGAGTGGTGTTTATCGTCTGCACGTGAGCCAGCACACCCCGCCGACCCAGGATCAGCCACAAAAGCTGCCGCTGCATATCCCCCTCGACATCGAGCTCTACGATGCACAGGGTGCCGTCATCCCGCTGCAATATCAGGGCAAGGCCATCGGCAATGTGCTGGACGTGCTGGAAGCACAGCAGACTTTCGAATTCGATCGGGTACCGGTCAGGCCAGTACCTTCCCTGCTGCGGGACTTCTCCGCCCCGGTCAAGTTGCACTATGACTACAGCGACGAGGCCCTTGCCTTCCTGATGCGCCATGCCCGCAACGAGTTTGCCCGCTGGGATGCGGCGCAGATGCTGATCAACAAGGCGGTGATCGACGGGGTGGCGCGGGTCCAGCACGGGCAGAGGGTTGAACTCTCCCACACCCTGCTGGCGGCCTTTGTCGCCATTCTGGACGAGGCTGCACTGGATCCCGCCCTCAAGGCAGAGATCCTGGCCCTGCCGGGAGAGGCGACCCTGGCCGAGCTGTTCGAGGTGGCCGATATCGACGCCATCCACCAGGTGCGCAACGGGATCCAGACCGCATTGGCCCACGCCTTCGGCGACCGCCTGCTGGCGTGCTACGAGAGCCTGCGTCTGCCGGCTTATCAGGTGGTCCATGCCGACATGGCCAAACGGGCCCTCAAGGGCGTGGTGCTGGGTTATCTGGCGGCGCTGGATGCCGCGAAGGCCGATACCCTGGTGCGCGAGCAGTACGGGGCCGCCGACAACATGACCGACACCCTGGCTGCACTCCAGGTGGCCAACAGCCATCTGCTGCCGTGCCGCGCCGCGCTTTTGGCCGACTTCGAAGGCAAGTGGGCCCATGATGGCCTGGTACTGGACAACTGGCTGCGGCTGGTGGGCGCCAAGCCGGCCAAGGATGTGCTCGATGACGTGAAGCAGGCGATGGCGCACCCGACCTTCAGCATCCGCAACCCGAACCGGCTGCGGGCGCTCATCGGCAGCTTCGCCATGAACAACCAGGTGCAGTTCCACGCCGCCGATGGCAGCGGCTATCGCTTCCTGACCGATCTCTTGATCGAGCTCAACGAGGTCAATCCCCAGGTGGCGTCCCGCCTCATCACCCCGCTTATCCAGTTCAAGCGGCTCGATGAGGGGCGCAAGGTGCTGGTTCGCGCCGAGCTGACCCGCCTGGCCAACCTGGACGGGCTGGCGCGGGATCTGTTCGAGAAGGTGAGCAAGGCGCTGGCACAGTAAGCGCCACGACGGCGGGCAGGGGAGCCTGGCTCTCCTGCCCGTTTTTCATGGATGACCAGGAGGTGACATGAGGCAATACACTTTTCGGCTCTCCCTTGGCCGCGACGAGATCATGCTGATGTACCAGGGACAGGTGAGCCGCCTGGTGGTACGTACCGAGCAGGGTCTGACTCTGGAGCTGGGGTTGGAGAAAATCCGGCGTTTTGTGTCGGAGAGCGGTGTTCACGGCTACTTTCGACTGAAAACCCAGGACGATCATCGCTTCATTTCCCTAGAACGCATAAATTAACAAAACTTGAACATCAATCCGGGTAAATATCTGCTTTAAGTCACTATCTATCCGGTAAATGGCGCGGAATCCAGTGCGATTTTCTGAATTTTGCCAACTTGGCAAAATTTATCACAACCCAAGCCGTGATCTGCCCCTTGTTTTTAACATCCCGTTATCACCTTTGCTCGCCTTCCTTGATCCAAGCCATTACACTTCGCTGCAACTCTGTACCGGTGGGCATCCTGGGTGGATGTCGCCGTGTCTGTGATGTCGTCCGATAAGGAAACTAGCAATGGCATTGAAAGACGCCCCTACCTCCGTTCTGCTCGAAAACGTTCTCAGTCTGATCCACCAGAAATTGCCGAAAAACAGTGCCTCCCTGGTCGAATGTTTCGTTGCCAAGTTCTACGGCAACATGGCCAGCACTGATCTGCATGACCGCAATGACAGCGATCTCTATGGCGCCGCCCTCAGTCTGTGGAATGCCCTCAACCACCGTACCGGCATCGAGCCCTATATCCGGGTCTACAACCCCGAGCTGACCCGCCACGGATGGCAGTCTCCCCATACCATCGTCGAGATCATCCTGCAGGATTCCCCCTTCCTGGTGGACTCCATCCGCATGGCCCTCAAGCGTCTCAACATCACCGCCCACATGATGCTGCACCAGCCGCTGCACCTGATCCGCGGCGAAGGCGGCAAGATTGGCGCCATCCTGGAACTGGACAACACCGCAGAGCAGACCTCGGTGGAAACTGCCTTCCTCATCGAAATCGATCACCTGACCGGTGAAGAGGAGATGGACGCCCTGACTGCCGAGCTCAACTCGGTCGCGCGGGAAGTGGCCCTGGCGGTGGGAGACTGGCAGCCCATGCTGGCGCGCCTGAACGAGATCATCGAGGAGCTGCCCAAACGCAAGAACCCGGTCAGCCAGGCCGAGGTGGACTCCTGCGTCGCCTTCCTCAAATGGGTGGCCGCCCACAACTTCACCCTGATGGGTTATCGTCGCTACGACGTCAAGGCGGTGGAGGGGGATCACGAGATCCTGCCGCAGCCCGAGTCCAGCCTGGGGCTGATGAAGAACTCCATCAAGGACGAAGGCCAGCGCCTCGGCACCATGCCCGCCAGCGCCCGTCACGCGGCCCTCAGTTCCGACTTGCTGATCCTCACCAAGTCCAACAGCAAGTCCCGGGTACATCGTCCGGCCTATGTGGACTACATCGGCATCAAGCGTTTCGACGAGCACGGCAAGGTGGTGGGAGAGGATCGCTTCATCGGCCTTTATGCCTCCTCCATCTACAACACCAGTGCGACCCAGATCCCCCTCATCAGCCACCGCCTCGAGCGCATCATGGCCGCCTCCGGCTTTGAGTCGGGCTCCCATGCCTACAAGGCGTTGCTGAACGTGCTGGAAACCTACCCGCGCGACGAGCTGATCCAGGCCCGTGAAGAGGAGCTGCTGGCCACCGGTCTCGGGGTGCTGGAAATGCAGGAGCGGGACATGCTGCGCCTGTTCGTGCGCCGCGACGTCTACGGCCGCTTCTTCTCCTGCATGGTCTATGTCACCAAGGAGCGCTACAACACGGCGCTGCGGGTCAAGACCCAGCAGATTTTGCAGAAATATTTTGGCAGCAGCATCGATGTGGAGTTCAACGTCTACTTCACCGAGGGCGTGCTGGCACGGACCCACTACATAGTGCGGGTCAACAACAACAACGTGGATGTGGATGTGAACGAAGTACAGAACAACCTGATTGAAGCGGCCCGCAGCTGGGATGACCGCCTGGATTCCGTGCTGCTTTCCCACTATGGCGAGGCCCGCGGTAACGAGCTGCGCCGCCGTTTCAGCACCGCCTTCCCCCGTGCCTACAAGGAAGATGTGCTGCCGGGCTCTGCCGTGGCCGACATCATGGCCCTGGATGGATTGAGCGAGGCCGAGCCGCTTGGCATGCTGTTCTACCGCGCCCAGGAGGAGGAGAACGATCGCCGGGTACGCCTCAAGCTGTTCCACCGAAGCGAACCCATCCACCTCTCCGACGTCCTGCCCATGCTGGAAAACATGGGGCTGCGCGTCATCGGCGAGACCCCGTATCAGGTACGGACCCCCACCGGCGAGGTGTTCTGGATCCTCGATTTCTCCATGCTGCTGCGCGGTGAGCAACCGTTCGATCTGGAGCAGAGCCAGCAGCGCTTCCAGCAGGCCTTCGCCGCCATCTGGAGCAAGACCCTGGAAGATGACGGCTTCAACCGTCTGGTGCTGGGGGCCGGCCTCACCGGTCGTCAGGTATCCGTGCTGCGGGCCTATGCCAAATACATGCGCCAGACCGGCGTCTCCTTCAGCCAGTCCTATATCGAGGAGACCCTGACCCGTTATCCGGATATCGCAGAGCTGCTGTTCACTCTGTTCGAACAGCGCCTGGATCCGGCCGGCAAGCAGGACGCCAAGGTGCCATCGCAAGATGCCAAGGCATCCGCCAAGCTGCACGAGCAGCTCGCCGCCAAGCTGGATCAGGTCGCCAACCTGGATGACGATCGCATCATTCGCCGCTATGTGGAGATGATCGACGCCACCCTGCGCACCAACTACTACCAGCTGGACAAGGCGGGCAACATCAAGCCCTACATCTCCTTCAAGCTGGCCCCCTCCAGCATCACCGACATGCCGCTGCCGCTGCCGAAGTTCGAGATCTTCGTCTACTCCCCGCGAGTGGAAGGGGTACACCTGCGCTGGGGCAAGGTGGCCCGTGGCGGCCTGCGCTGGTCTGATCGCAAGGAGGACTTCCGCACCGAGGTGCTGGGTCTGGTGAAAGCCCAGCAGGTGAAGAACACCGTCATCGTGCCGGTGGGTGCCAAGGGCGGTTTCTACTGCAAGCAGATGCCGGCAGGCGCCCCCCGTGCCGTCATCCAGGAGGAGGGCAAGGCCTGCTACCGTCTGTTCATCCGCGGCCTGCTCGACGTGACCGACAACATCATTGGCGGCGAGGTGATCCCGCCAAAATCCGTGGTGCGTCACGACGAGGATGATTATTACCTGGTCGTGGCCGCCGACAAGGGCACCGCGACCTTCTCCGACATCGCCAACGAAATCAGCCTCGAGTACGGCCACTGGCTCGGCGATGCGTTTGCCTCCGGCGGCTCGGTCGGCTATGACCACAAGAAGATGGGCATCACCGCCCGCGGCGCCTGGGAATCGGTCAAGCGCCACTTCCGTGAGATCGGCATCAACTGCCAGACCACCGACTTCACCTGCGTGGGGATAGGCGACATGGCCGGCGACGTGTTCGGCAACGGCATGCTGCTCTCCGAGCACATCCAGCTGGTGGGCGCTTTCAACCACATGCACATCTTCGTCGACCCGACCCCGGATGCGGCCGGGAGCTTCGTCGAGCGCAAGCGCCTGTTCGAGCTGCCCGGCTCCAGCTGGGATGACTACAACCGTGAGCTCATCTCCAAGGGGGGCGGCATCTTCCTGCGCTCTGCCAAGTCCATCAAGCTGAGCCCGGAAATGCAGACCCTGCTCGGCACCGACAAGAGCGGCATGGCCCCGAACGAGCTGATCAAGGCGCTGCTCTGCCTGAACGTCGACCTGCTCTGGAACGGCGGCATCGGCACCTATGTGAAGAGTGCCCGCGAGAGCGACGCCGACGTCGGGGATCGCAGCAACGACGTGCTGCGGGTCAATGGTCGTGACCTGCGTGCCCGCATCGTGGGCGAGGGTGGCAACCTGGGCTTCACCCAGCTTGGCCGGGTGGAGTACGCCAGTCAGGGTGGTCGCATCAACACCGACTTCACCGACAACGTGGGCGGGGTGGATTGCTCCGACAACGAGGTCAACATCAAGATCCTGCTCAACCAACTGGTGGCGGCCGGTGACCTGACCCTCAAGCAGCGCAACCAGATGCTCTACGAGATGACGGATGCGGTGGCCCAGGTGGTCATCACCAACGCCTACCGCCAGTCACAGTCCATCTCGGTGACCGCCTTCCGTGGTGCCGAGCAGCTGAAAGAGCAGCAGCGCTTCATCCAGGGGCTGGAGCGGGAAGGCAAGCTGGACCGGGCGCTCGAGTTCCTCCCCTCCGACGAGGAGCTCTCCGAGCGGATGGCGGCAGGGCAGGGGCTGACCCGACCCGAGCTGGCGGTGCTGGTGGCTTACGGCAAGATGGTGCTCAAAGAGCAGCTCAACTGCCCGGAAGTGACCGACGAGCCCTTCCTCGCCAACATGCTGGTCACCAGCTTCCCGACCCAGTTGCAGCAGCAATTTGGTGCGGCCCTGGCCCAGCACCCGCTGCGAGGCGAGATCATCGCGACCCGGGTGGCCAACATGCTGGTCAACGACATGGGGCTCAACTTCGCCAGCCGGATGAAGGACGAGACCGGTGCCTCGGTGGCGGAAGTGGCCTGCTGCTTCGCTATGGCCCGGGAAGTGTTCGGCCTCGGCGCCCTGTGGCGTGACATCGAAGGGTGTGACAACGGGGTGGATGCCCAGACCCAGCTCGAGCTGATGTTCTACAGCCGCCGCATCGTGCGCCGCGCCACCCGCTGGTTCCTGCGCGCCCGCAACCGCAGCTGGAGCATCGGCGAGAACATCGCCTTCTTCCGCCCGGCCTTCGAGACCCTGAGTCAGCACCTTTATGAGGTAATGGACGAGAGCGAAGTGGCCGAACACCGCCAGGCTGTCGCCGCCCTGATGGAGAAACAGGTGCCGGAGGCCATCGCCCGTCGCGTGGCCCACATGAGCAGCCTCTTCTCCTGCCTGGATCTGGCGCAGATTGCCGCGGAGCACAAGACCGACATCCTGCGGGTTGCCAACGTCTACTATCGCCTGGGCGCCAAGCTGGATCTGCACTGGTTCCTCGAGCAGATCAACCATCAGCCGGTGGGCAACCACTGGCAGGCGATGGCGCGGGCTTCCTTCCGCGAAGATCTGGACTGGCAGCAACGCAGCCTCACCTCCGTGGTACTGGAAGGGTGCAAAGAGCAGGGGGAATGCGCTACCATACTGGCCGACTGGATTTCGGAGCATGAGCAACTCTTGTCCCGTTGGACCCACATGTTGGCCGACTTCAAGACCACGAGCACGCACGAGTTCGCCAAGTTCTCGGTGGCCTTGCGAGAGTTGAACCTGCTCCAGTTGAATTGCCGAACCTCGGCATAACCCCAAAAGCCCCGGCCAGTTGCCGGGGCTTTTTTTAAGGAGCAAGCATGCTGTACCCACTCGCCAGGCATTTCCTGTTCAAACTCAATCCGGAGCAGGCTCACGATCTCTCCATCAAATATTTGCCCCGCCTTCTCGGTACCCCGCTTGATTGTTTCTTCCGCCATTCTCTGCCCAAACGCCCCGTCACCGTCATGGGGCTTAATTTTGCCAATCCGGTGGGGTTGGCCGCCGGTCTGGATAAAGACGGGGAGTGCATCGATGCCTTCGGCGCCATGGGGTTCGGTTTCATCGAGGTCGGTACCGTGACCCCCAGACCCCAGAGCGGCAATGACAAGCCTCGTCTCTTCCGGGTGATCCCGGCCGAGGGGATCATCAATCGCATGGGCTTCAACAACAAGGGCGTCGATCACCTGGTGGCCAAGGTGAAAGAGGCCAAATATCAGGGGGTGATCGGCATCAATATCGGCAAGAACAAGGACACCCCCATCGAGCAGGGCAAGGATGATTACCTTCTCTGCATGGACAAGGTGTATGACCACGCCGGTTATATTGCGGTCAATATTTCCTCACCAAACACCCCGGGTCTGCGTCAATTGCAATATGGCGATGCACTGGATGAACTGCTGGCCGCATTGAAACAGCGTCAACAGGAGCTGGCCGAGAAATATAAAAAGTATGTGCCGCTGGCCGTGAAAATTGCCCCGGATCTGTCACTCGATGAAATAGATCAGGTAGCCGCCTCTTTGATCAAGAACCGTATTGATGGTGTCATCGCCACCAATACCACTCTGGAGCGGGAGATGATATATGACATGCCCCATGCCGCAGAGGCTGGCGGGCTTAGCGGTCGTCCGCTCCAGCACAAGAGCACCGAGGTGATCCGCCACTTGGCCAAGGCCCTCGACGGCGCCCTGCCCATTATCGGTGTGGGTGGTATCGACAGCGCCATGGCGGCTCGGGAAAAACTGGCGGCGGGTGCCAGTCTTGTCCAGATTTACAGCGGCTTTATTTATAAAGGGCCGAGTCTGGTCAAAGAGATCGTTACCCATATTTAAAAAATAACCGGTTGCCCTTATTTAACGTTGCTCAAATTCTCGACATGGAATAAAGTCGAGGGACGGCTTAGATAAGGGCACCACCATGTGTATTCAACCCAATGACAATTGGCAGTGGCATTATGACGCTCAGGATGATCGCCTGATGCTGGATTTGTCCGATCGCATGATATTTGCCACCGAATATAAAGGTCGGCAACTTGTTCCCTGTTCTTTCACCACCCAGCCTTTTTGTGTGGATGATGCCGCCCTCTATTACCAGTTGATGGACAAGGCCGCTGAACTCGACTGGAGTACGCCCCACCAGGTCCAGCTGGTCCTCAATGCCATCGCCGTCAGCCGTTTTTATAAACCCCTGATGCCGCAAAGCTGGTTCTTTCATGAACAGCAGGCTCATGTTATTCCGGAGATGGGATCCCTGGTGTGGATGGATACGCCCCACGGTCGGGGGGAATTCATGGTCATCGAAGCCGGCGATCAGGCGAGCGTTTGCCTGAACCTGACCGACGAACTGGTGCTGACCAACAGCAAGACGCTGCCGCGCTTTGCAGTGATCAAGGTGATGAATAACCGGATGCAAGCCAGAGTCCGGGCACAGACACAATATCGGGAAGTGGGCTGACGATGAGGCCGTTATATGGCGACGAATAAGTCCGTTATAGGCCTGCTATATTGGTCTGATATTTAAGCGCTCAGTCTCTCTCTTGTTCCATTATTTGTCTTTTTCCTTCGTCTGGTCGTCACGACCATTTTCTGCCTGGTCCGGGCAAGATTTTCGAATTCTTTACGAATGTGATGGTAGACAACTGCCAGCCAGGAGCGGGATCCTGTCGCCCGCAAGGGGGAGGGGAGCGTTTGCCGCGCCTCTTGCCGTTTATATGGCGCCTTTGTCCAAGGTTCGAGTGCCGAGCGCGGGCCGATAAGGTATAATGCGGCACTATTTTTATGGCATCCCCGTGAGCGTGATGAAAGAATTTTTTGCAACCTGCCCCAAAGGGCTGGAAAACCTGCTGGCCGTCGAGCTGACCAATCTGGGTGCGGAGCAGGTCCGTGAGACCGTGGCCGGCGTCCACTTCAAGGGCGAACTGGCCATCGGTTACAAGGCCTGTCTGTGGAGCCGCTTTGCCTCCCGAATCGTGCTGGTGCTCTCCGAGTTCCAGATGAACGATGATCTGGACCTCTACCTCGGGGCCCATACCATTCCCTGGGAAGAGCACTTCTCCGGTACCGCCACCATCGCGGTGGACTTTACCGGTACCAACGCCTCCATTCGCAATACCCAGTACGGCGCCCTGAAGATCAAGGACGCCATCGTTGATCGCTTCACCAAGCGCGGTCACGTGCGCCCGGATGTGGACAAGAAGTCCCCGGAGATTCGCATCATGGCGCACCTTGGCAAAGGCAAGGCCAATATCACGCTGGACTTGTCAGGCCCGGCGCTGCACCAGCGCTTCTATCGCCAGGGCACCGGCGAGGCGCCCCTCAAAGAGAACCTGGCTGCGGCCATGATTGCCCGCAGCGGCTGGGCCGGCGAGCCCATGATGGACCCCATGTGCGGCTCCGGTACCCTGCTGATTGAAGCGGCCTTCATCGCTGCCGACATGGCGCCTGCGCTGCGCCGTGAGCGCTTCGGTTTCGATCGCTGGCTGCAACACGATGGTGAACTGTGGCAGAGCCTGATGATGGAAGCCCAGGTGCGAGCCAAGCGCGGCATGCAGCGCTGCGAGGTGAAGCTGTTCGGTTGCGATGCGGATACCCGGGTCCTGATGAAGGCCCGTGACAACGCCAAGGCCGCCGGCGTGGCCCATCTCATCACCTTCAAGCAGGCCGATGTCACCAAGCTGGAAAACCCGCTGCCGATGCCGGCTGTGGAAGGGGAGAGTCGTCAGGTCGGCATGCTCATCTCCAACCCGCCCTATGGCGAGCGTCTTGGGGAGTTCCCGGCCCTGCTGGAAGTGCATCAGGCCCTTGGCGATGCCCTGCGCCGCGGCTTCCAGGGGTGGAAGGTCACCATTCTCTCCGCCTCTCCCGAACTCCTGAGCTGCCTGCGCCTGCGTGCCGACAAGCAGTATCGCCTGTTCAACGGCGCCCTCGAGTGCCAGCTGCGCAACTATCAGATCGCCCTCGATGCCGTCGCTTCCCAGAAAGAGGTGGCCCAGGACTTTGCCAACCGTCTGCGCAAGAATCTGAAGACCCTCGAGAAATGGGCGAGCAAGGAGAACCTCGATTGCTACCGCCTCTATGACGCGGACTTGCCGGAGTACAACGCTGCCATCGACCGCTATCAGGATTATCTGGTGGTACAGGAGTACGCGGCGCCCAAGGACATTCCCGCCCAGAAGACCCGCCAGCGTCTGCTGGACATGGTGCAGGCCGCCATCAAGGTGACCGGCATGGACGGCGAGAAGGTGATCCTGAAGGTGCGCGAGCGCCAGGAAGGCAAACAGCAGTACCAGAAGCTCTCCGAAGAGCAGCACCGGATGGAGGTGCAGGAGTACGGTGCACGCCTCTGGGTCAACCTCTACGACTATCTGGACACCGGCCTCTTCCTCGACCACCGCCAGACCCGCCGCATGCTGGGCCAGATGGCTCGGGGCAAGCGCTTCCTGAACCTCTTTGCCTACACCGGCAGTGCCACCGTGCACGCGGGGCTCGGCGGCGCCCGCGAAACCACCACGGTGGACATGTCGCGCACCTACCTCAACTGGGCCCAGGACAACATGCGCCTCAACTCGCTGGTGGGCCGCGAGCACAAGTTCGTGCAGGCGGATTGTCTGAAGTGGTTGTCGGAAGCCGACGAGCAGTACGACCTCATCTTCATCGATCCGCCCACCTTCTCCAACTCCAAGCGGATGGACGAGAGCTTCGACGTGCAGCGGGATCACCTGCTGTTGATGCAGCACCTCAAGCGCCTGCTCGCGGCGGACGGCACCCTGGTCTTCTCCAACAACAAGCGCCACTTCAAGATGGACTTGGCCGGCCTTGACGCCATCGGTCTCAAGGCGCAGAACATCACGAACAAGACCCGGCCCAAGGACTTCGAGCGCAACCAGCATATCCACAACTGCTGGATCATCACCCACGCCGAGGCACAAGGCTGATGCTGACCCTGTTTCACACCGACGGCTGCCACCTGTGCGAACAGGCGTGGGCGCTGGTGGAACAGGCCGGGATGGCCACGCAGACCCGCCGCTGCGACATCCTGGAGGAGGAGGCCTGGCTCGAGGCTTACCGGGTGCGCATCCCGGTGCTGCAAGACAGTGCCGGCCGGGAGCTGGGCTGGCCCTTCACCCTGGGAGAGCTGCAAGGCTGGCTGGCACAGGGGTGAGCAGGATTTGACGACAAAACGGGGGCAGACTCACGCTGCCGCCCGTTTTTTCATAAGCAACAAGGAACAAACATGGCTCTTTTGACATTGCACGGCGCGTCCCTGTCGTTCAGTGATTTTCCGCTGCTCGACCATGCCGAGCTCACCATAGAGCGGGGCGAGCGCCTCTGTCTGGTGGGTCGCAACGGGGCGGGCAAGTCTACCCTGATGAAGGTGATTGCCAGCGAACTGCCGCTGGACGACGGCCGTCTGGTGTTGCAACAAGATTTGAAAGTGACCCGCCTCGAGCAGGATCCGCCCGCCTCGAGCGAGATCACCGTGTTCGATTACGCCGCAGAAGGGTTGGCCGGGGTAGGGGAGCTGCTCAAGCAGTACCACCATGTCTCCCACGCCCTGGCGCACGACCCTTCCGATGCCAACATTCGCACCATGAGCCAGTTGCAGGAGCAGCTCGACTATCAGAACGGCTGGCAGTACGAGACCCGCATCAATCAGGTGCTGACCCTGCTTGATCTCGACCCTGATGTGACGCTCGACAGTCTGTCTGGCGGCTGGCTGCGCAAGGTGGCTCTGGCCCGCGCCCTGGCGTGTGACCCGGATCTGTTGCTGCTGGACGAGCCGACCAACCACCTGGACATCGATGCCATCAACTGGCTGGAAGAGTTCCTCAAGGACTTTCGCGGCGCCATCGTCTTCATCTCCCACGACCGGGAGTTCATCCACAAGCTGGCGACCCGGATCATCGATCTCGATCGCGGCGTGATCACCTCCTGGCCCGGCAACTATGACGAATATCTGCAAGGCAAGGAGGAGTGGCTGCGGGTCGAGGAGCTGAAAAACGCCGAGTTCGACCGCAAGTTGGCCCAGGAAGAGGTATGGGTGCGCCAGGGGATCAAGGCGCGTCGTACCCGCAACGAGGGACGGGTGCGGGCTCTCAAGGCGATGCGCATGGAGCGCACCCAGCGCCGGGAGCTGCAGGGCAAGGCCAAGCTGCAACTGGACGAGGCGGGCCGCTCCGGCAAGCTGGTGTTCGAGACCGAGGGGCTGGGGCTGGACTTTGGTGATCGCACCCTGTTCCAGGGACTGGATCTGCAGGTGCTGCGCGGGGACAAGATTGCTCTGGTGGGCCCCAACGGCTGCGGCAAGTCGACCCTGATCAAGCTGCTGATGGGCCAGCTCGAGGCGAGCCGTGGCTCGGTGCGCCAGGGGACCAACCTGGAAGTGGCCTACTTCGATCAATACCGTGAGCAGCTCGATCCCGAGAAGACGGTGGTGGACAACGTGGGGGAGGGCAAGCAGGAGGTGATGGTTCGCGGCCGCTCCCGCCACATCCTTGGCTACCTGCAGGACTTCCTGTTCGAGCCCAAGCGGGCGCGCACCCCGGTCAAGGCCTTGTCAGGGGGCGAGAAAAACCGTCTACTGTTGGCCAAACTCTTCCTCAAGCCCAGTAACTTGTTGATTCTGGATGAACCAACCAACGACCTGGATGTCGAAACGCTGGAATTGCTGGAAGAACTGCTCACCGATTACCCGGGGACCCTGCTGCTGGTCAGCCACGATCGCCGTTTCATCGACAATACCGTGACCGGCTGCTGGCTGTTTGAAGGGGATGGACGGATCAGCGATTATGTCGGGGGCTACGCCGACATGATGGCCACACGAGCCCTGCAGGCCGCCCAACAGACGGCCAAGTCGGCCCCGGTCAAGGTGGCAGAGCCTGTCGCGTCGGCAGCGGAGCCTGCGAAAAAAACACGAAAACTCTCTTACAAGTTGCAACTGGAGCTGGATAATCTGCCAGCCCGGCTGGAACAGTTGGAAATGGAACTCGATGCCCTGCAGGCCGAGATTAACCACCCCGGTTTCTTCTCTCTGCCAGCAGAGCAGACCCAGCCCAAACTGGATGCATTGAATGCGGCAGAGGCCGCATTGGAACACGCCTTCTCCCGTTGGGAGGAGTTGGAAGCGTTGAAACATCAAGACTAAGGAAGTAGATGAAAAAGCAATTATCCATGCTGGCCATCCTGGTCGGCGCCAGCCTCAACGCGCAGGCGGCACAAAGCTCCTTTTTCACCATCGTCGATGACGAAGTCAAAGGCTATGCCAGCGGGATCAGCGGCGATGCCAACGGCCTCATCGGGCTCAACACCAAAAACAACATGGCGGAATACTTCTCCACCGTGCGGTTTGCCGACTTCCTGGTCGATCGTTTCCGTTTCGAGCAGGGTTGCATGCTCTCCAACTCGGTCTGCAACTCCTTCTGGAGCGACAACTCGGGCTTTGCCTACCAGTGGCGTCGCGACTTCCTGGACAAGGTGGATCAACGCAGCAACCTGGGCTACGTGACCAGCTCCGAGGTTGATGGCCTGGTGACGGCCCTCGGGGATGTCCCGGAGGATCGGGTCGGTTACAAGATGAATGGCAAGCTGCGCACCGCCTTTGCCGTGGTCAATGACGGCAACCCGGTCGAGCTCAAGGATGCGGCCAGCACCCACGGCCTGAGCGTATCCACTTCCATCAAGAAGCTGGACAACGGTCAGTATCTGGTGACCGGTACCGCGGCCAGCGACAAGTATCGCCACAAGGTGGGCGGTGACTTCTACAAGTGGTGTTTCGAGACGGGCAATGACAGCCAGTACGGTGACTTCCGCTACTGCCCCGGGGTCGATACCCAGGCGAGCTTCTGGCTGCTCAACAGCTCGGGCGGGTTCAACAAGCTGATGCAGGCCGGCACCTATGGTCATCAGCGTGACGAGGTGCTGCAAACCGCCTCTGCACTGGGCGTGGCCAAGTACAACGGCACCCTCTACGGCGTGGGCTACAGCTCTACCGGCGAGGTGGGCACCGGTGATCTGGATGGTCGCAACCTCGCCAGCTACTGGACCCTGGATACGGCTGCCGGCACCGTGGGCACCACCAAGATCATCCCGCTGCCGGATGGCGAGCCTGGCAAGGACGATGCCAAGCTGCAACACAGCTGGGCCGTGGCCGTCAACGACAACGGCTACGTGATCGGCAACCAGCGCTATCGCATCAACAAGGGACAGAACCGCCCGGTGGAGATGTTCCTGTTCAACCTGAGCAAGCCGGGTACGGCGGCCAGCCTTCCTCTCCAGGACAAGCCGGTCTCGGGGGCAGGCTCGGAAGCGGCCGCCATCAACGATCACAACATGGTGGTTGGCTGGCGCGACTCCCGTCACCAGACCCAACCGGTGGTCAATGGCACCAACCGCATGCAGGAAGCCTTCCTGCTGAACGCGGCCGCCCCGGCCAACAGCTGGTATCTGAACGATCTCATCTGTGGCAAGGATGACGCCGGCAACAAGCAGTGTGCCCAGAACGGCAAGTACTATCACATCGCTTACGCCAGCGGCATCAGCAGCGACGGCACCATTGCCGCGACGGCGTATCGCTATGACAGCGAGAGCGACCTCAACAAACGCGCCAACGCCACCGTGGTCGCCGTCAAACTGACGCCGGCCGTGGCGGATTATCAGGGCAATGCCCCGGCCAGCTATGTGGTCAGCAATGCGCCGGTCAACAACCAGACCGGTCAGGATGGTGGCGAGGGCGGTGGCGGCAGCCTGTTCTGGTTGACTCTGCTGGCGCTGCCCTTTGCCTGGCTGCGTCGCTATCAGCGATAAATAAGTGTCATCAAAAATTAATGCAGTTCAGTATCTTGTGTCACAACCCCTGAATAGCATGGAATTTTTTGTTTGACCCTGCCTCCCCCCTGGGGTAAAGATGAAGGCGACCGGTGAAAAACTGGTCGCTTTTTTTGTTCCACGAAGAGGGTCGTAGATGATGAAGAGACAGAAACGGGACCGTCTGGAGAGAGCTCGCGCTCGTGGTTATCAGGCTGGCGTAGTCGGCAAACAGAAAGAAGCGTGTCCGTACCAGTGCCTGGATGCCAGGGGCCATTGGCTTGGTGGTTGGCGCGATGCCATGGAAGGGCGAGGCTCAGGCCTCTTCATGAAGTAACCGATACTTCATCACTCATTACAAAAGGAAAGGGGCCGTCGTGGCCCCTTTACGTTGTCTCTGCTCACCCAGGAGCAGGATCAGAATGCGGTGGTGTCTTTGAACAGGCCCACTTTCAGATCGGTGGCGCTGTAGATGGGGCGACCATCCACTTCCACGACGCCATCGGCAATGCCCATGACCAGTTTGCGGTTGATGACGCGCTTGAAGGTGATCTTGTAGGTGACCTTCTTGGCTGTCGGCAGGATCTGGCCGGTGAACTTGACTTCACCGACACCCAGCGCACGTCCCTTGCCAGGACCCCCTTTCCAGCCCAGGAAGAAGCCGACCAGTTGCCACATGGCATCCAGGCCCAGGCAGCCAGGCATGACGGGATCGCCGGGGAAGTGGCAGTCGAAGAACCAGAGATCCGGCGTGATATCGAGTTCAGCCAGGATTTCACCCTTGCCGTGCTCGCCGCCATGGTCGTTAATCTTGACGATGCGATCCATCATCAGCATGTTGGGGGCGGGCAGCTGGCTGTTACCTTCACCAAATAATTCGCCACGGCTGCAGGCAAGCAGCTCTTCACGGGTAAAGGACTCTTTGCCTTGTTCGCACAGGGAGAGGCGGGGATCAGTGGTGTCGTTATCTAGGGTCACGCTGTTTATCCTTCATATGGGTCAAAGCCGGGCCAATTTAGCTTACAGATGTTCGCTAAACAACTCCGATCACTTCATTTAACGGCCAAGCAGCCGGTCCAGCAGGCTGCGCAGCAGGCCGCCACTCTTGGTTGCCGTGCCATTGAGTTCGTCCAGTCTCTCCTGGATGCGGCCAAACAGGGTATCCGGCATGTCCGGTTCGCCAGCGACGCAGCCGGTGAGCAGCTCGATAGCCTCTTCCACGTGATCCACCGGGTGGATGTGGAACTGGCCGGCCTCTACTGCCGCGATCACTTCATCAGAAAGGTTGAGCTGCTGGGCGTTGGTGCCTGGCAGCAGAATGCCTTGCTTGCCGGTGAGACCGTGGATCTTGCACACCCGGAAGAAGCCCTCAATCTTCTCGTTCACGCCGCCAACGGCCTGCACATTGCCGAACTGGTCGACCGCACCGGTCACGGCGAAGTGCTGATAGATGGGCTGGCGGGCGAGGGCGGAGAGCAGGGCACACAGGCCGGTCAGGGAGGCGCTGTCACCATCGATCTCGTGGTATGACTGCTCGAACACCAGGTTGGCCGAGAGCGGCGAGGGGTTCTCTGCGCCGAACTTGTTGGAGAGGTAGCCGTGGATGATCATCATGGCCTTGGCGTGAATGTGCCCGGCGAGCTCCGCCTTGCGCTCGATGTCAGCCACATCGCCATCCCCGAGGTGGACGGTCGCGGTGAGGCGTACCGGCTCCCCGAAGTCATAGGGATGGCCGGCCACCTGGATGACGGAAAGGCCGTTGATCTGGCCAACCTCTTCACCGTCGGTCTGCAGCAGGATCTGGCCGTCGATGACACCCTGATCCGATTGCTCCACCAGATAGTTGAGGCGGTAATCCTGCTCTTCCAGGGCGAGCAGGATATGTTCGTCAGTGACGCAGGTCGCTTCCAGCTCGCGGGCCAGGCTGTCGGCCATGCGCATGATGGCGCCGAGCTGTACCTCGGAGAGGGATAGCCACTCCTGGTGGTCACACAGGCGGCTGGCATGGCGACAGAGGGCGAGGAGGGCACTTGGCGTGAAATCCAGCAGCGCCCAGCGCGCTCGCAGCCAGGCGAGATATTGCAGGAAGGCGGGGAGATCTTCCTCGATGTTCACTTCGGAGACCAGATCGGCACGCAGGAAGATGCGCTCCGCCATGTCCCTGTCCAGCATCTGGAATTCCGCCACGTCCAGCCTGTCACCGACCAGGATCAACTTGAACCGGATGGGGGTCGCTTCCGGGGTGAAGAACGGCGTCAGCGTCTTGCCTTCCTGATAGGCATTCCAGTCCAGCTCGCCTTTTTGCATGGCGTTTTTGAGCTTGAACCAGAGATGAGGCTGATCCAGCAGCTCATCGAGCTGAAGTATCAGGTAACCACCGTTGGCTTCCCGCAGCAGACCAGGTTCCAAAAGGTGCTGGTTGGCGTAAACGGAGCCTTGTTCCGTCTGATAGTTGATGGAGCCGAACAAGGTATCCCAGTTCAGGTCACGGCCGTAGACGACAGGGGCTTGCTGATCCTCATGATGGATCAGCAGGTTGATGAGCACCGGGTGCTGGAACTCGAGGCCCTGGGCGACATGGGCGGCCAGATCGGAGAGGAAATCCACGATCTTGGGGTCGTTGTTCTGTTTGCGGATGATCCGGGTGACCAGCCGCTCGGCGTCGAGATGGTGGCTCATCAGCTTGAGCAGCTCACCGACCATTTCGCAGAACTCGAAACCCGAGCCCGGTTGCAGGCGCAGCCAGATGGGCTTGAAAGGGTTGTTGAGATTCTCGGTATAACAGAGATCGAACAGGTCGCCATCCTTGCCATTCGAAGAGGCGATCAGGGTCTGGCAGACATTCTCGTAATCTGCACCGGGGAAACCGTTGAGGATCATGACCGGGCAGTCACCATCAAAACTGGCCAGCCGTTTGATACCCGAAATCGCTCTGGGTTGCAGGGCGGCAAACGGAATGGGGTCGAGTTCGCCAAGTGTGGGGAACTGCTCAATCGAGAAAGCGGGTTTTAATTGTTCTGATGTTAATTCAGCCACTTAAGACATCCGGTCGGGGATAGGATCAATTGCCACCATTATACACAGTTCGGTTGAGGGTGACAGAATACCAAGATATTTCATTTAACATAATATACATTATGCGCAGTGTCGGATTTATGAGTCCCAGGGCATGGTCAATCAAGGATTGCCTTTAGGTCCCGCGTCTTGGCTATGAGTGCAGTTTTATTGTTCACCACTGGTTATCAATCATATGTACGGTCCTGGTCGAGCAAGTGGTCCAGCGGCTTGCGGCTGGCACTCTCGTGACGTTCCCGGTTGCCGGTGTGCAGGTACTTGGAGGTGGTGTCGATGCTGTCATGTCCCGCATCGGCTTGTACGTGGGATAAAGGCCTGCCGTGCAGATTGATGTCATGGGTGATACCGGTGTGGCGAATGGAGTGCGGCGTCAGGGTTCGCATTTCAGTGGCATCCTGATCAAAACAGTCTTGTTCGGCAAGGCTTGCGGCCTGTTCAAATACCGCCATTACCAGGTCTCGTAGCTGGCGGATACCCAGATTGGCATTGAGTTCGCCTTGTTCGCGGCCATGGGCCGCCGCCTTGTGGCGTACGAACAGCGGGGTTTGCTCTCCGGGGGCCGGCAGTGGCGAAAGTCCAAGAAAGGTACGATAGCGAGCCAGGGCTTCGAGCAGAGCCTGAGAAACGGCCACGGTGCGACGTTTACCGCCTTTGCTGCGGGGAATGTCATAACCCCAGACGCCCGTTTTGGCGTCACGTCGAAACTGGCCCATGACGGGGCTGAAACCCGGCCTGGCCGCCACCTCGGAAATCCGCAGATAACAGGCATACATCAGACAGATGAGAAAGCGGCTGCGCTCATGTTGGGCCGGGCATTCGGCAGCGAGCTGTTCGGCGGCTTGCATCACATAGGACCATTGCAGTTCGGTGAAGGATTGCGCGTCTTCACCAGCCTCCTGGGGGCCCGCACGTTTAACCCGCTGCAGCAGGAGAGCCGGATTGCGATCCATGTACTCCTCCTGGATGAGAAACTGGAAGAAGGCGGACAAAATGGCGAGTTTTGTCTTCATCGCCTGCTCACTCAGTCGATACGGCAGCTCCCGGCCCAGTTCCCGCTTGCCAAGAAACGGACGCCACAGGGGGTTTGGCAACCGTTCCCCCCACTCCTTGTCGAGCACGAACTGGGCGACGTTGCGATAGGCAATCAGTCCGGACGGTGGCGCCTGGCAATAGTCGAGATAGCGCATCATGATGCGCCTGGTGAGATCCCTGGGGCTGATGGCCACCTCGCAAAAACACCAGTGCAAAAAAGTGGTCAGCTCACTGCGATAGGTCTTGTAGTTGTTTTCGCTGTGGCGCTGCTCCAGCAGCCAGTCGACGGCCAGCTCATACACGATCCCCGCGTCGGGGACCTTGCCAAGACTCAGGGTGGCGAGGTACTGGTTGACCTGGGGATTGCCCGCTTCAAGGTGGCCCACGCTATCGAACAGTGGCATGGCGGGTGGAAGAGCTGGATGAATCATGATGGTGTGTGATGTCGGTTGAATGTTTTGAACGGGGCCGCAACCCCCTGATGCCGATAAATAGGGTTATCGGCATCAGGGCTTGCAGTGCGCCTTGGGGGCAACGACCTGAGGCATCTTGCTGTGATACCCCATGATCACGAGCAATCGGCATATTCAATGAATATGCAGTGTGGTTGGAAAATTCTCGGGGAAAATAGTCGCGATAATGACTTAAGTTGCACTTTTCATGAATGAGAGAGCGGCTTCTGCCTCACATCCCCTTCCCCGCCCTTTCGTCTCAAGCCACGCTCTTCAGGGGCTTCCCCTTTGGCAGTTCAGTATCCAGCTTGTCTTCTTTGGGTGGATTCCCCTGCCCTTTTCCACCGCGCAATACCTGCTGCAACTGATCCCGCTGCTCGGCCAGATAAAAGGCCAGACTCTCCTGCTGCTCCGGTGCAAGCGCGACCGGCGCACCCGCCAGCAGTGTCAACAGCTCATCGGCGGTGTCCAGCAGTTTGTCATAGGCATCCGCCTCTTTCTTGCTGGCAAAGGTCATCTTCTCCACTCCCCCACGTACCACAACATACTTGATCTCAACGGCCATCGCGGCGCCCTCCTGATGATAGTGATTGCAAGTATATGTACGTATATACAGTATTGCAAATACCCTCAGCATGTCGGCATGCATCGCCAGCCCCTGCTTGGCTGGCGGCGGCCAGTTCACAGCGGAAAACACGTCTTTTCAAAGGGGGCTGTGCAGCGCGGCAAGACAGGGCAGGCGTTTTAAGGTAAATTTCATCAATTCCTTCAACAGGTTGAATCGTATGTCGGATCCGCACTCGGTGATTGTCTGTCCGGCCTGTGACTTGCTGATCGAACGCAAGTTGCTGCCGCTGCGCCGTCACGCCCATTGCCCCCGCTGTCATCAGCATCTGTATGGGCGTTATGCCTTTCGCCCTTCCCAGTTGATGGCGCTGACCATCACCGGATTCCTGTTGCTGCCTTCCGCGTTTTTTGAGCCTTTGATCTATCTTCGTCTGGCGGGTGTGAACTCGGACGCCAACCTGATCAAGGGAATTATGATGCTGTATGCCGAGAGCGAGCTCTGGGTGGCAACACTGGTGCTCTGGTGCGCCGTGCTGGCGCCGACAGGGCTGCTGCTCGGGATCTTTGCCCTCGCCTCCGGCCTGGCCAAGCGCTGGCATCTGCTGGCGTGGACCCTCAAAGCGGTCGAGGTATTTCGCCACTGGGCCATGCTGGAGGTGTACATCGTCAGCCTGCTTGTCGCCCTGTTCAAGCTTATCGACATCGCCGACGTGCGCCTGGGAGGTGGTCTGCTAAGCCTGGGTTGTCTGATGCTGCTCAACATGACGCTGCTGATCCTCTTTGATCCTGCCCCTTACTGGGAGCGGATTCCGCTGCAACATGCCTCCCGGGAGCCGGACCATGTCCCCGATCAGCGCCCGTGAACTGGGGCTTTGCCGCTGCCATACCTGCGGGTTGCTGGTGCGCCATCAACACGGCATGAGCTGCCCTCGTTGTCACACCCCCTTGCAGATGCGCATTCCCCATTCCCTCGCCTGGTCATGGGGCCTGCTGGCGCTGGCCACCTTCATGTTGTTGCCTGCAAACCTGCTGCCCATCACCCACTTCTACAACAAGGGATTATTGCAGTCCGATACCATTTTCAGCGGTATCATGGCGCTCTATCGCAGCAAGATGTCCGGCATCGCCACCATAGTACTGACCGCGAGCATCATCGTGCCCATCGGCAAGATCCTGGGTCTTGGCTGGATCTGCTGGCAGTTGCAGCGCAGCAAGCCGGTGCGCCGCAAACGCCAGCTCGTCATGTACCGCATCATCGATTTCATCGGACGCTGGTCCATGCTGGACCTGTTCGTCATCTCGCTGATGGTGGCCCTGGTGGATCGCGGCGTGCTGCTCAACGTGCGTGCCGGCCCCGGGGCGACGGCATTCGCCGGCGTGGTGGTGCTCACCATGATGTCGGCCAGGATGCTCGATACCCGCCTGTTGTGGGACAAGGCGGCCCGTTAATGTTTTTTGTGTCGAACGCGCTGTGCATCACAGCCAATGTAAGGAGTCGGTATGGTCGGGGCTGAGCCCGTCATTGAGAAGCACCGCTGGTTATCCCCGGTCTGGTTGCTGCCCTTCATCGCCCTCTTGCTGGCGGGAGGCTTTCTCTACCAGCAGTGGACGAGCAGTGGTCAACTCATTCGCATCAACTTTGCCCAGGGCAACGGTATCTTGCCGGGCAAGACCCAGTTGCGCTATCAGGGGGTCGCCATCGGCGTGGTCCAGGAGCTGGAACTGGCACAGGATGGTCGCAAGATTGCGGTGCTGGCCAAGGTGGACAGCCGTGCCCGCTCCCTCATACGCAAGGGTTCCGACTTCTGGCTGGTGAGTCCGAAGGCGTCACTGACCGAGATCTCCGGCCTGGACACCCTGGTGTCAGGCAACTACATCAACCTGCAACCCGGACGGGAGAACAACCCGCTGGAGGATGAGTTCGATGCCCTGGATGGCCCTCCCCCCGGTTATCAGGCCCAGGGGCGAACCCTGCACCTGACAGCCGATTCTCTGGGGTCGGTGGGCATCGGCGCCAAGATCTATTTCCGCGGGCTGGAGGTGGGCAGTGTCATCAACACCCGTCTTGGGGAAGAGAACCAGAACGTGATCCTGGATCTGGTGATCGAGCCGCGCTTCGAGCACCTCGTCAAGGCGGATACCCGCTTCTGGAACATCAGCGGCATCAAGGGCTCCTTCAGCCTGGCTGGCGTCAGTGTGGAGGCGGGCAGCCTAACCTCCATCCTGAGCGGCGGCATTGCGTTTGACTCCCCCAAGGATTCCCCCGTGGCGCAAAAGGGGGTCAACTTCATCCTCTACAAGGGGCTGGCCGAGGCCGCCCGGGGTGAGCGCATCACCATCCAGGCGGGGACTCTGCCCATCAAGGAAGGGATGCCCATCCTCTATGAGGGCATCGAGATTGGACGAGTCGACCCTATTCGCCTCACCGAACAGGGGCGGAGCGTGACGGCCCTCATCAACCCCGAGCAGGCGTTCCGGGTGACCGGCAAGAGTCGTCTGGTGTGGGAGACAGTCTCTCTCTCCCCTGCCGGGATCAAGCATGCGGATCGCCTGCTGGCCGGGCCCGCCATTCGCCTGGACTATGAACCCGGTAAACGGGTCAACACCATGACCCTGGAGAGCCAGGCACAGCGCGGCGGCATCAAGCTGACCCTGCAGGCAGAGGATCTCGCCGGTTTGAGCGAAGGGGCTCCGCTCTGGTTCAAGGGGTTGCAGATAGGTCAGCTCGGGGCACTGACCCTGGATGCCGGCGGCAATGCCAGTGTCGAGTTGCTGGTGAACGAGCGTTATCGCCATCTGCTGCAACGGGCTCGCTTCTATCGCGCCGCCCCCTTGCAGGTGGAGGCGGATCTCAGCGGTATCAAGGTGGAGACCAGCCCGGCCAGTGCCTGGTTGGCGGGGGGCATCAAGCTGGTACAGGCTGCGAAGGGTGACAGGATTGACCGCCTCTACCCCAGCCAGGAGCTAGCCCTGCTTGGGAGCCGCCATGCCAAAGCGGTCAGCTGGACGCTGCGTGCCGCTCAGGCTGATGGTATCGGTGTGGGCTCCCCCGTCCTCTACCTGGGACTGGAAGCGGGCAAGGTCAAGGCGCTGGATGCCGATGATCGCGGTGTGGCCATCACCCTGGAGATCGATGCCATCTATGCTCCTTTGCTCAAGCAGCAACCCCAGTTCTGGAAGAAGGCCGCCATCGACGGCAAGATCCGGCTCGATGGCGTGCAGGTCAAGATGGGGAACCTCGCCACCCTGCTGCGTGGTGCCATCGAATTCGACAAGCTGGGGACAGGTCGCAGCAGTCATCAGCTCTTTGACAGCAAGGAGCAGGCAAGCTCCCAGGTGCGTACCCTCACGCTCACGGCGGATCACAACCCGGGTCTCGGGGTTGGCAGCCCCATCCGCTATCGCGGAGTGGACATCGGCAAAGTAGAGCAGGTGGAACTGGACCCGACCCTGGGCCAGGTAAGCTTCAAGGCCGAGCTGAATGAGCAATATGCCGCGCGTTTCCTGCAATCCGGGGCACGCTATGCCCTGGTGCAGGCCAAGGTCGGGCTGGGGGGGGTTGCCCACCTCGATACCCTGATCAAGGGGGCCTTTGTGGAGGCGACACCGGGCCGGGGGGCTGGCAAGGAGACCTTCCCCTTGAGCCAGAGTGGCCCCGCCGGTCTTGCCCTGACCCTCAAGAGCCCCTCCGTCGATGGCATCAGCGTGGGCAGCCCCCTGCTGTTTCGCAAGATGGTCGTGGGCAGCGTCACCGGCGTGACCCTGGCCCGGGATGGCAGTGAGGTGCTGATCGATGTGAATGTGGATGGACAGTACGCCCATCTGATACGCGCCAATAGCCGCTTCTGGAATGTCTCCGGGGTCAAGGCCGATATCGGGCTGACCGGTGGCACCATCGAGGTCGAAACGGTGCAAAGCCTGCTGGCAGGCGGGATTGCCTTCAATACGCCGGAGCGGGAAATGGGCGCGACCGTCAAGGCGGGCCATCGTTATCCGCTTCATGCCAAGGCAGAGAAAGAGTGGCTGGAGTGGAGCCCCCGCATCTTGCCCTGAGTTATTCCCCTGTTCGTCAAAAACCGGCCTTGTGCCGGTTTTTTTATGGCCTCATGGACTCCCCCATCAAGAAGGGCCGCGCACTGTGGTAAGATGTCGCCCCTCATTTTGGGTCAGCGAGATTGCGCCGTGCACGACAACACCTACCTCCCCGATCACTTCCTGCGTCACATTGCGGAGTTCATGCCATCCCATCTCTCCATGGAGGCATTCGTGGCGAGTTGCCGGCAGCCGCTGCGGCGAAGCATCCGGGTCAACACCCTCAAGATCACGGTATCCGAGTTTGTCGCCCGTATGGCGCCGCTTGGTTGGCAGCTGGATCCCGTGCCCTGGTGTGCAGCCGGCTTCTGGCTCACCCGCAGCGATGAGAGCGTTCCCCTTGGCAACACGGCCGAGCATTTGTGCGGCCTCTTCTATATCCAGGAAGCGAGCTCCATGTTGCCGGTGATGGCGCTCTTTGCCAGTGAGCAAACCCGAGGGGATGGCATGGTGCTGGACGCGGCCGCCGCCCCTGGCTCCAAGACTACCCAGATCGCGGCGCTGATGGAAAATCGCGGCATGCTGATCGCCAACGAGTTTTCCAGCAGCAGGTTGAAAGTGCTGAGCGCCAATATCCAGCGCTGCGGTGTGACCAACGTCGGCATGACCCATTTCGATGCCAAGGTCTTTGGCCAATGGCTGCCTGAAACCTTCGACGCCATCCTGCTCGACGCCCCCTGCTCCGGCGAGGGGACGGTGCGAAAAGATGAAGACGCGCTGCGCAACTGGAGTCTCGAGAGCATCGACGAGATTGCCGCGGTGCAGCGTGGCCTGCTGGAGAGCGCTTTTCACGCCCTCAAACCCGGCGGCGTACTGGTCTACTCCACCTGCACCCTGAGCCTGCAAGAGAATCAGGCCGTCTGTCAGTCGTTGCAGGAGAAGTTCGGTGATGCCTTCAGCTTTGACTCGTTGGCCGATCTCTTTCCGGGAGCGGAGAAAGCCTGTACACCGGAGGGATACTTGCACGTTTGGCCCCAGATCTTCGACAGTGAAGGCTTTTTCGTCGCCCGGTTACGCAAGCATCACTCCGTGCCCAACACCATGTTCAAACCTGGCAAGCTCGGCAAGTTCCCCTTCTCACCGCTGCCAGAGAAAGAGGCCGGCCCCATGCTGCGGGAGATTGAAGGGAATTTTGGCATCGTGCCCCATGGCCAACTGTTTGGCCGCAATGACGAGATCTGGCTCTTCCCTCACGCCTTCGAGCTGGTACAGGGGAAGCTGCGTTTCGATCGCATCGGCATCAAGCTGGCTGAAACCTTCAAGAAGGGATATCGATTGACCCATGAATGGGCTCTGGCTTACGGCCATGAGGCGAGCAAGGGATGCGTCGAGCTGGATGCCGCCAATGCCCGTGAATTCATGATGGGACGAGATGTCTGGCCAGAGCAGGATGCCGGGAGTGGGGAAGTGATCGTTCGTTACCAGGGGCACCCGCTCGGCATGGGGAAATGGGTGGGGAGTCGCATCAAGAATGCCCTGCCCCGGGAGCTGGTACGGGACAACAACCTGTTCAATGCGTGAGAGTGGGGTCGCTCGAGCAAAAACAGCGCCTGTTCGAGTCTGAAAAACCCCCACTCTGGTTGAACTTTTATCCGGTTCTTGAAATGCCTAGAGCCTTGTCTAAGCTTAAGGCTATCCGCACACCAGTTAGCGCACGGCTCTGCAAGGAGCCAATTCCCCTATGCCAGGTACAAGGAATTCGTACCTGGCTTTTTTTGTCTTCCTTTTTCAACCATGCTGGCACGATACCATCGTCTATTCGAGTATGTCTGCCGACTCGGGGACATCGCTCTGCTGCGCGTTGGTCGTTTGTTGCAGTTCGTGCTGATAGAGCAGATCGATTGCCTGCTCGATGATGGAGGCCTGACTGTCTTCCAGTTGTTGCCCCAGCATGGCCAACCGCTCTGCATGACGATTGCTTATCCAGCATTGCAACCGGCTGTGGGTTTCCTGCTTGCGCTTCACGTGCTGGCGCTGCCGTTCGGCATTCTCTTGCGCAGCGCTTTTCTTCAATTCCTGGCTATCGTGACCTTCCGACATGTCTATATCGTGAATGTTATCTCTCATTTTTCGTTGGCATCTTCTACGAAAGTAAATCGGATTACGACTCCCCCACCGTCATGATGTCTGTGGAGGACGACATGAATATATCACCAGATCAACAGGATATCATTTAACATAAAAAATGGAGAGGCGCGGTTTTCTATAACAACCCATCCAGGGCGTGTTCCGAGAACTTGTGTGCATCGTCGAAATATTCCTGCAAGGTGCGCATGTCCTTGTGTCGGGTCACCTCGATGATCTTGTTCATCGGTTTGCCCGCCGTCACCGCCGAGGTGATGAACCCCCGCCGCAAACTGTGGCCACTGACGTGGAGATCGTCGATGGCCTGGCCGGTTCGCCGCTTGATCATCAGGTTGATACCTTGCGGCCCCAGGGGGTCTGCCATCAGCTGTCCCCAGCGATTCATCCGGCGAAACAGGGGGCCCTCAGCAATCCGGCTTTTTTTCAGCCATTGTTGCAGTGCAGACACTGGGCAATACCGGGTACCCGGAATGAGTGCTATCTCCGATTCATGGAGCTGATGTTTGCTTGGTTTGAGACGAAGGCGTATCCCCTGCCCCACAAACTGCACGTCATCCACCTCGATCCTGGCCGCTTCCGATCGGCGCAAGGCGCCACTGAACATCAGGAGCAACAGGGTGTAATCCCTAAGTCCCGCCAGGTTGCTGGTATCTATCTCGTCCAGTACGCAGGCCAATGGTTTCAGGGTCAGCGCCCCCGTTTTGCGTTTGCGGTTATCACCGAGCCGTACTATGCCCCGCATCATCTCCTTGATCTCCGCATGCTCGGTCGGCATGGGGTGGATCCCCTTCTGCTTGAAGGCATAGCGAATGCCGGCAAGCCGTCTTACCAGGGTGGCCGGTTTGCGAGGTTCCCCGTTGCGAAGCTCCCCCTTTCCTTCCTCCTTGTCGAGCCAGACCCAGTTGGCCAGGATGCCGTCGGCCTGATCCGCCAGAAAATTCATGATGTCGTGGTGTGTCGTCTGCAAGGGCTCCAGCCCGTGGAGCTGGCACCAGGAGACAAAGATACGGGTATCTGCCTGATAGGCATTGAGGGTGGAGTCGGCTTTAGCGCTGCGCAGGAAGCGTCTTGCCCGGCTGTTCAGCTGAGGATCGAAGACGCTTTGCAAGGATTGCTGAACTGGGTTTTGAAGGCGTGGGTAGTTCACTTAACTCTATGATTTAAAGCGGAGTTTCGGTGGATCTTACAGGATCATTCAGATCTATCAAGTATCGATAATGAATATTATCGATACTTATGAAGAGTGCTTTTAACCCATTTCAGCCCCCTCATCTATTCCTCAAGCATTCTGTCATTCCTGCTCCGTTTATCAGGTGCTGGCAATTTGAACTCGTCAGCATCCACCACACAAAGTGAGAGATAACAACTTGGCATGATTGTTTTTGGATGGATCGTGATAGTGCAGATTGTCATAGAAAACGCCCCGCTATGCGGGGCGTTTTCTGTTATCGCTTTGCTAACTTGAACAATGCGAAGAAATTATGGCTGGTGGCCTCTGCCAATTCAGCGAGCGGTATCTGGCGAAGATCCGCGATAAATTGGGCGACGTCGCGAACAAAGGCCGGCTCGTTCTCCCTCCCCCGGTGGGGAACCGGTGCCAGATAGGGAGAGTCGGTTTCAACCAGCAGCCGTTCCAGTGGCAACGCCTTGACCACGGCCTGCAGGGCTGAGGCGTTCTTGAAAGTGGCTATCCCCGAGATGGAAATATAGAACCCCATGGCCATCGCGGCCTCGGCCATTTCGAGGGACTCGGTGAAGCAGTGCAGCACTCCGCCCACCTGTTCGGCCCCCTCCTCTCGCATGATCCGCAGCGTGTCTTCCTGGGCATCCCGGGTGTGGATGATGAGCGGTTTGTTCAGTGCCCGGGCTACACGAATATGTTCGCGGAAAGAGGCTTGCTGTACATCCTTGTTTTCCGGTGAATAGAAGTAGTCGAGCCCGGTTTCGCCGATGGCCACCACTCTCTCATCGGCCGCCTGAGTCAGCAGCAAGGCAGCATCCACCCCGGGATCCTGATTGAGCGGGTGAACACCGCAGGAGGCAAACACCTGGGGATGGGGGGCGATGGCCTCCATCATGGTCGGGAACTGGGCCTGGGTCACACTCACGCAGAGAAAATATCCCACGCTCTGCTGCGCCGCCTTGGCCAGCACATCGGCCATGTCCGTCTGCTTGGAGCCATAACTCAAGCGATCGAGATGGCAATGGGAATCAACGAGTAACATAGACAACCTTGTTTATAACCAGCGATTGAGCCAGTTCATCAAATGGATGGTGGGATTGGAAAGCTGTCCTGGCTGACAAACCTCTTTCAGCATAACCAGCTGCTGTTCGGCTTCCAGGAGCCGTTCGCTGGAGTGTTTCTCTGCCAGTTGCTGGCTGAGTGATGCAAGATCCGGCATTGCCAGTTGATGATGGCCGCAGCCAGCCTGAAGCTTGAGGGCATCGCACAGGAAGAGCTGCAACCAGTGCAGCCGGACCTGATTATCCTCGGCCAACTGGGCACAGACATTCGCCGCACGGGTGGGGGCCGATGCCAGCGAGACAAATCCGTCGAGCAATGCCCGTCTGGCATCATCTTGCTGTGCTTCGATATAGCTCAGCACCCGCAGCGGCGCACCCTGGCAGATCCGCACCTGGGCCTGGGTGGCCTGATGGCCCTGCTCGGCGAGCCAGGCAAGGGTCTCCCCCTCAGAGGGGAGCTGGCAGACATGCTTGTGACAACGGCTCAAGATGGTGGGGAGCAGGCGAGATACCCGGGATGCGATGAGCAGCAACAGACTGTCGCCAGCCGGCTCTTCCAGCGTCTTCAGCAAAGCATTGGCGGCAGACTCCGTCATGCGCTCCGCCTCCTGAATGATCACCACCTTTCCGCGACCGAGCTGGGACGTGCTCTGGAGACGGCTGCAAATCTCCCGGATGGCTTCGACACCTATGGTCTTGCCCTCGGGCCCCAGGGTGCCAAGATCCGGGTGATGCCCCTTCTCAAAAAGCTGGCAGGAGTGGCACTGACCGCAGGGCTCACCTCGTTGTGGATGCTGACACAGGTGCAGTCGCGCCAGTCGCTCTGCAAGCTGCTCCTTGCCAAGGCCGGGATCGCCTAGCAGCAACCAGGCGTGCCCGAGCCGTCCGGCCCGGGCCGTCTCGCTCAAGGCATGCCAATCCGGGATCAGCCAGGGATACATAGTCCCTCGCTTGCCAGATAATGCTCAAGAGCTGCCTCGATGGCGGCTTTGACTTGCTTCGGGGGCAATCCGGCATCGATGACCTGGATGGAATCATCGGCGGCCGCCAACTCGAGGTAACGCTGGCGGGTACGTTCAAAGAAGCCGATCTGCTCCAGCTCAATCCTGTCCAGCTCGCCGCGATGGCGGGCCCGCTGCAGGCCGATGGCAGGATCAATGTCGAGATAGAGCGTCAGGTCCGGCTTGAAATCCCCGAGGACCGCCCGTTTGATGGCGCCGATGAGGTTCGCATCGATGCCGCGGCCACCCCCCTGATAGGCCTGAGAGGAAAGATCGTGGCGATCGCCCACTACCCAGATGCCGTCTGCCAGGGCCGGCTTGATCCGGGTCTCCACCAGTTGTACCCGGGAGGCGTACATCAACAGCAGCTCGGCCTCGACGGTCAGACGCTCGTCGTGTACTTCCTTGACGATGGCCCGCATGCGTTCCGCCAGCGGCGTGCCGCCCGGCTCCCGGGTGCACTCGATCCGCGCCACTCCGTGGGCTTGCAGATAGTCGGTGACATAGCGCACCGCAGAGCTCTTCCCTGCCCCTTCCAATCCTTCAATCACGATAAATTTAGACATTAGGGTTTCTTCAATATGTATTCACGCACCGCCCGATTGTGTTCATCGAGGGTCTTGGAGAAGTAGTGGGCACCGCCCCCCTTGGCAACGAAGTAGAGATAGTCGGTCGATTTGGGGTTGAGCGCCGCTTCGATGGAGGCCTTGCCCGGCATGGCGATGGGCGTCGGAGGCAGACCGTCGATCACATAGGTGTTGTAGGGGTTCACGTCGGTCAGATCGCTGCGGCGAATGTTGCCATCGTACCTCTCCTTCACCCCGTAGATGACGGTAGGGTCGGTCTGCAACTTCATGCCAAGGCGTAGACGGTTGACGAACACAGAAGCAATCTGGGCCCGTTCATCCGGTTGGCCCGTCTCTTTTTCGATGATGGAGGCCATGATAAGCGCTTCATAGGGAGTCTTGTAGGGCAGATTGGCCTGACGCTTCTCCCAGGAAGCCTCCAGGAACGTTTTCATGTCCTGATAGGCGCGGCGCAGAATGGAAAGATCGCTGGCATGAGTGGTATAGGCGTAGGTTTCCGGCAGGAACCACCCCTCCAGCTTGCCATTTTCGATGCCGAGTTCCTGAGCCAGCTCGGTTTCGCTCTGCTCCAGAGTCAGGCGCTCCAGATAGGGGGCGCTGGAAAGTTGCTTCAGCCAATCCTCAAAACGGGATCCCTCGACAAAGGTCAGGCTGAAGTGAAACTCCTTGCCGGAAGCAAAGAGAGAGAGAGTCTCCTTGAGCGGCGCCCCTTCCTTGATTTCATAGGTGCCGGACTTGATGGCCACCAGTTCGGGATGACCGCGCAACCAGAGGCGCACCGCCCAGGGGCTGGTTTCCCCCTCCCCCAGTTCGGCAATCAGGCGTGCCGCATGGGCGCCTTTTTCGACGGTAAAGAGGCGTGTTGGCCCCTTGTTGGTGAGCGTCTCCACCTGTTGCCACTTGTGATACACGTACCCTCCGGCAACGGCGACAGAGAGTGCCGCCCCCGCGAGCAGGGTGTAAAGCCGATTAAACTTCAATGACCAAGCGCTCCTGTAAACGGCGGATCAATACCGGACTGGGATAGTGCATATCCCCGATGCGGGTGACCGGGACTATGCCCATCAGGGTATTGGTCAGCCAGACCTCTTCCGCCTGCCAGAGTGACTCCAATGGAGCCTCTACAACACGCAGTTCAATGCCCATCTGTTTAAGCATCGTCATCACGCGCTTGCGCATGATGCCATCGATCCCGGCGCGGGTGAGATCCGGTGTGAACACCGTCCTGCCGCGACGCCAAAACAGATTGGCGCTGACCCCTTCTACCAGAAATCCCCGGCTGTTCAAGACTATACCTTCGACCCCGCCGCGCGCAGCAAGTTCGCGCTTCAGCATCACTTGTTCGAGGCGCCCCAGCGTCTTGAGACCGGCGAGCATGGGACTGTCACCAAGCTGCTGCTGGCATACCAGGGCATTGATGCCGGTTTGCTGCCAATCATGATAATGCTCAGGATAAGGTGCCAAAGAGACGATGCGAGTGGGCGTGTCACAGCCTGCGGCGTCATATCCCCGCCCACCTGCGCCCCGGGTCAGCATTATCTTGACGACAGCCTGTGTCTGCCCAGAAGCCAGCTGCGCCGCCTCGTCGGCAAGCAGGTCCCAGGAGTGCTCGCCAAAACCAAGGCGGGTGTTGGCATGTTGCAGCCGGGCCAGATGGTCCTGCCACCAGAGCACCTTCCCTTCCCTCGCCAGCATGGTGGTGAAATGACCATCACCGTATGCCAGTCCACGATCCCTGGCTGACAGTGTGTCTGTGGGTATTCCATTAATCAGCAAGGGGATCCCTCCGATAAAAAAGGCCCGATACTGCCGTATCGGGCCTTATCATTCGCCCAGAGCGAATTATACGCGTTTGAAGATCAGGGAGCCATTGGTGCCGCCAAAACCGAAGGAATTGGAAAGGGCATATTCGAAGCTGCCGGCCTTGGCAACATGCGGCACCAGATCCAAGTCGCACTCATCATCCGGATTGTCCAGGTTGATGGTGGGAGGCACCATCTGGTCACGCAGAGAGAGCACAGTGATGATCGCCTCGATGGCGCCAGCCGCACCCAACAGGTGGCCTGTCATGGACTTGGTGGAACTGACCATCAGGGCGCTGGCATGGTCACCAAACACCTTCTTCATGCCGCGCAGCTCTGCCACATCCCCAAGGGGCGTGGAGGTACCGTGGGCATTGATGTAACCGATCTGCTCGGGTGCGATGCCAGCATCCTTGATGGCGTTCTTCATGGCGCGTGCGCCACCATCGCCGTCCGAGGGAGGGGCCGTCATGTGATAGGCATCCCCACTCATGCCAAAGCCGACCAGCTCGGCATAGATCTTGGCGCCGCGGGCCTTGGCATGTTCATACTCTTCCAGCACCAGCACACCGGCACCATCGCCCAGTACGAAACCGTCGCGATCCTTGTCCCAGGGGCGGCTCGCCTTCTGCGGTTCGTCATTACGGGTGGAGAGCGCCTTGGCAGCGGCAAAGCCGCCCATGCCCATGGGGGTGGAGGCTTTCTCGGCACCACCGGCGACCATCACGTCCGCATCGCCATAGGCGATCATCCGGCCAGCCATGCCGATGGCATGGGTACCCGTGGTACAGGCGGTAGTCACGGCGATGTTCGGGCCCTGCATGCCTTTCATGATGGAAAGATGACCGGACACCATATTGATGATGGTGGACGGAACGAAGAAGGGGCTCAGCTTGCGGGGGCCGCCATTGATGAGGCTGCTGTGGTTCTGCTCAATCAGACCCAGACCGCCGATACCAGAGCCGATGGCAACGCCTACCCGCTCCGCGTTCTCTTCGTTGATGATCAGGCCGGAATCTTCCAGGGCCTGAACACCCGCCGCCACGCCATACTGGATGAAGAGATCCATCTTGCGGGCTTCTTTGCGGTTGATGCCGAACTCTTCGGGGTCGAAATCCTTGACCAGGCCTGCGAAACGGGTTGCGAACTCGCTTGCATCAAAGTGGTCGATGAGGGAAATGCCGCTCTGCCCGTTGAGCAGGGCTTGCCAGCTGGATTCGGCAGTGTTGCCTACCGGGGAAAGCATCCCCAAGCCGGTCACCACGACTCTGCGTTTTGACACTGAGGTAGTCTCCGAGAGGTGTTTTGAAAGGGGTAAACATAAAAGAAGCGGCCCTTGGGCCGCTTCTTTCAGAACAGGAATTTATTCCTGATTAGCGGTGATGTAGTCGATAGCCGCTTGAACAGTGGTGATCTTCTCGGCTTCTTCATCAGGAATTTCGGTATCGAATTCTTCTTCCAGCGCCATTACCAGTTCAACGGTATCCAAAGAGTCAGCGCCCAGGTCGTCGACGAAGGAGGCAGCGTTCTTCACGTCTTCTTCTTTAACACCCAGTTGTTCGATGATGATTTTCTTTACGCGTTCTTCGATGTTGCTCATGACCTGAATTTTCCTTTAAAAATACGCTATTGCGTCTGGTTGGGGTAGTGTATTCAATTGACGTGAGTTTGCAAGTGACTTGCCGCTGGTCAAACCACGAAATTCGCCAAACTTCGGCGTATTATCGCAAATTTGAACAGAACTCACGACAAATTGATTACACCATGTACATCCCGCCATTAACATGCAGGGTTTCGCCGGTAATATAGGCGGCATCATCCGATGCCAAGAATACCACAGCGGCAGCAATTTCTTTCGGATCGCCCAAACGGGCAGCAGGCACCTGATTCATGATGCCGGCGCGCTGCTCTTCATTGAGTGCCTTGGTCATGTCGGTCTCGATGAAACCGGGAGCAACCGCATTCACCGTGATGCCACGGGATGCCACTTCACGGGCCAGCGACTTGGTAAAACCAACCAGACCGGCCTTGGCAGCAGCATAGTTGACCTGACCGGCGTTGCCCATGGTGCCGACCACGGAACCGATGCTGATGATGCGACCGTTGCGCTTCTTCATCATGGCTCGCAATACCGGCTTGCTCAGACGGTACAGGGAGGTGAGATTGGTGTCGATGATCTCGTTCCACTCGTCATCCTTCATCCGCATCAGCAGGTTGTCGCGGGTGATGCCGGCGTTGTTGATCAGGATGTCGATGTCGCCAAAACGCGCCTTGATGGCGGCGAAGACGGTTTCGATGGATTCCTGACTGGTCACGTTCAGTGCCATGCCGCAGCCTTGCTCACCCAGGTAAGCACTGATCGCTTCGGCGCCGCTCTCGCTGGTCGCAGTACCCACGACCTTGGCACCACGAGCAGCAAACGTCTCCGCAATCGCACGACCAATGCCACGGCTGGCGCCAGTGACCAACACAACCTTATCGGTAAAACTCATGACTTGCTCCTGTTTACTTGATCTGGGCCAGCGCCTGCTCGAACGAGGCGACATCGTTGGCGTGAATACCTTCCACTCGCGCATCGATACGCTTGGCCAGGCCGGTCAACACCTTGCCCGGGCCCATCTCGATTTCGAGGGTAACACCGTCGTTTGCCATGCGCTCTACCGTTTCAGTCCAGCGAACCGGGCTGAACAGCTGACGCACCAGGGCTTGCTTGATGGCGGCCGGATCCTGCTCACAGGAAACGTCGACATTATTGATGACGGCGATGGCAGGAACCTTGATCTCGATCCCATCCAGGGCGGCGGCCAGCTTTTCTGCGGCCGGTTTCATCAGGGCGCAGTGGGAGGGCACGGAGACCGGCAGCGGCAGGGCACGCTTGGCACCTGACTCTTTCATCAGCACGTTGGCACGCTCGACCGCCTCTTTGTGGCCGGCGATGACCACCTGGCCCGGAGAGTTGAAGTTGACCGGAGAGACCACCTGCCCCTGGGCCGCTTTCTCACAGTTGGCAGCGATGCTTTCGTTGTCCAGACCGATGATGGCAGCCATGGCGCCAGTGCCTTCCGGTACGGCTTCCTGCATGGCCAAACCACGCAGCTCGACCAGTTTGACGGCATCGGCAAACGCCAGCGCGCCGCTGCACACCAGGGCGGAGTATTCCCCCAGGCTGTGGCCGGCCATCACGGCAGGGGTTGCCCCGCCTTGTTGTTGCCACAGGCGCCACAGCGCGACGGAGGCGGTCAACAGCGCTGGCTGGGTACGCCAGGTCTTGTTGAGATCCTCGGCCGGGCCTGCCATCACCAGGGCAAACAGGTCATAACCCAGCACCTGGCTCGCCTCGGCGAAGGTCTCTTTAATCACGGCGTGTTGCTCGGCCAGCTCGGCCAGCATGCCGACGCTCTGGGAGCCTTGTCCCGGGAAGGCAATGGCAAATCGGGTCATCATTGATTCCTTTAAGGTAAGACGAATTCGGTAAGCGGGCGCCCGAGGACCGGGCACCGCTCGGTATCAGAGGCGAACCAGCGCAGAGCCCCAGGCAAAACCGCCGCCGAAGGCTTCCAGCAGGACCAGCTGGCCGGGTTTGATGCGACCATCGCGCACCCCTTCATCGAAGGCGATGGGCACGGAGGCCGCGGAGGTATTGCCATGACGATCCAGGGTCAGGATCACCTTGTCGAGCCCCATGCCGAGTTTCTTGGCGGTGGCATTGATGATGCGGAAGTTGGCTTGATGGGGCACCAGCCAGTCCAGCTCGCTCGGCTCGACGTTGGCCGCAGCCAGGGTTTCGGTCACGATCTCGCTAAGGCGTGTCACCGCCACCTTGAAGACATCGTTGCCCTTCATGTACATGTAGGCTTCGAGCTCGGCACCCGGCATGCCGCGACGGGGCTGCGGCAGTTTGAGCAGCTCGCCATAACGGCCATCGGCATGCAGATGGGTGGAGAGGATGCCAGGAGTGTCGCTGGCACCGATGACCACGGCCCCTGCCCCATCCCCGAACAGGATGATGGTGCCGCGATCCTCGGGATCGCACATACGTGACAGCACGTCCGCACCGACAACCAGCACGTGGCGAGCAGCGCCGGATTTGACGAACTGATCGGCGATGGCGAGAGCATATGTAAAGCCGGCACAGGCGGCGGCTACGTCAAACGCCGGGATCCCCGGTACGTCAAGCAGCCCCTGCAGTTCACAGGCAGCAGCTGGGAAGGCATTCTCTGCGCTGGTGGTGGCCAGCACTATCATGTCCAGATCGGCGGCAGTCAGACCTGCCGCATCAAGCGCACGCAAGGCCGCCTGATGAGAAAGGGTCGCGACGGTTTCGTCGGCTCCGGCGATACGGCGTTCACGGATCCCGGTGCGTTCCACGATCCATTCGTCACTGGTTTCAACCATCTGTTCAAGATCGGCGTTGGTACGAACCGAACTCGGCAGATAACTGCCAGTACCCAGAATTTTGCTATGCATAGAGTTTTATAAATCCCTGTCGGAAAAGACAGATTCAAGGCGATCTGCAATTTGCAATGGAAGTTGATGTCTGGCTTCTTGTGCGGCCAGCAGAATCGCATGACACAGAGCGCGGCGCTCGGCCCGCCCATGGCTTTTTACCACAATGCCGCGCAATCCTAACAGACTCGCGCCATTATACTGGTCGGGGTTCAGGTAAGAGAAACGCCGTTTGAACATAAATCCGGCGAGTCGACCAAGAAAACTGCGTTTTTTGCGCGGATATCCGGCCAGTTCGGCCATCATCCGCACCACCCCCTCTGCGGTCTTGAGCGCCACGTTGCCCACGAAACCGTCGCAGACGATCACGTCGCACTCGCCGCTGAAGATCCTGTCCCCCTCAATGAAACCGACAAAATTCAGGGCGGAGCATTGGCGCAGCAACTCGGCGCTGTGGCGCACCAGGTCGTTGCCCTTGATCTCCTCCTCCCCTACGTTGAGCAGTGCCACTCTGGGTGAAGGTATCCCCTCCACCTTCTCTGCGACTACGGCGCCCATCACGGCAAATTGCAGCAGGGTGTCGGCATCGCAGCTCACGTTCGCACCCAGATCCAGCATCACGGTCCGCTTTCCACTCAATGTGGGCAGCGCCTTGATGAGGGCTGGCCGGTCAACACCGGGCAAGGATTTGAGCACGCACTTGGCCATGGCCATCAAGGCACCGGTGTTGCCTGCACTGACACAGGCATCGGCAGCGCCGCTCTTGACCAGATCCAGGGTCACGCGCATGGAGGAGTCTTTCAGGGTACGCAGCGCCACGATAGGCTTTTCGCCCATGCCCACGACCTGGGAGGCATGCACGAGACGAACGCGAGGGTGGTTGAGCAAGCCATGTTGCTGCAGAAGAGGGGCGGTCTGGTATTGATCACCGACCAGAACAAGTTTTAGCTGGGGTAGAAGAGACAGTGCCTGCACGGCGGCAGGCACTGTTTCCGAGGGGCCGATATCTCCCCCCATTATGTCTAGCGCGACAGTTTGCGTAGACAAAGGCAATCCTTAAGCGATTACCTTTTTACCGCGGTAGAAACCATCGGCAGTCACGTGGTGACGACGATGAATTTCGCCACTGGTCTGATCAACAGTCAGGGCAGCGGTGGTCAGCGCATCGTGGGAACGACGCATGCCACGCTTGGCGCGGGTTTTACGGTTCTGTTGTACGGCCATGGTAGGCTAACTCCTAAAATTCACTTACGTTTGAGCGCTTCAAGAACTGCAAAGGGATTCGGCCGCTCATCAGCAGGTTCGATTTCACCCCAGGTCATCTCCATGTTTCCTCTGGGACACACATCCACCGGATGCATGGCTACTTGAGGCAACGAGAGGATGAGTTCATCCTCCAGGATTTGATGAAGATCTATCTCGCCGTTTTCGTCCAACTCAATGGGCTCATAAGCTTCCGGCAGTTCTTCCTCGTTTGTTCTTTCGAACAGCGGAGTGTAAATAAAACTAGCTTCACAAAGGTGTTCAAACGTCTCACCACAACGCTGGCAAACCAGGTCGACCTTGGCATGGGCAGTGCCTTTCATAACGGTCAACTTCTGGACATCTTTGCCAAAGTGCAGTGTGACATCCACATCACTTCGCAAGCCTTCGGTTGATTCCTCCAGCCTGGGCATCTGCGACTTTTCCACTATCCCGACATAATCGAGTAGCTTCAAGGCATTACGGACTGGATCAACCTTAACGGGCAACTTCACCTTTTGCATAGGGCGCGAATATTATAGGTCCAACAAGGGATAGTCAAAGGAAAAAGTCCTTACCGCCGATGATTTTACCTTCACAGGCCCCTGCAAGAGGAACTTGTGCTCATCGGTGGCCGATTATGCCATATCGTGCAGGATCTGGCACAGGATCCTGTTCCCCTCCCCTGTCTGTCCACCGGATGTGCTCCTTGGTGTCTCATCAGGTGGCAGAACAGCGCGGGTCGCTCCCCAGCAGGCCTGGTGTCGCAGCCACACTGGGCTCGGCTTCCATCAGTCGGCGTATGGCTTTGAAACTGCCCACGGCAGCCTTGATGGCAATGGGATTGACCAGCCAGCCCGGCAAGTTGTTGCCCGGATTGGTATAGGTTTCGAGCCGAACGAGTGTGCTGCCATCCCGTTGGGGTAGCGCCTCCCACCGTCCGGCGCTTTCCTGGATCCGGAACAGCCCTGCATGCAATGGCAGGGCATTCGGCTCTGCCCACACCTCGAGAGTCAGGCTGCAATCAATGCGTCGACTCAGATGAGAGCGGGTGATGAGCTCCCTGTCTTGCACCGGCCAGGGAGATGCCAGGCGGGTATAGACCAGATCATCGTCGGGACCCGATCTGGCCAGCACCCTGACTTCACGGCTCTGGGGCAACCACTCTTTATGGCGCGCCGTGTTCCGCAGCACCGTGATCAGCGCGCCAGGATCGGCATTCACCCGCATCTCCAGACGTAAGGCCTGAAAAGAGGTCGGAGGATGTGGCTGGGTCCAAAGCATCACCCCCTCATCCCCCTGGCGAAGTTGCCATGTCCCTGCCCAGCTGGCGAAGGAGATCAGTGCCATGACCAAGGCCGCATATCGTGTCATCACGCTCAATTCCGATCTCTTGTGTTTGTGCTGTGGTTCCATCAGCATGCATGCTTCCCGCTAATTAGGCGAGTCCCGCTGTAGACATCTCCTGTTTGCGTGGCCCCATCTGCACAGATAGAATCAACCAATTGATTTATAAATGGATATCATCAAAACATGCAGCCTTCCTTGATCCTCGCGTCCACCTCGTCCTACCGCAAGACCTTGCTGGAAAAACTCGGTCAGCCATTTCACTGTGCTGCGCCTCAAGTCGATGAGACGGCGCGACACGGGGAGACCGCAGAAGCTCTGGTCAGCAGATTGGCGTTTGCCAAGGCGAATGCCGTTGCCGCTGACCGTGATCAAGGATTGATCATCGGTTCAGATCAGGTGTGCGTCTGTGACGGGCAGATCCTCGGCAAACCCGGCACGGTGGAGAAGGCGGTCGAGCAGTTGCTGCGGGCACAAGGCAAGCGCGTCATCTTTTACACCGGGCTCTGTGTGATCAATGCTGCGAATGGCCATGCCGAGCAGCTCGTCGAGCCTTTCACCGTGCATTTTCGCTCGCTCGACGAAGCCGCCATCCGTCGCTATGTGGAGGCCGAACGTCCTCTGGATTGTGCCGGCAGCTTCAAGTGCGAGGGAATGGGCATCGTCTTGTTCAAGGCGCTGGAGGGGCGCGATCCCAACGCCCTTGTCGGTCTTCCCCTGATAGGCTTGGTTGATCTCCTGGGTCGCCACGGCCTGGCTCTGCCATAACAAGAACTCTGCCATGAAAAACGGGAGCCTTGGCTCCCGTTTTTCATGGCTGTCAGCGTGGCAGCTTGGCGAGGAACGCCTCAAGCTCCGGTGACAATGGCGCTTCCACCTGCATCTCCCGGTCGTCCACCGGATGAGTAAAGGTGAGCTTCCAGGCGTGCAGGAACAGACGCTTTAGCCCCTGCCCCCGCATTTTTTCATCAAACCCGGCCTCACCATATTTGTCATCGCAGGCGATGGGATGGCCGGCGTGCTGGGTGTGGACACGGATCTGGTGGGTACGGCCAGTGATGGGGCTGCACTCGACCAGGGTGGCTTCGGCAAATTGACGGGCAATCCGGAACCGGGTCTCGGAGGGTTTGCCATCGCTGCTGACCCGCACCACCCGCTCGCCGGATTGCAGATCATTTTTGCGAAGTGGCGCATTGACCACCTTGACGTGGGGTTGCCACTGGCCGCGCACCAGCGCCAGATACTGCTTGCGCATGGTCTTGACCCGCAGCTGCTCGTGCAGGCTGCGCAGGGCACTGCGCTTCTTGGCAACCAGCAGCACGCCGGAGGTGTCGCGATCCAGCCGGTGCACCAGTTCGAGGAAACGGGCTTCGGGGCGCAGGGCACGCAGCCCTTCGATGACGCCAAAACTGAGGCCGCTGCCGCCGTGCACTGCCATGCCGGACGGCTTGTTTAGCACTATCATGGCGTCGTCTTCAAACAGGATCTGGCTCTCCAGACGCTGGATGCTGCCGAGGTTGGCAGAAGGCAACTCATTCTTCTCGGCCACACGCACGGGGGGCACCCGCACCTCGTCACCGGCACAAAGCTTGTATTCCGGTTTGATGCGCTTCTTGTTGACCCGTACCTCCCCTTTTCGAAGGATGCGATAAATCAGGCTCTTGGGGACGCCCTTTAACTGAGTCTTGAGAAAATTGTCGATGCGCTGCCCGTCATGCTCAGCTTCGATGGTGAGCAGCTGCACTTGTTGATGTATCTGTGTCATGGCGCGGATTTTAACACCGCCGACAGCCCTTGGCTCCATGCTTTGTTAAAAAATGGCGTCTTGCTATAAAAGTGGTTTAAATGGGATAATAAACAAGGTTTTGTCATTGTGTTCAAGCCTTGTACTAAGTGGCCAAAATGTATGCCACCCAATCCCGAAACACCGTGTATACAAGAACATGACGGTTCCCGGGTGCGAGGTACAACGCATGGAGAACACAAACAGAGCCGACGTAAATTGTCTCCACATCGGTATCCTTAATTCACGCCCTCTCGAGAAGGCTGAACCAGAGTGCCCTTAGTTTGCGCCTCATGCATACCCCAACCGGGAGGTTGCCCCAGCATGCTGAAGACCCGAGGCCGGCGCCGGCAGGACCCAGTGGAGGAATCAAAATGACAAAATAATGAGAACTCAATGAAAAGAATGCTAATCAACGCGACTCAGGAAGAGGAGTTGCGCGTAGCGCTGGTTGACGGACAACAGCTCTACGATTTGGATATTGAAAGTCCGGGACACGAGCAGAAAAAAGCGAACATTTACAAGGGCAAAATCACCCGAGTAGAACCCAGTCTCGAAGCTGCTTTTGTTGACTATGGCGCCGAACGCCACGGTTTCCTACCGTTAAAGGAAATCGCCCGCAATTACTTCCCCTCCGGTTACTCCTATCAGGGTCGTCCCAACATCAAAGAAGTGGTCCGCGAAGGCCAGGAAGTCATTGTCCAGATCGATAAGGAAGAGCGTGGCACCAAGGGTGCAGCCCTCACCACCTTCATCAGTCTGGCCGGCAGCTACCTGGTGCTGATGCCGAACAACCCCCGTGCCGGCGGCATCTCCCGTCGCATCGAGGGTGACGAGCGGACCGAGCTGAAGGAAGCCCTGAGCGGTCTGACCGTGCCGGACGGCATGGGCCTCATCGTGCGTACCGCCGGTGTGGGCAAGTCCCCGGAAGAGCTGGAGTGGGATCTGAACGTTCTGCTCAACCACTGGGACTCCATCCACAAGGCGTCACAGAATCGCTCCGCTCCCGTGCTGATCCACCAGGAAAGCAACGTCATCGTGCGCGCCATCCGTGACTACCTGCGTCGCGATGTGGGCGAGATCCTGATCGACAACCCGGTCATCTTCGAGCGCGCCAAGTCGCATATCGAGCTGGTCCGTCCCGATTTTCTCAATCGCGTGAAGCTGTACAAGGGCGATGTCGCCCTGTTCAACCACTTCCAGATCGAGAGCCAGATCGAATCGGCCTTCCAGCGCGAAGTGCGCCTGCCCTCCGGCGGCAGCATCGTCATCGACCCGACCGAAGCACTGACCTCCATCGATATCAACTCCTCCCGCGCCACCAAGGGCGGCGATATCGAAGAGACCGCCCTGCAGACCAACCTGGAAGCGGCCGACGAGATTGCCCGTCAATTGCGCCTGCGTGACCTGGGTGGCCTGATTGTCATCGACTTCATCGACATGACCCCGGTTCGCCATCAGCGCGAAGTGGAAAACCGTCTGCGTGAAGCGGTGCATCAGGATCGTGCCCGCATCCAGCTGGGCCGTATCTCCCGTTTCGGTCTGCTGGAGATGTCTCGCCAGCGTCTGCGTCCCTCCCTCAACGAGTCCAGCAGCCATATCTGCCCCCGTTGCCAGGGTCAGGGGGTCATCCGTGACAATGAATCCCTCGCCCTGTCCATCCTGCGTCTCATCGAAGAAGAGGCCATGAAGGACAACACCGAGCAGGTTCATGCCCAGGTGCCGGTCGATGTGGCCGCCTATCTGCTCAACGAGAAGCGTACCTCCATCGCCAATCTGGAACAGCGCAATGATGTGCGTGTCTACATCATTCCGAACCAGCATCTGGAAACGCCGCACTACGAAGTGACCCGCATCCGTCAGAACGAGATCCCGGAAGCGGCCAGCTACGAGCTCAAAACCGAGATTGCCAAGCCGGTCTATCAGCCGCGCCAGGCTCAGGTAGTCGAGCGCGAACAGCCGCTGCTGCAAGGGTTTGCCCCGGCTCCCCAGCCTGTTGCGCCCACCGCCCCGGCTCCTCTTGCGACTCCCGCTCCGGTTGCAGAACAAGTCGGCTTCTTTGGCAAGCTGGCCAAGGCCTTCTCCGGCCTGTTCGGTGCCTCCTCCGATGCGGCTCCGGCCGAGGTGAAGGCGCCTGCCGACAAACCGGCCGCCCAGCGCGAAGCTCGCAAGGATGACGGGCACCGTCACCAGCGCGATGAATCCCGCAGCCGTGGTCAACGTGGCCGTCGCGATGACAACCGCGGCAGTCGCAATGCCGAGGCCGGCGAGAAGCGTGAAGGCGCAGCCAGCCGCGAGAGCAGTGATCGCAATCGTCGCCCGCGCAAAGAGCGTGAGCCTCGTCAAGAGCGGGAACCGCGCCAGGAACGGGAACCCCGTGGCGAAGTGCGCACCGAACAGCGCATGGAGCGTGAGCCTCGCGAACCCCGCCAGGAGCGCGAACCTCGTGCCCCGCGTCCGGCTCGTGAACCTCGCGCGCCCCGCGAACCCCGTGCAGAGGTGAGCGTCGAGGCGGTTGATACCGTTGATACTGCTGTCGCCAGCGCTGAACCGCGTCAGGAAAAAGAGCAAAAAGTGGCCGAGCGCCGCGAACGTCGACAACTGCGCAAGCAGATCCGTGTCGATGTCGCCGCAACCGACACCCCTGCCCTGCCGACTGACGAGCAAATCATCGATGTCGCCGACGTGCAAGCCGCCGCTGAGCAGCAAGAAGAGCAAGGCGAAGGTCAGCGTCGTTCCCGCCGTACCCCGCGCAATCAGCGCATCGAAGGGCAACGTCGCAAGCGCATCAACGAAGAGGCTCGTGGCCAGCGTGAAGACGAAGCACAAGGTGAAGTGCAGCTGACTACCGCGGCCCAGGCCGATGCGGCTCAGGTGAAGGTGGAAGAACCGGTTGTGCCTGTCATCACCATTCCGAGCGCAGAAGCGGTTGCAGCCGCCCTGCAGGCCTCCGCCGCACTGACCGAACACGTGGTGGCTGAAGCCGTTGCTGAGGAAGCGGCAGAGCAGGCACAAGCCGCACTGGTTGCAGAGTCTGCCACCGTCGAGGCTGCCGCGCAGGTGGAACCCGTCGTTGTTGCCCCTGTGGTCGTGGAAGCCGCCGCCGAGGTGGTTGCTGCCGAGCCTGCTGTTGCCAACGTGAAGACCAAGACCGAGGAAGCCCCGAGCAGCGAAGCTGTTGTGGCCGAATCCGTGGCTGACGACGTCACCAACGTGGATGCAGCCCCTGCCGTGGTCGCCGAACCAGTTGCTCCCGTGGCGCCAGTCTCTGCCGAAGTCGCCCCCCAGGAATCTGCCGCTGCAGAAGCCGCTGTGCCTGTGGCCCAGGTCGTGAACAAGGGTGCCGGTGTATTGGCCCGTGCCCGCAAGGCCTATGCCCCCATGGCAACGCCGGCTGCGGCGCCTGCCCCGACACCCCGTGAACCCGTGGAGTACGCTCCCCTGGTACGCAGCGAAGTCGTGACCTCCGGTCGCCACGGTGGCAGCACCGCTGCCAGCAACGTGGCAACCAGCCCGGCCGGTCGCCCCTGAGCAGACTCGTTAGTCTGAATAAAGAGCCACACAATGTGTGGCTCTTTTTTTGTCTCTTTTTTGGGGCTGACATCGCCTTGCTCTCCCCCCCCTGCCCGTTCGATATCCGCCGCTTTCCCGATGTTCAGCGATCACACACACAGTCCAAGCAAGACGTGAATAACGCACCAGACAGAGGATTCATCTCTGTCAACGCACCACGACATGCTCTGCTTTGTCGACAGGGTCCGTGCGTTGACAGCATATGGAGCCATTGGCAAACTGAAGCGCCCCTGGTTTTCTAGACACTTTGTTGCTGAAAAATAAACTGCCTTTCAAACTCTACCGGCGACAGCCCATCATTGGAACCATGACGCCTGATTGGGTTGTAAAACATCTCGATATAATCAAACACATCGCTGCGGGCTTCGTCTCTTGTCGCGTAAATCCTGCGCTTGATCCGCTCCCGTTTGAGCAACTGAAAGAAGCTCTCGGCGACCGCGTTGTCGTGACAGTTACCCCGTCGGCTCATGCTGCAACTCAGGTTGTGGGCCTTCAGAAAGTCTTGCCATTCACCACCGGTAAACTGGCTGCCCTGATCCGAATGCACCAGTACCGGCTGCTTGGGTTTGCGCCGCCAGACGGCCATCAATAACGCATCAACCGCCAAGTCTGCCGTCATGCGTGACTTCATCGCCCAGCCGACGATCTGGCGAGAGAACAGGTCGAGCACCACCGCCAGGTACAGCCACCCTTCTTGAGTGCGAATGTAGGTAATGTCAGTCACCCAGGTGATGTTGGGGGCTGGCACCTTAAACTGACGTGCCAGCGTGTTTGGGGCAGCTTGCGTGCTCTTGCCTCCATAATGCCCCTTGCGGCGTTGATAGCCCGTTTGCGAACGCAGTCCCTCCCGCTTCATTAATTTGGCCACACGGTGCTTGCCGCAGGCTTCCCCTGCGCCACGAAAGTCGCGATGGATCTTGCGATAACCGTAGACAGCACCACTTTCCAGCCAGGATTGCTTGACCAATCCGGTCAGTCGTTCGTCCTCCTGCTGTCGTGGCGATGTGGGCTGTTTCAACCACGCGTAGAAGCCACTTCGGTGAACCCCCAGGGTCTGGCACAGGGTAACGACACTGTACCGGTCGAGTCGGGAGGTTATGAACGCGTACCTTTCCTTGACTCGCTGGCAAAGTACGCGGCGGCCTCCTTTAGAATATTGCGCTCCTCGGTGACCTGGCGCAGTTCAGTTTTCAGGCGGCGGATCTCGGCTTGCAAGGCAGACTCTTCTATCTGCTGGTCAGCAGGCTTACCGTACTGCTTGAGCCATGCATACAGGCTGTGGCTGGATACCCCGATGGCACGTGCAACGTCAGCCACCGGCCGCCCGCGCTCGGTGATTTGTTTAACGGCTTCGATTTTGAATGTTTCTGGATAACGCTGACGGGTCATAACACCTCCAATAGTTGCCTCATTTTAAGGCTGTGAGGTGTCTAGGGAACTGGGGGCGATTCAA